>CAIXUG010000065.1 GCA_903922605.1 uncultured Verrucomicrobiota bacterium
CCATGAGGCGGAACGGATGGCCGTCGATGCGGATCAAACTGGCCATCCGATGCTCGCGGCCGGTCCAGTGGCTGGTGTTCACACCGGCGAGATCGGTCCCGCGCGACCAGAGAGTGACGTAGGGGTTGCAGGCCACCAAGGGCCCGGCCGGCGCACGGAGCGGTGCGGTATCGGCGGCGCGGGCCCGGGGCGCGGTGGTGGTGGTGACGGCCAGGGCCGTCAGCCAGAGGAGGGAAAAGAGCTTGTTCATTCAGGTCGCAGTCGTTGTCAGGGTTGGACGGAGCACTCGGGGCAAAACTTCACGGATTGGCTTCGGAGATTTCCCACTCCAAAATCCCACCGCTGAATTCATTTTGGAGTTGAACTTCGATCCGCAAAGCGGTGGTGGTGACCGGGGGGAAACTCACGCGGTTGAAGGTGTCGCGCTGGAGGCCGAATTCCCCGCCGGGGACGGGCTTCCATTGCGTGCCCTCGCGGTAGAGCAAGCGGGCGTGGGCGGGCACGCGGCACCCGCCGTGGCCGGAATCGTCGAACCAATAGACGGCCGCCTTGGTGACGACCTTCGCGCTCGGGAAAACATACTGCACCCATTCCGGCGAGCCGCGCCGCGGCCACCAGGTGAAGCGCGGCACGTTTTCGTCATCGGAACTCGCCGGCAGGATGCCGTCGCCGAGGGCCTCCACGGTGTCATTCTCGAAGCAATGCGAGGCGCCGGCCTGGTACTTGGAGGGCTTGGGGAGCAGGGGCTCCGCCCAGGCGTGGCCGGTCTTCGCTTCCGCGGTCACCGTGGGGAAGGCCGTGATGCGCAACCGGGCGGCGCCCATGGGGACCAGCTCCACCGTTTCCACGGGCTCGGAGGTGAGCGCCGGGCCGGCTTGCAGCGGGGCGCAGAGGCCGAAGCGGTCCAGTTTCCACGCGGCGATTTTGCGGGCCTTGGCCGTGAGGCGCAGCGGCACGTCGGCCAGGGTGTAGGGGAAATCGTTCGTCGGCCAGGGCCGGCGGCGGAGGGTGAAGTCCGCAGCCAGATTGGCCGAGGGCGGCACCAAGCCGTAGTTCCATGGCGTGGTGGGATGGATCTCGAAGGAGGGCCACTGCGCGGGATCGGCGTCCTTCTGCCAACTGGAATCACCGATGGCGGTCTTGGTGCTGTCCTGGCGAATGTATTCCTCGTCGATTTTCAACGAGAAAGTGAGGGGACCGTAATCAACACTCACGCTGTCGTGGTTGTTGGTCCAGGTGCGCACATGGAGGGCCATGGGGAGGTCGAGCACCACTTGATCGCCGTCGCGCCATTCGCGCTCCAAGCGGGCGAAGCCGCCCGCCGCGGGCCGCAGCGCCGCCGGCGCGCCGTTGATGGTCAGTTTTGCCGCGGCGCACCATGCCGGGATGCGCCAGCTCAGCGGAAACGTCACCGGCTGCTTGGTCGAGAGGGTGAACCGCACGCTTTCGTCGAAGGGATAATGGGTTTCCTCGCGGATTGTCACCGTTTCGCCGAGGCCCACCCGGGCGGTCACGGTGCAGGCGGAATACATTGTGGCGCAGAGCCCGTCGTCCGCGGTGGCCATCCACAGGCTGCGGCTGAAATACGGCCAGCCTTGGGAATGGTTGTGCTGGCAGCAGCGGGAGCTGAACGGGTTCATGAGCAGGAACGGCCCGCCGTTGCCGATGCCCGGGGAATGATTCTTGGCGTCGCTCAAGACCATGTTCGGCGAGGTGAGGTAGCGCAGGGAGCGGAAATCGGGCATGACCGCGGCGGGGTAGGAATTGAACGCGACGTCCTCGCAATGATCGCCCCAGGCGGGGTCGCCGGTGATTTGGAACAGGATTTCGTCGGAGAGCATTTGCTCGACGAACCCACACGTCTCCGTCGCCTGGCGGGGATCGCTGTAGCC
>CAIXUG010000066.1 GCA_903922605.1 uncultured Verrucomicrobiota bacterium
ACTCCTCTGCCTCTGTGTCGGCGTCCTCCGCTCCCAGCAGCCCTGGAACCCCTCAGGCCGCCCGATCCAGAAATCCCCCGGACGGAATGCTTCCTCCTAAAAGCTGTCTTTTCCCCTTCCTTTCCCAAGACCGTATCTCCGGCCGTGCTCGGCTGCGACGCCTTGGCGGGCGTCGCAGCCATTTCCAGATGAGGGTGGGTCGGGGTAGGCCGATCCTGAATCAGGTCCCCGGCAGCGGCGGCGTCTCGCCGATGGCTTCGTCCTCTTCCTTCTCGGAGATGACGGGGGCGATGGCCTGGAGCTTATCCTTCTCCTCCAGGTTGATGAGCTTCACGCCCATCGTGTTCCGGCCGGCTTCGCGGATGCCCTGGACCGGGATCCGGACCATCTGGCCGCCGTTGGTGATGAGCATGACCTCATCGGTATCGCGCACGGTGAGGGCGCCGACCACCTGGCCGGTCTTGTCCCCGGTCTTCATCGTGATGATGCCTTTGCCGCCGCGGGACTGGAGGCGGTACTCCTCGAAGTCCGTGCGCTTGCCGATGCCATGCTCGCCGGCGACGAGCAGGGTGGCGTCCTTTTCCACGAGTGCGCAGGCGACGACCGCGTCGGTCTTCTCCAGTTCGATGCCCTTCACACCACCGGCGTTGCGGCCCATGGAGCGGACCTGGCCCTCGTCGAAGCGGATGCTCATGCCCTCCTTGGTGATGAGCACGATCTCGTTCTGACCGGTCGTGAGGCGTACTTCCACGAGGCCGTCACCCTCTTCAAGCGTGACAGCGATGATGCCGCCCTTGCGGACATTCTGAAAATCGCTGAGCGCGGTGCGCTTCACGGTGCCCTGGCGGGTGACGAAGAAGAGCTCGTTGGTCTGCTGCCAGGTCTGGTCCTCCTTGTTGGCGCCATACTTGGCGTTCACGCGGACGAGCGTCTGCACTTTCTCCTCGGCGCGGAGCTCGAGCAGGTTCGCGATGCTGCGCCCCTTGGCCGCGCGGCCCATGTCGGGAATCTCGTGGACGCGCTCGACGTAAACGCGGCCGAGATTGGTGAAGAACATCAGGTAATCGTGCGTGCTCGCGGTGAAGAGCCGCTCGATGAAGTCGGCATCCTCCGGTTTTTCCGCCTCGCGCGTGGCCATGCCGATGACGCCTTTGCCGCCCCGGCGCTGGGCGCGGTAGCTGGACACGTTCGTGCGCTTGATCAGGCCGTTGTGCGTGAGGGTGACGATGACGCCTTCGTTGGCGATGAGATCCTCAATGGCGATTTCTCCCTCGTCAGGGACGATGTCGGTGCGGCGCGGGTTGCCGTGCCGGTCTTTGATGTCCTTGAGCTCCTTCTTGATGATGCTCATCACGCGCGACTCCTTGGCGAGAATGTCGAGGAGGTCCTTGATCTTCTCGACCAGCTCGGCGTATTCGGCGCGGACCTTGTCGATTTCCAGCCCGGTGAGCTGGTAAAGGCGCAGTTCGAGGATGGCATCGACCTGGCGCTCGGTGAGCGCATAACGGCCGGCACTGCTCAGGCGGTCCGCGCTGCGGATGAGAATGCCCCAGCGCTCGACCTGGCCCCGGGTCCACTCGAAGGCGAGCAGCTTCACCTTGGCCTCGTCGCGGTTCTTCGAGTTGCGGATGATGCGGATGAACTCGTCGAGGTTGTTCAGCGCGCAGACGTAACCCTCGAGCAGCTCGGCGCGTTCCTCGGCCTTGCGCAGCTCGAAGCGCGTGCGGCGCAGCACCACCTCGCGGCGGTGGTCGATGTAGGCCGCGATCAGCTCGCGGATGGTGAGCGTCTTCGGCTTGCCCTGATGGATCGACAGCGCGTTGACGCTGAAGCTGACCTCGAGCTGGGTGTGCTTGAAGAGGTTGTTGATGACGACCTTGGGGATCGCATCGCGCTTGAGCTCGATGACGAGGCGGCAGTTCTCGTCGGACTCGTTGCGCACGCCGCTGATGTCGGTGACGACCTTGTTGTTCACCAGGTCGGCGATCTGCTCCTCGAGCGCCGCACGGTTCACGTTGTAGGGAATCTCGGTGATGATGAGCTGCTCGCGGTTGCCCTTCATCTGCTCGATGCCGACCTTGCCGCGCAGTTTGATGCTGCCCCGGCCGGTCTCGAAGTAGTTCTTGATGCCCTCGATGCCGCAGATGATGCCGCCGGTCGGGAAATCGGGGCCCTTGATGAACTTCTGCAGCTGCGCGTTGGTGATCTCGGGCTTGTCGATCTGCGCGCAAATGCCGTCGATGACCTCGGCGAGATTGTGCGGGGCCATGTTGGTGGCCATGCCGACGGCGATGCCCGTGCCGCCGTTGACGAGCAGGTTCGGGAAGGCCGCCGGGAAGACCTTCGGCTCCGTCATGCGCTCGTCGTAGTTGGGCACGAAGTCCACCGTGTCCTTGTCCATGTCGGACATGAGCGCCGCGCCGAGGTGCGTGAGCCGCGCCTCGGTGTACCGCATGGCGGCGGGCGGATCATTTTCGACCGAGCCGAAGTTGCCCTTGCCATCGACGAGCTTCTCGCGCATCGCCCACGGCTGGCCCATGTGGACGAGGGTGGGGTAGATCACCGCCTCGCCGTGCGGGTGGTAGTTGCCGGAGGTGTCACCGCAGATCTTGGCGCACTTGTAGTGCTTGCGCCCCGGGAACAGCGACAGCTCGTGCATCGCGAACAGGATGCGGCGCTGCGAGGGCTTGAGGCCGTCGCGCACGTCGGGCAGGGCGCGCGAGATGATCACCGACATCGAGTAGTCGAGGAACGAGTTCTTGATCTCGTCGGCGACATTGATCTTGGCGACCTTCTCGCCGGCGGAATAGGCACCGCCGGAAGATGCGGGAGAATTTACGGGGATCTGCGGATCGGATTCGTCAGGCATGGGGCGAACGGGAAAGGGGAATTGGTTGGGCGGGGCGGCGCGAGATCAGACGTCGAGATTGCGGACGTTGAGGGCGTTGTCCTCGATGAACTGGCGGCGTGGTTCGACCTCATCGCCCATCAGGCGTGTGAACATCTCCTCGGCCTCCACGGCGTCGGTGAGGTCGATTCGGAGCAGCTTGCGGACCTTGGGGTCCATGGTGGTCTCAAACAGTTCCTTGGCGTCCATTTCGCCCAGACCCTTGAAGCGGGTGATATGCTGGATGCCCTTTTTGCCAACGGCTTTCACCTTGGCGAGGATTTCGGGGATGGAGAACAGCGGGGTGATGTTGGCCTTCTCGCCCTCGCCCTCGATCAGCTCGAAGAGCGGCTTGTCCTGCGCGGAGTAATGCTCCACGGAGAGACCCTTCTTGGAGAGCTTCGCGAGCAGTTCGCTGATCGCCTTGTTTTCCAGGTGCAGATCGTTGTGCTTGGCCCGGCGGATGACGCCTTTCTTTTCGGCCTTGGCGCGTTCTTCCGTGTCGCCCAGCAGGTCGAGGTTTTTGGCCTTGTACGCTTCAAACTCCTCGTTGGTGACGAAGTATTGGACCGTCTCATGGTTGCCCTCGCGGGTCTTCACCAGATGCAGCGGCAACGAGCCGTCGGCACCGCGCTTTTCCACGTAGTCGGAGAAATTGCCGCCGACGCGCTGGATGTAGGTGGCGTGTTTGTCGAGTGTCTCCAGCAGGCCGAGGATCTCCTCCAACTGCTTGGCGGGGATCTCCTTGCCGTCGGTGAGGTTCTTGAGGCTGACATCCTCAATGCCAATCTGGAGCAGGATGCGGTTCATCTGCGCGTCGTCATCCACGTAGTCGGTGCGCTTTTTTCGGGTGATGGAATAGAGCGGCGGCTGGGCGATGTAGACGTAGCCATCCTTGATGAGCTGCGTCATCTGCCGGTAGAAGAACGTGAGCAACAGCGTGCGGATGTGCGAGCCGTCCACATCAGCATCGGTCATGATGATGATCTTGTGGTAGCGGAGGCGCTCGATGTTGAACGCGCCTTCGCCCTCGCCCGCGCCGATGCCGGTGCCGATGGCGGTGATCATCGTCCGGATTTCGTTGTTCTGCAGCACCTTGTCCAGGCGCGCCTTCTCCACGTTGATGAGCTTGCCGCGGATCGGAAGGATCGCCTGGAACTTGCGGTCGCGGCCCTGTTTCGCGGAGCCACCTGCCGAGTCACCTTCGACGATGTACAGCTCGGTGTTCGCCGGATCACGGTCCGAACAGTCGGCCAGCTTGCCGGGCAGACCGCCGCCGGACAGCGAGGTCTTGCGGACGGCTTCACGGGCCTTGCGGGCGGCCTCGCGAGCACGGGCGGCGTTGAGCGCCTTTTCGACGATACGTTTCGCGACGGGCGGATTGTCGTCGAAATAGTTCATCAGGCCCTCGTACGTGGCGGACCCGACAATGCTCTCCACCTCGGGTGAGAGCAGTTTCACCTTGGTCTGCGACTCGAACTTCGGGTCGCTGTGCTTGATGGAAATCACGGCGGCCAGACCTTCGCGGACGTCGTCGCCCGTGATCTGCGGGTCCTTGTCCTTCAGCAGGCTGTTCGTCTTGGCGTACTGGTTGATGGAACGGGTGAGCGCGTTGCGGAAGCCCGACATGTGGGCGCCCCCATCCGGATTGTGGATGGTATTGGTGTAGCAGAGCACCTGATCCGTGTAGGAGTCGTTGTACTGCAGCACGACCTCCGTATGGATTTCGATCTCCTTCTCGCTGGTTGTCTGCTTGATCTCCTTGCGGACGGTGATCGGCTTTGGGTGCAGGACCGTCTTGCTCTTGTTGAGCTGCTTGACGAATTCCTCCGTGCCATCCTTGTAAAAGAACCGTTCCGGCTGGGCTTCCGGCCGCCGTTCGTCGGTAAAGATGATTTCCAGGCCGGAATTCAGGAACGCCAGCTCGCGCAACCGCTGGGAGATGATGTCCGCCTTGAATTCCACGGTGTCGCGGAAGATCTCAGGGTCGGGCTTGAAGGTGATGAGGGTGCCGGTCGCCTTGGACTTGCCGATGACCTCCAGTTTCTTGGTCACTTTGCCCTGCGCGAACTCCATGTGGTACACCTTGCTGTCGCGCGAGACTTCGACCTCGAACCACTCGGAGACGGCGTTCACGCACTTGGCGCCGACGCCGTGGGTGCCGCCGGAAAACTTGTAGCCGCCCTGGCCATACTTGCCGCCGGAATGCAGCGTGGTGAGGACGAGTTCGACCGTTGGAATCTTCTTTACCGGATGCGGGTCCACCGGGATGCCGCGGCCATCGTCGTGGATCGAGATGGAGCCATCCACGTGGATGTTCACCTCGATCCGGTTGCAATGGCCGGCGAGGTGTTCATCGACGGAGTTGTCGAGCACCTCGGAAACGCAGTGATGAAGTGCGCGTTCATCGGTGCCGCCGATGTACATGCCGGGCTTTTTCCGCACCGCCTCGAGACCTTCGAGGGTGCTGATTTTGGAGCCGTCGTAAACGTTGCTCGGCGTCGGTGAGTTGTCTGCCATAATGCTAAAAAAGACAGGCCGAAAACGGCCCGGAAATCGAACAGGAAAAGCTTACCAGCCAAGGGCAGGGGGACAATAGGAAAGTCCTCCTTTAACGCGAACGGCTCCCCAACATCTTGGGGAGCCATTTAGCGGGAAACCAAACAGGTTGTGGTCAGGGGGCTGCCGTGATGATCACGAACCAGGCATTGTCCCACGTTTCCTTGTCGTCGCCGGCAAGGATGCACAGCTCACCCTTCTTCAGAGCCTCGATGGAGTGTTGGACAACCTTGACCCGCTTGGGCTCGGCCCCGGTTTTCAGATCAAGAAGGCGAATCTCCACGTTACCGTTGCCCAAGTCCTTTATTTCAACTGCGCCCTTGTCGCTCAGGGAGACTTTCTTGTGCTCTTTGGCGTTGGTGTCGGCCGTGCACTGGTTGACTACCCAGTAATGCTTCCACTTGAACTGGTGCAACTTGGCGCGCGTCTTGTCGTCGATCTCCTGCCAATCCTTGCCGGGTGGTTTGTCCTGATCGGTACCCCAGACGAGCCGGGTTTGCAGCTTCAAATCGGCGGCCAGGGTAGTGGCGGACAGCAGGAGGAGACCAGAAAGCCAGAGGGCGAGTATGCCCAAGCACCGAACAAATATGCGCATAAAGTGATTTCTGCCGCCTCTGATTAAGGAAACCGGACTGATCCCGCAATCAGTTAATCCAATGCACGGTCACGCCGTCCGCGTCCGAGCGGTAAGTCAGCGAGCTGGCTTCCGCCTGGCTCGAATCCACGACGGCCGCAGCCTCGGTGATGGTCGGGGAGGCAGTCTGCTGCAACGTCACGACCACGGCCACGGCGGCCACACCGACCACCGGAACGAGCCAGCGCAGCCAGGACGAGAGTCCCGGCTTGGGGTTGGCGGCGTGAGCGGCGGCCCTTGCCTCCTGCTCAATGCGACGCTGAATCTGCGACCAGTAGAACTCGCGCGTGTCGGCCACCTGGCCGATCGGCTCGTGGGCCCGGATGACCTGGCGCATGGCACCCAGTTCGCGATGCAGCGCCGCCGCCTCGGTGTCCGCCGCCAGCAGGCGCTGCACGTCGGCCTGACGGCCGGTGGCCAGTTCGCCATCGACTAGCGCCATGATTTCCAACATTTGCTCACTGCTCATAACATTCCTTTCACTCTTTGCGTTCCCGCTTCAGACCCTGCAACAGCGACGCCATGCGCCGCCGGGCATAGAACAGCCGTGACATCACGGTGCCAATGGAGATGCCAACCCGTTTGGCGATCTCCTTGTATTCCAGCCCTTGAAATTCATGGAGCGCGAGGACGGTCCGATGGGCTTCGGTAAGCTTGCCCATGGCCTCATCAATGCGTTTCCGTAACTCGTCATTCTCTAACCCTTCGGTCGGGTTCGCATGCTCAATCGGCATGTGTCGCTCGACTCCGCCCAAATCTTCCTCCATCTGCTCGATGGATTCGGCCCGCATCTTCTTCTGACGGCGAATCCGATCCAGGCACAGGTTGATGACGATCCGCGTCATCCAAGTGGCAAAGGACGATTCGCCCTGAAACTGATGCAGCCTCTGCCACGACTTAACCCACGCTTCCTGAGACAGATCCAACGCCTCTTCCTCATTCCGCATCATCATCAGTGCCCGGGCAAAAATCTTGTCCCGGTGCCGGAATACCAGTTGCTCGAAGGCTTCGGTGTCGCCTTCGCGCGACCAGCCGACCAACTGTTCGTCAGTTGCGGAAGGATAGTCATTTTTCAACGACATAGGCATGGACGCAGGTGCTCAGCGACTATTCAGCGATCTTTTCGCGGGATACTCCCAGGGGTGACATTGCGGAAACATTTATAACTTACCTTTCGAACTGGGGATTTGGTCGGCAATGCGGGGATCGCGCTGGCAGGCAAAGTCAACGGCCTTGGCGAACGCCTTGAACAGGCATTCCACCACATGATGCGGCTCGCCGCCGTAAAGCAGCTCCAGGTGCAGGTTGCATTTGGCCTCATTGGTGAAGCCTTGAAAAAACTCCCGGGCGAGCCCGAAGCGGAAGGCGGAGGACATATCTTGATTCTTGTCGGCCAACGGGATGCGACGTTGGGACAACTCGTCCATGCCGCGCCAGACCAAATAAGGGCGACCGCTGAAATCAATGACGCACCGGGCCAGGCATTCATCCATGGGCACATGGGCTTCCCCAGTGAAAGGGTTCCGGGGATCGAATCCGCTGCCATAACGCCGGATGCCCCGTTTGTCGCCCAAGGCCTGCAAGAAGGCTTGGCCAAGGGCAATCCCGCAGTCCTCCACCGTGTGATGGGCATCGATGTGCAGGTCGCCCTTGCAACGGAGCTTCAGGTCGCAGACCGAGTGCTTGGCGAAAGCCGTCAGCATGTGGTCGAAGAAGCCGAGGCCGGTCTTCACGACGGCCTTGCCCTTGCCGTCGATGTTCAACGTCAGGGCGATCTCAGTCTCGGAGGTGACGCGTCGGAGGGACGCGGTGCGCGAAAGCATGGGGAAAGCTAGGCGCAAGGTTCACGCCGCCAACAAGGTTTTTGTTTGACGTCTTGGCGGTTCAGACGGGCAATCAAGGCCGACACCATGAACTTACGCGCCTTCTTTGCCGCCCTTTTGGGTTTCGCCTGCCTGCTTGTGGGCGGCTGTGCCACCAGCCAAAGTACCCCCATGCCGGACACCCGGGTTTACGAACTGCGCGTCTATACCTTCAATCCGGACAAGAAGGACGATCTCCTGAACCGGTTCCGGAACCACACGCTGCGGCTGTTCAAGAAGCACGGCGTGGAGAGCATCGGCTACTGGCTGCCCGTGGATGCGTCTGACAACCGTCTGCACTTTCTTCTGCGCTATCCGAGCCGTGAGGCGCGCGAGGCCTCTTGGAACGCCTTCGTGGCCGACCCCGACTTGCAGGCCGCCTACAAGGCCAGCGAAGCCAATGGCGCACTCCTCGCGAAGCCGCCGGAGAACTTTTTCCTGCAGGCCACCGATTTCTCTCCGGCCGTGCAGACCGGCGACATCACCCACGGCGGGGTGTTTGAACTGCGCACCTACACCACGCCGGCGGGCCTGCTGCCAAACCTGGACGCCCGCTTCCGCGACCACACCATCGCCCTTTTCGCCAAGCATGGGATCAACAACTACGGCTATTTCCACCGGATGTCAGACCAGCCGGCGGCGGAGACGACGCTCCAGTATATGGTCACCCACAAGTCCAAGGAAGGCGCGGCGGCCTCATTTGGTGAGTTTGGGAAGGATCCCGAATGGGTCGCCGCCAAGAAGGCCAGCGAGGCGAAGGCGGGCGGCTCGCTGACGGTGCAGGGAGGCGTGAAGTCGGTGTTCCTCGCCCCGCTGGATTTCTCGCCGACGAAGTAACTCTGCGAACGGAGAAAAGCTGGGTGGGGCGAGCGTCCCCGCGAGCCGAGGCCACCTAGGTTTGAGGCAGCCTGGCTCGCGGGGACGCTCGCCCCACCCGCGGAGGGTTTTACCCGGATGAATGGCTGCTAAGCCGTCTCTGTACCTCCATCCCACGCCTGGATTGTTACGGCATCACTGAATCGTCTTGTTTCGACCCCTAAGGGTGAACACCTTGTCCCCAGCCATGGCGGCCGAGACGCTGATCATAGTTCCCACCTACAACGAACGGGATAACCTCCCGCAGTTGGTGAAGCGTCTCATGGCCCAGCCGGTCACGCTGGATGTGCTGGTCGTGGATGACAATTCGCCGGACGGCACCGGCCAGCTGGCCGACGAGATTGCGGCGACCAATCCCCATGTCCATGTCTTGCATAGGGAATTGAAGCAGGGACTTGGGCGGGCCTATATCGCCGGTTTCAACTGGGCCCTGGCGCACGGCTACGAGTTCATCTTCGAGATGGACGCGGATTTTTCGCACAATCCCACCGACATTCCCAAGTTCCTCGAGGCGGCGAAGGCCGAGGATGCGGACCTCGTTCTGGGCTCCCGTTACAAGGGGGGCATCCGGGTGATCAACTGGCCGCTCAACCGCCTCGTGCTGAGCATCGGGGCAGGCGAGTATGTGCGAATGATCACCGGGATGCAGATCACGGATCCGACGGGCGGTTTCAAGTGCTTCCGCCGTCGGGCGCTTGCCTCGCTGGACCTCGATTCCGTGCAGAGCAACGGTTACAGCTTCCAGATCGAGCTGACGCACCGCATCTGGCGGCGCGGCGGAAAAATCACCGAGGTTCCGATCATTTTTACCGACCGGCTTTTGGGCACCTCCAAGATCTCCAAGGACATCGTCTATGAGGCGCTGTGGATGGTGTGGAAGCTGTGGTGGCAAAACGGTCTGCGACGTTCGCCACGAGCGCCGGAGCAGGAGGATTGATCCCGGCGAAAAGGGCCTCCGTTGGAAAAGTCACATTTTTTGCAACCGGGGAACGGGTTCGCGGGTGTTGGGAGGAGCCGGGCACAGAAGTCCGGCCGGAAATTCACCATCAACGCCACGCTAACCATGAAGCAAACCTTACGCTCCACCCTCGCAGCCGTGGCCCTGTCCCTCACTTTGGGATTGGGCGCCCGGGCTGAAAAATCCACCTCGGGTTTCATCGACTTCGGCAAGTTCACCCCGCCGGCTTCCGGCGGTGAATTTGTGGAGGTCAATCTCAAGGGCAACCTCCTCTCGATGGTCTCCGGGATCGCCGGCAAGGAAGAACCCGAAGTCGCCGACCTGCTGAAAGGGCTCGAAGCCGTCCGGGTCAACGTCATCGGCCTGGATGATTCCAACCGCAAGGAGACGGAGGCGCACGTCCAGAGCATCCGCAGCGAACTGGAAAGCAAGGGTTGGGAGCGCATCGTGACCGCGAAGGAGAAGGATGAAGACGTGGGCGTTTACCTCCGCACCCGGGGCAAGGAGGCGATCGCCGGAGTCGTGGTCACCGTGATCGAAGGCGGCAAGGAGGTGGTGCTGGTGAATGTCGTCGGCGATATCCGTCCCGATCAGCTCAACGCGCTCGGCGACAAGCTCGACATCGAGCCGCTGAAAAAGCTGCACGCCGTCACCCATAAGGAGAAGGAGGACAAGGACGGGGAAAAATCGTCGGAGCCGAAGGAGAAGTCGACGGAGCAGAAGTGAGGTGTTGCCGGATCCGCCAAAGCGAACCCCATGACTACTCCCACAGACACCGCAGCACCGCGGCCACCGTTTCGTTGGCGCCGCTTTTTGATCGGCGCGATTATCGTGGTGGGAGTCTCACCGTTCGTGCTGGTCGGGGCGCTGGCGCTGCTGGTGTACAGCAGCCTGCACGTCGGATCGGACGTGGCCGCCCTGCGCCGCAGCGTGATGCCGGCCTCGGCGGAGGGCTGGCACAAGCAGGTGGAGATCAGCGTGGGCTGGCTGCCGGTTTTCCTGGCCAAGACCGGGCTTCAGTTTGCCCCGCTCGATCCGGAAGCCAAGATCGCCCTGCGCGCCGCCAAGAGCGGTGAAGTGGTCGTCTATCAGCGCCCGGCACACGACAACCGGTTGGACCATTCCCGCATCCTGGCCGATGCGGACCAGGCCATGCAACGACGCGGCTGGGAGCGGGCCGTGGGCGTGGTGGATCGGGATGACCTGGTGGCCGTGTATGTTCCCACCGGGCTCAACTCAGTCCGCAAGGTGAAGGCCTGCGTGCTGGTGCTGGACCGGGAAAATCTCGTGGTGGTTTCCGCTACGGCGGATTTGCGGCCCCTGATGGAGCTGATCCGTGAACGGCCCGAATGGCGGGAGCACCTGCACCCGCATCACGAGGTCGTCGCGACGGCGGAAAATTGAAGCGTGCTCTCGCTTCGGCGAGACCATGGCAAGGAGACGGTCGGCACTGGTCGCATAGGGACCGGTGCCGGCTTTTCATTTTTTGGCCGACTTGGAGGGCGCGGACTTCGGAAAGATGGCTGGGAAGGACTCCTTGTTGCGCCAGAGCAGGAAGAGTGACAGCGCGCCAAAGATGATCGCGATCGGCAGTCCGGTGCGTTCCAGAAACAGGTGGAAAAGGACGATGTTCACGACCACCGGACCCAGCAGCGTAAGCCCGAGCGGCACGCGATTGATCAGCAGGAGCAGGCCGCCGACGAGTTGGAGGCCGGCGACCACCCAGAAGTATCTGCTCGCCATCAGAGCATGCATGAATTCCCCGGCCAGGCCGGTGGGCATGGGTCCCTTGATGAAGTTGAGGAATCCGTTCAGGCCGAAGACGACAAAGCCGAGTCCGAGAAGGATGCGGGTGAGGAAGGCGAGGATTTTCATGGGGGGGTGACGTTCGGCGCTGTTGTTACTCTGCCGGTCGGACGGCGTCCACTGTGTATCCCAATCGGGTGGCCTGGGCGAGGGCGGTGGTTTCCTGTTCGTGAGTACGCACGCGGCTGGCCAGCCATACGCTGATGACCGCCGCCGAGACGGCGATCCAGCCCATCCAAGTGTAGTGCACGAGGTGCCCGGTCGCACTCTCGCTGATGACCTTGCCCCCGACGGCTGCGCTGCAGCCGGCCGCAAGATCGCGGGCACAACTGTTCAAACTCATGAACGCGCCTCGTCGTGACGGCGGAACCGCCAGGGACATGATGGCCTGGGCCGGGATGAACCGTCCGCTGGCGAAGACGAAGAACATCCCCGCCAGGCCGAGCACCTGCCACAGCGGGGCCTGGCCCAGATGGGTCAGCGTGAGCGTCACCACGATGGCGACCGCGACCAGCACGTAAAAAATCCGGTGGCGTCCATGACGGTCGGCCAGCCGTCCCACGAGGGACGTGGTGAGCACGCTGCAGACGCCGCCGACCATGAACACCAACCAGACATGCTCGGCAGCAATGCCAACATTGGAAACGAGGAAGGGGGATAGAAAGGGGATGATCGCAAAGTGGCCGAACACCATGACGGCCATGAACAGGAGTGCCCGTCCGGCATTGGGATCGCGGAGGAGCTCGACAAAGCTGGCCGCCCCGTGCTGGCGTCCGGAAGTCAGATGCCCACGGATGGGCGGCAGCCAGATCAGGATGAGCAGCCACATGATTCCCGAGAGCGCTGCCAGCAGAATGAATGGCGCTTCCCAAACGTACTGGTGGGCCAGCCAAAGGCCGAAGGGCACGCCCAAGGCAGCCGCAAAGGAGAAAGCCCCCATGATCACTCCCATGCCGGCGGCTCGCCGTTCGGCCGGGACCACGTCACTGACGATGGCCATCACCAGCGTGCCTGAGATTCCGCCAAATGCGCCACAGACAATCCGTGCCGCGAGCAGGGCCATGTGACTGTGCGCCAGCGCGCACGCCAGCGAACCAGCAGCAAAGCCGGCATAGGCGATCAGCAGCAGGAAACGGCGGTCGAAGCGGTCCACAAACGGCGCCGCCAGCAGGCCGACGGTTCCCGCGCTCAGGGTGTAGGCCGATACGATCCAACTGAACTGCTCGGCGTTGATTCCCAGGGACCGCATGAGCTGGGGCCCGAGCGGCATGAGCACCATGAAGTCCATGATGTGCGTGAACATCACGGAGGCCAGCAGCAGCAGGAGGGCGCGTTCAGGAAGGCGGGTCATCAAGGATCAGCCGTGGGCCGGCGCGGAGGCGGGCGGTGTCTGCGGCGTTACGGTGGGGGCTGGGGCCTCCACCTTCTTCCCGGTGACCTTCGCCACCAGCTTCATGATGACGGTGTAGAAGACCGGCGTGAGGAACAGGCCGAAGACCGTCACGCCAATCATGCCGGCAAACACGGCCACACCCATCGCCTGCCGCATTTCTGCACCGGCGCCGTGCGATTTCACCAGCGGATAGACACCGGCGATGAAGGCGATGCTGGTCATCAGGATCGGGCGCAGGCGCAGTTTGCACGCCTCGAGCGCGGCCTCAACGATGCCCATGCCCTCGTGCTGCTTCTCGCGGGCGAACTCGACGATGAGGATGGCGTTCTTGCACGCCAGGCCCACCAGCACGATCAGGCCGATCTGGGTGAAGATGTTGTTGTCGCTGCCCTTCAGCATCACGCCGACCATGGCGCACAAGAGGCACATGGGCACGATGAGAATGATCGCCAACGGCAGACTCAGGCTCTCGTATTGCGCCGCGAGCACCAGGAACACGAGGAAGAGACAGAGGGGGAAGACATAGATGGCGGTGTTGCCCGCGATCCGCTGCTGATAGGTCAGCTCGGTCCATTCGTAGCTCATGCCGTTGGGCAGGCTGTGCTTGGCGAGGTTTTCAATGTAGGCCTCGGCCTGGCCGGAGCTGTAGCCATTCGCCGGTGCGCCGTTGATCTCGGCGGCGGGATAGCCGTTGTAGCGCATCACGCGGTCGGGACCGGCGCTTTCCTTCACCTTTACCAGCGCGCCGACCTGCACCATCTGGCCGGCGCTATTCCGGGTCTTGAGGCGTACTATGTCGTCCAGCCGGTCGCGGTAGGGCGCATCGGCCTGGACGATGACCTGATAGGTGCGGCCGAAGCGGTTGAAGTCGTTCACGTAGAGCGAGCCGAGATAGACCTGCATGGTCTCAAACAGGTCGCTGAGCGGCACGTTCTGCGACTTGGCCTTCACGCGGTCCACGTCCGCCTCAAGCTGCGGCACGTTGACCTGGTAGGTGGAATAGACGCCCTGCAGGACATTGGTCGCGTACGCCTGGCCGATGATACCCCAGGTCGAACCATAGAGCGCCTCCATGCCGAGGTTGTTGCGGTCCTCGATGAAGAGTTTGAAGCCGCCACCGGTGCTGAGGCCGTTCACGGGCGGGGCCATGATGACGAGGCAGCGCGCCTCCTGGATGACTCCAAACGCTTTCACCAGTTCGTCGCGGATGGCCGAGCCCGAGCGCTTGGGGTCCTTCCGATTTTCAAATTCGTCGAGGGTCACGAACACGATGCCGCTGTTCGGCGAGGCCGTGAAGCCGTTCGGCGAGAGGCCGGGGAAGGCGACCGAGGCGGCGACGCCCGGAATCTTCAGCGCGATGTCGCTCATGTGGCGGATGACCGCGTCGGTGCGGTCGAGCGAGGCGGCGTCGGGCAGCTGCGCCACGCAGATGAGGTACTGCTTGTCCTGCTCGGGGATGAAGCCGACGGGCACCGATTTGAAGACCTTGCCGGTCAGCAGCACGAGACCGAGATAGACCAGCAGCGCGATGGCGCTGGTCCGGATCACGCGCCGGACCCCGTTGGCATACTTGGCTGACGACCAGCTGAAGAAGCGGTTGAAGGGGCGGAAGAGCCAGCCGAGGGCCGAGTCCATGCCCCGCGTGAACAGGTCCTTCTTCGACCCGTGCGCCTTGAGCAGGATGGCGCAGAGGGCGGGGGAGAGGGTAAGCGAGTTGAAGGCGGAGATGACCGTTGAGATCGCGATGGTGATCGCGAACTGCTTGTAGAACTGGCCCGTGAGACCGCTGATAAAGGCGGTCGGTATGAACACCGCGCACAGCACCAGCGCCGTGGCCATGATGGGACCGGTCACCTCGTTCATGGCGCGTCGGGTCGCCTCGTGCGGCTCGAAGCCGAGGGCGATGTTCCGCTCGACGTTTTCGACGACGACGATGGCATCATCCACCACGATGCCGATCGCGAGCACGAGGCCGAAGAGCGAGAGCGCGTTGATCGAGAAGCCCAGCGCCATCATCACGGCGAACGTGCCGACGAGCGACACGGGCACCGCGACCAGCGGGATGATTGAGGCGCGCCACGTCTGCAGGAAGAGGATCACCACCAGCACGACCAGCACGATCGCCTCGAAGAGCGTGTGGATGACGGCCTCGATGGACTTCTCCACGAAGCGGGTAGGGTCGTACACGACGCTGTAGTCCAAGCCGGCCGGGAAGTTTTTCTTCAACTCCTCCATCGCCGAGCGGACGTTTTTCGAAAGCTCCAGCGCGTTCGAGCCGGGCTGCTGGAAGATCGGAATGGCCGCGGCGGATTTGTTGTTGAGCAGCGAGCGTAGCGCGAATTCGCCGGCACCCAGCTCGATGCGCCCGACATCGCGCAAACGCGTGGTCTCGCCGTTCGCGCCGGTCTTGATGATGATCTCGCCGAACTCCTCCTCGGTGACGAGGCGGCCCTTGGTGTTGATCTGCAACTCCAACGAGACGGGGTTGGCGACCGGCTGCTGGCCAACCGCGCCGGCGGCGACCTGCACGTTCTGCTCGCGGATGGCGTTGACGATGTCGCCGGCGGTGAGACCACGCGCGGCGACCTTGTTCGGGTCCAGCCAGATCCGCATCGCGTAGTCGCCGGAACCGAAGATCGACACCTGGCCGACGCCCGGGATGCGCGCAAGCACATCCTTCACCTGCAGCGTGGCATAGTTGCGGACATAGATGTCGTCGTAGCGCCCGTCGCTGATGAGGTGGACGACCATCGTGAGGTCGGGGGACGACTTGATGGTCAGCACGCCCAGGCGGCGGACTTCCTCGGGCAGCTTGGGCAGTGCCTGCGAGACGCGGTTCTGGACGAGCACCTGCGCCTTGTCGATGTCGGTGCCGAGCTTGAACGTGACCGTGAGCGTCATCACGCCGTCGCTGGTGGCCTGCGAGAAGATGTAGAGCGAGTTCTCCACGCCGTTGAGCTGCTGCTCCAGCGGCACGGAGACCGTCTCCGAGATCGTCTTCGGGTTGGCGCCCGGATAGACCGCGCGCACGACGATCTGCGGCGGCACGACCTCGGGATATTCCGAGATCGGCAGCTTGAACATCGCGATCAGGCCGATCAGGAAGATCAGCACCGAGAGGACGCCGGCGAAGATGGGCCGACGGATGAAGAAATGGGAAAAATTCATGGCAGGGTCGGGGAGGACACGCGCTTCGGGGCAGGGGGAATGATTGGGTTTTATCCCTGCCGATCGGGTCTTACCTTTGCGCGGTTTGCTTGGCCCGCTCTTCTTTCATCGCGGTCACCGGCATCCCCGGGCGGACGCGCATGAGGCCGTTGATGACGATCTCCTCGCCTGCCTTGAGGCCGGAGCGCACGACGCGCTTGCCATCCACGACGGCACCCAGCTGCACGGGGCGGTACTCGACGGTGTTGCTGGAGCTGAGGGTGAGCACAAACTTCTGGTTCTGGTCGGTGCCCACGGCGTTCTCGCTGATGAGCAGCACCGGCTGGAGCGCGCTGCCGGGAATGCGCACGCGGGCATACAGGCCAGGCATCAGCTTGCCATCGGTATTGGAATAGACTGTACGCAGCGCGATGCTGCCAGAAGCGGCGTCGAGGCGGTTGTCGAGCGACTCCAGATAGCCCTTGTGCGGGAAATCGGTCTCATCGCCCAGCCGCATCTCCACCGCGACGTGGCCCTGCTCGTCGGCGGCCAGCTTCTTGTCGCGGAGAAGGTGCTGGAATTTCAGCAGGGTTGTTTCGTCCACGGCGGAATACGCATAGATCGGATCCACGGAAACGACCGTGGTCATGAGCGTGGTGAAGCCGTCCACACCGGAGACATTGTTGCCCACGGTCACCAGGGCGCGGCTCACGCGACCGTCAATCGGGGATCGGACTTCGCAGAATTCCAAATCAAGGCGGGCCGATTCCCGTGCCGCCTGGGCCGACAGAAGCGCGGCCTTGGCCTGGCGTGAATTCCAGATGCGCTGGTCAGATTCCTCGGGCGAAATCGTCTTGGAGGCGAGCAGTTGGTCGGCGCGGGTGGCGTCACGCTCGGCGACTTCGGCCTGAGCTTGGGCGCGCATCAAATCGGCTTCGGCGCGATCCAGCGTGGCCTTGCGGGTACGCGGGTCGATCAGGAAGAGCACATCGCCCTTCTTCACGAGCTGGCCGGATTGGAAGCGCACTTCCTGGAGATATCCGGAGACGCGGGGGCGCACTTCCACCGACTCCACCGCATCGAGGCGGCCGGTGAATTCGTCGTACTCAACGACTTCCCTCTGCTCCACCGGAGCTACGGTGACCGTGGGGGGCGGCGGCGAGGTGGTGGCCTGGGGCGGTTGGTTGCAACCGGCAAGCAGCAGGGCTACGGCGAGCACGCTGGCCGGAATCAGATAGGGCTTCATGGGCAGGGTCGGATGGTCGTTTGGCGCGGGACAATTGCGCATGCCGCGCGCATGTCAAAAATTTGGCGGCGATTGAAAATTACGCCGTCAGCACAATGGCGCTGCGGGCCAAAATGTCCTGCTGGCGGTTGTGCCACTGGTTCATCGCGTGGACCCGCTCCTCCGCGAGGGCCGGCAGAACCAGGAGCGGAAACGGTGTCTGCAGGGCCAACGATTCAGCTTCCATCAGGGCGCGATGGATCAGCGGCTGGGGGAGATTCTGGGCGCTCTGCCACGGAAGGGTGCGGCGAAGTTTGGCACCCAGTCGCCAGAACTGTTCGTCAGCGGTGAAAAGGCGAGGAGATGGCCTGATTGTTAAGGCGGGGGCTTGTTTCCTCGGAGCGGCCCAATGCCGTTTGGATGCGATCTGCATGGGTGGCAATGTTGCCAACTAAACTGAGCGGTCAAGTATTTCTCGGCGCTCTTCTACCAAAGTGGTAGCAGAGGCGGGAGATCAGGCCAAGACCGGCTTGATGCCGAGCAGGCACATCACGGTCGGCTCAAGCTCTTCGAGGACGACGAGGCTGTTCTCAATCTTGGCCTGCATCATCAGTCCCAAGATGCTGCAGGAGATCTGTTTGGAGGTGGCTTTCGGGTCTTTGATCCCGACCAACCCTCGGCGTTGGGCGTCCGCGATGGCGGCTTCGAGGTAGCGCTGTCCCCGCTCCATCATTTCCTGGGTCTTGGCGCGAATCTTCGGATCCTGGGTGGCGAGCTCCGACCCGACATTGGCGTAGGGACATCCCACCACGTGGCCATATTTCTCGAACTTCTCGCGCTGGGCCGCGTAAATCGCACGGCACCAAGCCTCAATGCGTTCAAGCGGTTCGTGCTGCGGGGAAAAAACCTCGTCGTAAAATGGCCGTTTTTCCTGCCAATGCGCCTCATAGGCCGCCACGGCGAGATCCGATTTGCTCGGGAAGAAGTGGTAAAAACTGCCCTTGTTGACCTTCGCCTGGGTGCAGATGTCGTCCACACTCACGCTGCCGTAACTGCTCGTCCAAATCAGGTCGAGCGCGGCGGCCAACAGCTTTTCCCGAGCGTCACTGGTGCGTCCCATGAGGTTTCCTAGGTGGTGTTTGTGTTTGGCTAGTGGAACGCCATGCCAGTCGTCAAGCTATTGTCAGTTGAGGTGGGAACTGATTTTGCCGGCAATCGTCCGTTTGGACACGGCGCCGATAATCTGATCCACGACCCGACCGTGCTGGAAAATCAGCAGCGTTGGCAGGCTGGCAATCCCGTACTGCGAAGCCGTGGCGGGGTTTTGGTCCACATTCAGCTTGGCCACCCGGGCGCGCCCGGCGAATTCCTGCCCAAGTTCTTCCAGGGCAGGTGCAATCATGCGGCAGGGGCCGCACCATTCGGCCCAGAAATCCACCAACACGGGCTGAGCCGAGCTCAGCACATCCTCATTGAAGTTCAGATCGGAGGTCGTGAGGACAGCCTTCGACTCATTTTCTTTTACGGTTTGCATAACTTATTTTCTCTTCGTTAACGATCGCAACATGGCGCATTTTACTGGTCAGTCAACAATCGCGCATCCCTGAAAGGAAACAGGCACCTGTCCGGTGCCTGTCAGCCTGTTCTAAGATGCACGAAACCAGTGAGCTGCAGCGCTATTTCGTGAGGTAGTATTTGGTCGTGTATTCCTGGACCATGCGCCAGGTGCTGTATTGAGCTGCCAACGTGGCCATGGAATGGCGGATCTTGCCAATCCATTGCCGGGGGACCCCGGTGGCGTCGCGGTTGAAGAAGCTGGGGATGACTTCCTGCGTGAGCGCCTTGTAGAGGTTTTCGCTGTCCACGCGATCCTGCTCGTTCACGTCGGCCGGATGGGAATCGGGCCCGATGGCAAAGCCATTTTGGCCGTCGTAACCCTCGCGCCACCAACCGTCCATGATGGAGAGGTTCATGCATCCGTGAGGCGTGGTCTTCATGCCGCTGGTGCCGCTGGCCTCCAAGGGGCGGCGGGGATTGTTCAGCCAGATGTCGCAACCGGCGACCATTTGCCGGGCCACATGGATGTCGTAGTTCTCGATGAAGACGAGATGGCCCTTCAGCTCGGAGAACTTGCTCAAATGGATGACCTTCTGGATGAAGGCCTTGCCCTGGTCGTCGCGGGGATGCGCCTTGCCGGCAAAGACGAACTGCACCGGGCGGGCGGAGTCCTTCACGAGTTTCACCACGTTCTCGAACTGGTCGAAGATGAGCGGGGCGCGCTTGTAGGTCGCAAAGCGGCGCGCAAAACCGATGGTGAGCGCATCGGGATTGAGGAAGGCATCGAAGGTGATGAAGTCACCCTGGCTGAAGGTGCGGCCCTGCAGTAGCAACCGGCGGCGGGTGAACTCAATCAGCTCGCGGCGGAGCTTGTAGCGCAACGCCCACAGCTCCTCATCGGAAATGAAGGCGGGGTCCTTCACCTTCTGCCAAAATTCGGGGTAATTGGCCTCGTAAACAAAGGCGGACTCGGGCCGCCCCTGTTCGACGAACTTGCGCCGCCATACCTTCCGGGCGGTGCCCTTCATCCAGCCCACCAGGTGGATGCCGTTCGTGATGTGGCCGATGGGAACTTCCGCCGGCGTCTTGGCGCCAAAGAAGCCCTGCCACATCTCGCGACTGACCTGGCCGTGCAGTTCGCTCACGCCGTTGGCCGCGCGGGAGTAGCGCAACGCCAGTGCCGTCATGCAGAACGGCGAGCCTTCCTTGCCGGGATGCTCATTGCCCAGCTCCATCAGCTGCTGCTGATTGAGTCCGAGGTGCTGGGCGAACTTGGGGGCGACGTAGGCGACGAGGTCGCTGCTGAAGCGGTCATGCCCGGCCTCCACCGGCGTGTGGGTGGTGAAGAGGCATTCGTGCTTGGTCAGGGCCTCGGCCTCCGCGAAGGGCTTGCCGGCGCTCATCTTCTCCCGGATCAGTTCGAGCGTGAGGAAGGCCGCGTGGCCCTCATTCATGTGAAAAGTGGAGGGCTGGATGCCGAGCTGGCGGAGCAGGCGCACACCACCGATTCCAAGCAGGATTTCCTGCATGATCCGCGTCGTGGAATCGCCGCCATAAACTCGGTTGGTCAGATCGCGGTAATGGCCCTCGTTTTCCGGACGGTTGGTGTCGAGCAGATAGACCGGGACGCGGCCGACGTTGATGCGCCAGGCGTGAAAACGGATGGTGGAACCGGCGATGTGGACACTGCCCACAAACGGTTCGCCCGAGGGGGCCAGCACGGCCTCGAGCGGGAGGTTTTTCGGTTGCAACAGGGTGTAGGATTCCTGCTGCCAGTTGTCGTGGTTGAAGGACTGCTGAAAGTAACCCTCCCGGTAAAACAGGCTGATGCCGACAAATCCAAGACCAAGATCGCTCGCGGATTTGGCGTGGTCGCCGGCCAGCGCACCCAGACCGCCGGCGGCGATGGGCAGCGTTTCGTGAAAGGCGAATTCGGCGGAGAAGTAGGCCACCGGGTTGGCGGCGAGAGGAGCCGCATTTTTGGCCGCCCAGGTGTCTTTCTCACCCAGATAGGCGTCAAAGTTCGCCAGCACCTTGCGCACCCGCTCGGCAAAACCCGGATCCTGCAGACGCACGCGAAGCTCGTAATCCGACACCTCCAGCAGGATGGCGACGGCGTTGTGGTAGAGGTTCTGCCAGCCACGCGGTGAAAGTTCGTGGAAAACTTCCTGCGCGTCCTGATCCCAGCTCCACCAGATGTTGCGGGCCAGACGGTGCAGGCCGGTGGTAAGCTGCGTCAGTTCAGCGGGCGTCAGAGGATTCGTGGTCATGCGATCAATTCGGCGTGTCCGGTCCGCCGCATTGGGTGGCGGCGAACTGCTGACAAGCAACTACCCGTCGCGGTTGGGCGACGTAAACGAAAAACGCCAAAGATTTTTTGCGGCCAAATCCGCCCGGCAAGGACCCACACGGCCAAATCCCGTCAGGCGGCCGTTGCTGGAGGGGCGGAAGGCGCCGCCGCCTCGGGTACGGGCGTCGCCACGGTGGCGGCCTTGCCGCCCAAAATCTTGAACATCACCGCGCCGCAGGTGGGGCATTTGCCCTTCACCGCCTTGCGGCCGTTTTTCATCGTCTCTTCCACGGCATCGGCGATCGGTTTCTTCGCCTTGCACTTCACGCAGTAGCCTTCAGCCATAAGTTTCCTTCGGTAGTGGCCCCCGGGCCGGATCGAAATTCGTTGGGGAAAGTAGGTGGCGGTTGGAAGGGGTGTCAACCGGCGTGCCGCCCACCGGTCCGGATTGCAGTTGACAGAACCCATTTCTTGCCGCCCTAGGGTAGGCGTTTCATGACTCCAACCTCTTCGCCTGCGGCCAGTACGGATGAGTCCAAGCTCAGCATTCTCGCCGTGCTGTCGCTGATATTTGGTGTGCTCGGTTGCACCGTGATTGGTGGAGTTGCCGGCCTCATCTGCGGAATTACAGCCCGGCGGCAGATCCAGCGCAGCGATGGACGCCTGGTCGGTGGCTGGCTGGCCATGGCGGGCATCATCCTTTCGGTGCTGATGCTGCTATTGGTGGCGGCAGCGGGGCTGGTCCTTCCGGGCCTGGTGCGGTCGCAGATGGTGAGAGGGGGCATGACCCGGCAGAATCTGAGCCGGATCGACAAGGCGCTGCATTTCTATGAGGCTGACAACGGCAACAAGCTGCCCCCGGCCGAAAACTGGTGCGAAACCCTGCGGCCCAATCTGGGCGCGCGGGCAACGGAACTGTTGCGGCGTCCCGGCAGCCCCCCCACGGCCGCGTGCGGGTACGGCTACAACACCGACGTGGCCGGGCTGGTGGTCGCCGACGTGAATCCCCAGACGGTCGTGCTCTTCGAGCTGGCCACCCCGGAGTGCAACGTGTCGGGGAAGGAAGAGCTGCTCCGGCATCCGGCCACCAACAGCCCGAACGACCGGGTGTCCGTGTTGCTCGCGAATGGAAACGTGCGGTGGCTGACCGAGCCGGAGCTGAAGGCGCTCCGTTGGAAGCCTTGAGTCCCTCACGGTCGCGGTCAGCGACGGTGGTGCCATTCGGGCCGGCCATAACGGTCCGCCAACGCCTGACGCATCTCGGTGGTCGGCAAGTGCGTTAGAGACTCGACGGCCTGCCACTCCTCGCATAGCGCCTTCATGACGGTGGATGCGGCGAGGCCTGTATTGGCCACGAAATCCAGATGTTTACGGGACTCGCGGTAATCGGGCTGGGCTGAAGGAAAGCGCAGCAGCTCGGCAATCAGGCTCAGGTCGAACTGGCATAGGATAGTTCCGTGAAAAAGCAGGGCCTGCCGTTTCCGCCGCTGGGCATTGCCGGAAAATTTCCGCTCACCGTGGGGACCGACGAGCGCGAGATCGGTATGACCGCGCACGTGCACACCATCCCCGAGGAGCGTCGCCAACGCGCGACGGTTGCGCTCCATGATCCAGCGGTTGGCCCCGGTGATGGTAGATAGCGGTCCCGTTTCTTCGATCTTCAAGGTCAGGCCGTAGTTCAGGCAGCCCGGCCCTTGCGCGACGGTCCCGCCGCCACTGCAGCGCCGCAGGATGGGCACCTGACGTTGCACGCACGCCGCTTCGTCGACCTCGCGGGCGATCTCCTGGCCGTAACCAATCACGACGAAAGGGCTGGCCGCTTCCCAAAACCACAGAGTCTCCGGCCAGCCCGCTTCCGTGGCCTCGAGCAGTGCGTCATCCCACGCCAGCAATTCAGCCGGCGACGAGGGGGGGAGTTGGCAGAGGTGGGGCATGACTGAGCGGTCAGATCGGAAGGGGATCTGAAACCCGATGGCGCGGTGGCCGATGATGATGTCGCAATTGTCTCAACAGAATGCCCCGGAATCTAGCCGTTGCGTCACGGGCTGTTAATCCGCGATGCAAATTTTTTCGGGCGAGCGCTTTTGGGGTGCTTTTCGCGGAAGTCAAAGCGCGCTTGGCAGGACCCCAGTTTAGCCTAACCTTACCGCCCGTGTTGACTTCGACCGACTCTCTCAATGGACATGCCGGCAATGGAAACGGCAATGGGACCGCCCATTCCGACCGTCTGGCGTCCCGCCCCGGCTCCGACCTCACCCGCTACAGCGATTCGCTGGGTGATTTCGCCGGGCTGGTGCTCGCCGGCAAATCGCCCGAGCAGCAAAAGCTCATCATCGCCGACTTCATCGAGGAACTCCGCGCCAAGGGCCATCCGATCCCGACCGTCACCTCGACGCCGTACCTGAACACCATCCCGGTGGACGAGCAGCCCGACTACCCGGGCGATCTGGAGATGGAGCGTCTCATCCGCGCGCACGTGCGCTGGAACGCAATGGCGATGGTGGCCAAGGCGAACAAGACCACGAATGTCGGCGGACACATCGCCACCTTTGCCTCGCTCGCGACCCTCTACGAGGTGGGTTTCAACCACTTCTTCCGCGGCGACGACGATGGCAAGACGGCGGACATGATCTATTTCCAGGGCCACGCCTCCCCGGGTAACTATGCACGCGCCTTCCTCGAAGGCCGGCTCGATGAGAAGCACCTGAAGAATTTCCGGCAGGAGCTGCAGGAGCATCCCGGTCTCAGCTCCTATCCGCATCCCTACCTGATGCCGGATTTCTGGCTCTTCCCGACCGTCTCGATGGGGCTGGGACCGATCCATTCGATCTATCAGGCGCGCTTCAGCCGCTACATGCAGGCACGCAAGCTCACACCGGCGGGTCACGATCCCATGGTCTGGGCGTTCATCGGTGACGGTGAGTCCGACGAACCCGAGACGCACGGCGCCATCGGCATGGCCGGACGCGAAGGCCTCGACAACCTCGTCTGGGTCATCAACTGCAACCTGCAGCGGCTCGACGGACCGGTACGGGGCAATGGCAAGGTCATCCAGGATCTGGAAGGCCAGTTCCGGGGTGCCGGCTGGAACGTCATCAAGGTGGTCTGGGGCAGCGATTGGGATGCGCTCCTCGCCAAGGACAAGACCGGTCTGCTGGCGAAGCGCATGGAAGAGGTCATCGACGGCGAGTACCAGAAGTACATCGTCGAAAGCGGCGCCTACATCCGGAAGAATTTCTTCGGCAAGTATCCCGCACTGCTCGACCTGGTGAACCACCTGAGCGACGAACAGCTCAGACGCCTCACGCGCGGCGGTCATGATCCGCGCAAAGTTTATGCCGCCTACAAAAAGGCCACTTCGCGCAACGGCCATCCGACCGTCATCCTGGCCAAGACGGTCAAGGGCTACGGCACCGGCGCGGCGGGCGAGGGCAAGAACCCGACGCACGGCCTCAAGAAACTCGAGGAGCGCGACATCCGCCATTTCCGCGAACGGTTCTCCATCCCCTTGGAAGACGAGGTCATTGCCGAACTCCCATTCTATCGGCCACCGCAGGACAGCGCGGAGATGAAGTATCTGCTGGAACGCCGCACGGCGCTCAATGGCTTCAATCCGGTCCGCCGGGTACGGGCCGAGAAACTGGAGACGCCGGCTTACACCCAGTTTGCCTCATTGCTCAACGCCTCGGTGTTGCAGAAGGCTTCGACGACCAAAGCCTACAACCTCCTGCTGAGCGCGCTGCTGCGTGACAAGCATGTGAGCAAGTTCATCGTGCCGATCATTCCCGACGAGGCGCGAACCTTTGGCATGGAAGGGTTGTTCAGCCAGGTCGGCATCTACAGCTCCAAGGGGCAGCTTTACAGTCCGGTCGCCCAGACCGAGGACAACATCAACACCCCCTACATCGAGAAGAAGGACGGCCAGCTGCTAGAAGAGGGCATCAACGAGGCCGGCTCCATGGCCGACTTCATCGCCGCCGGCACCTCGCACGTCACCTACGGCGTGCCGATGATCCCGTTCTACATCTACTACTCGATGTTCGGGTTCCAGCGGGTCGGGGACCAGATCTGGCTCGCGGGCGACAGCCGTTGCCGCGGCTTCATGGTCGGGGCCACCTCCGGCCGCACCACGCTGAACGGTGAAGGCCTCCAGCATCAAGACGCCCACAGCCACCTGATTGCGTCCACGGTTCCGAACCTGATGAGCTACGAGCCGGCCTACGGCTACGAGCTGGCGGTCATCGTCTGCGACGGCCTCAAGCGCATGTATGCGGAAGGGGAGGACATCTTCTACTACGTCTCCGTTCACAACGAGGACTACCAGCACGCGCCGATGCCCGAAACCCCGGGCGTGGTGGATGGCATCCTGAACGGCCTCTACAAGTTCAAGCCCGGCAAGGATGGTCTGAAGCTGAAGGCCCAGATCATCGGCTCCGGCGCGATCCTGCTCTCCGCGCTGAAGGCGCAGGAGATTCTCGAGCGCTACGGCGTGAGCGCCGACGTGTGGAGCGCGACCAGCTTCAAGCGCCTGCGCAGTGAGGCGCAGGCCGCGAAGCGCTGGAACATGCTTCATCCGACTGAGACGCCGCGAAAGAGCTACCTCGAAACCACCGTCGAAAAGGAAACGGGTGCGTGGGTCGCTGTCAGCGACAACCTCAAGCTTGTGGCCGATCAGATCGCGCCGTGGATTCCCGGCGGCCTCATGACGCTGGGCTGCGACGGCTTCGGCCGCAGCGAGGTGCGTCCGATGCTGCGCCGCTTCTTCGAAGTGGATGGCGAATGCACCGCGATCGCCACGCTCTACAAGCTGAGCCAGCGCGGCGAAGTTCCGGCGACGCTGGTCGCGCAGGCCATCCGTGACCTCGGAGTCGATCCCGAGAAGGTTTACGGCATCTGCGTCTGAGCCGCTGGTCGGTCGCAACAGGATCGAGTCGCAAGACGCCCGGCGTGAGAAATCGCCGGGCGTTTTTGCATCTCGCCCCGGCTAATCGCTCGGATTGGCTGGATTACTACGTACTGTGAACATTTGATTTTTCACGGCATCAAACGCTATCGTTCCGGCTGCATGACGTTCTTGCTCAAGCTGCTGCTGGCGTTCGGGACGGGCTTCGTGATGATGGCCCTGCTATGAAGCGGTTTGGCTATTGTCGCGATCCGCTCTTCCTGCTGGCCTGCGCGCTCTACGCGCTGAACCGCTGGGCGGTGAAGCCGCACGTTCATTCGCTGTTTCTGCGTGGCCAGTTCAATGACTGCCTGCTGATTCCCTGCGCCCTGCCGCCGGTGCTGTGGCTGCAACGCCGCCTCGGCCTGCGCCGGGAAGACGGTTTTCCCACGGGTCAGGAAATCATTTTCCACCTCGTGGTCTGGTCGGTGCTCTTCGAGGTCATTGGCCCGCACATCATGAATGTCACGGGCGACATCTGGGACGCGGTTGCCTACGCCGCCGGTGGCCTGGTGGCCTGGCTGTGGTGGCGCAGCCAGGCTAAAGCCGTGACCAACCAGGCATGAGCTTCGACCTTCTGGCCCCGCATTACCGCTGGATGGAGGCGGTGCTGGCGGGCGACCTGCTTCAGCGCTGTCGCACGCGTTGGCTGGGAGAAGTTCGGGAGTCCCGACACGCGCTGCTGGTGGGGGAGGGGAACGGGCGGATGCTCAAGGCGTGCCTCGCCGCCTTGCCCGGCTGCCGGTTTACCGTGCTGGACCAGAGCGCGAAAATGCTGGCCAACGCCCGACGCCGTTGGGACCGCGCCGGCGGAGGGCAACAGGTCGTCTTTCAACAGGCCGACCTGCGTGACTGGCGGGCTGACGGGGCGAACTTCGATCTGGTGGTCACGAATTTCTTCCTCGACTGCTTTACGGCCGAGGAACTGCCGCGGGTCATCGGGAACATCAGCGCTGCCGTATCGCCGAAGGGCCGCTGGTTGCTGGCGGATTTTTCCGTGCCGCCGGCGGGTTGGCGGCGCATCCGGGCGCAACTCGTGCTGGCGCTGGCCTATGGCTTCTTCCGGCGGGCGACCGGCATCTCGGCCAACCAGGTGACGTCACCAGATGACGAGCTGCGGCGCGTTGGCTTCGAATTGCGGCAGCGCGAGCGGTTCAATCACGGCCTGCTGCACGCCGATCTATGGGAGCGAGCGGGCTGAGAAACGTGCGCGGCCGCACATAAATCCTTCAGGGGTGGTAAACTTGGCGTTTTGACTGGTGTCGTTCGAGTCGGAGGATTCAACGTGACTGCGAACCAGCCTTGCAGGAATGCGCCTGCCCCGGCATTGGACGTGGAAGTGCGAATCCGGCCATGACGAGGTGGCCGGATTGAAATACCTCAAGACGAATGGACGACAAGACCGAGGGGCAGCTTACTGCGCAACGCGAGCCGTGGGCGGTGCTCGCCGAGCAGTGGAGCCGCCTGGGACATCCCCTGCGACCCTGTCTGGAAGACATGCAGCGGTTGCAGAAAACATGGTTGGATTCGCTGCCGGGAGGCCTGCCCAATCGTCGCCTCGACATCCTCCTTCTCGGGGTCACACCTGAGATCGCGAAGTTCCGATGGGCAGACGATTTTCATCTGACCGCCCTGGATACGAGCGCGATGATGATCCGGGCAGTGTGGCCTGGCGACGCGCCCGGATGGCAGGCAGTGCAGGGCGACTGGCTAAAAATGCCGTTCGCCGACGCCTCCTTTGATCTTGTCCTCTGCGATTGCGGCCTGGTGGTCGTGGCCGACACCAACCTGTTTGCGCCGCTCGGCCGGGAACTGCAGCGGGTGTTGCGACCGGAGGGCAGGGTGGTCATGCGCCATTTTTCCCGGCCCACTCAAGCCGAGTCCACGGATGCGATTGTACAGGCGGTCGCAGCGGGAACCCTCCGGAATTTCAACGAACTTAAGCTCCGGCTGCTCATGTCGTTGCATGGTGACCAGCCGGGCGAGGGGGTTGGTCTGAGCGACGCCCTGGAATGCTTCGAGCGGCTGTTTCCCGATCGCGAGGCGTTGGCGGCGAAGCTGGGTTGCCCACTGCCAATCATCTCCACGATTGATGCCTACCGTCGGCGGGATGCCCGCTACACTTTCCCGACCATGGCGGAAGTGGCGGCCGCTTTTGACGGCTTTTCCCTGAGCGTCGGACCTGCCGGCCAATATGATCTGGCAGAGTGCTGTCCGGTTTTCTCACTGTCCCCGAGACCATGAGCGCCGACTGGTACGACCAACTGCTCCAGCACCCGAAGCTTCAGCCCGAAGGAGTTCGCGCGAAGAACGGCGGGGCCCAGATCATGGCCGTGCTGGAGCAGTACCGGATCACCGAGCGTCTGCCGGCCGAGGATCTGGCCATGCAACAGCGGATGCTGCTGCAGGCATTGGCCGGGCATTGCGCGGCCCAATCGCCCTATTTTGCCCGCCGGTTGTCCGCCGCCGGCCTGACGCCGCAGACGCTGGCCGAGCCGGGCGGATTGCAGCGCCTGCCTCCGTTTTCCCGGCGGGATTGGGTGGGCGCGCGCGAATCGCTGTACTGCAAGTCCTACCCGTCAACGCATGGCCGGGTCGCGCCCAGCTCGACCTCGGGCTCCACCGGTGAACCGGTCACCGTGCGGCGTCCGGAGCTGTGCCAGTTGCACTGGATGGCGAACACCATGCGGGAGCATCTGTGGCATGGGCGCGACTTTTCCGGTCGCCTGGCGGTGGTGCGGGCCAACGCCACCAAGGCACACCAGAGCCCGGATTGGGGCAGCCCGTGCAGTCTGCTGCTGCGCGATACCGGGCCGGCCTCGGTCCTGCCGCCCACCAGCTCGGTGGAAGAAATGGTGCGCTGGCTGCTGGATTTCAGGCCGGACGCCTTGCTCATGCTGCCCAGCCTGCTCGGAGCGTGCGTGCTTCAGCTCGAGCGGACCGGGCAACGCCTGCCCGGCTTGCGCAGCGTGCGCACGCTCAGCGAGACGGTCTCACCCCGGTTGCGCGAGGATGTGCGGCGGGTCTTTGGTTTGGAAGTTCACGACGTGTACAGCTCGCAGGAGGCCGGTGTGATGGCGGTCCAATGTCCGGAGAAGGGGAGCTATCATGTTTCGGAAACCATTCTCCTGGAGGTGGTTGATGCGGCAGGAAAGCCCTGTGCAGCGGGCCAGATCGGACGCCTCCTCGTCACCGATCTGATCAATTTCGCCACGCCGGTGATCCGCTATGAGATCGGGGATTACGCCCAGATGGGCGCCTCTTGTCCCTGTGGACGGGGCATGCCCACGATCGAGCGTTTCCTGGGACGCGAGCGCAGTCTGGTGCTGCTGCCGGATGGTTCGCGGCACTGGCCCACGGTCGGATTCCACCGATGGGGTGAGGCCTTTGCGGTGCGTCAGTTCCAGTTCATCCAATTGGACTGCCACACCATCGAGGCGCGGATGTTTGCCGAGGGTCGCCCCACTCCGGAGCAAGAGGCCCGTTTGACGGCCATCCTCCAGGAGTCCTTGGGCCATCCGTTCGTGATCCAATATCACTGGCAGGCGGAGCCGCTGCCGCGCGGTCCGGGGGGTAAATTCGAGGAGTTTCTCTGCCGCGCGCACTGAGCGGTTGGCCGATGCCGGCCTTACTTGCGGGGAATCGGTGGGTCTCTGCCAGAAAGCAAAAAGGCCCGACTATCGCAAAAGGGTCGGGCGGTTGAAAATGGCAAGAACGCCTTACCTGGTCTGCTGGCGACGGCGCAGGAGCAGCGCGGCAAAACCGCAGCCGGCGGCGGTGATCGTGGCCCATTCACCGGGCTCGGGTACGGTGGTCACCGTGATGCTGCGTATTGTGGGATAGGTATAGGTGCCGCTGGGGATGGTGGCAGTCCACGTGCCAACCGTATTCGCCGCAATCGAGAAGGGGCCGCTGACAGCATGGCTTCCGGTCGAGGTAAGAAGATTGCCCGAGCTGGTCGTCGAGCCGGAGGCGCTCAGTGAGAACGTGCCCGCCGAAGGGCCGGCAATGACGCCGACATTGTAGGAGTCGATCGTCACCGCCGAACTGAACGAGAACGTGAAGGCCGAAACCAGCACGCCCGGGGCGCTCAGGTCGAGGTCGCCATTGGCGGGACCGGAGTTGATGATACCGAACGCATAGACGTTGCTGATTTCGGTCGGGTTGGCGAGGAGCGACAGCGTGACGCCATTGACGGTCTGGCTGTAGGTGGAGGCACCTTCGGTGCCGCTGAGGTTGTACGTAAACGTATCCGCCTGGGCCGCAGCGACCGGAATCATCACGGCTGCCAGCAAGGCCAGATTGGAAGTTGAGGATGTTTTATGGGTTTTGCTCATTTTTTTTAAACCTAGATTAAGGAAAACCCTTAATCTTTTGGCGAGCATCTGTGCCCTCATACCAATTCTCACAGTTTATCGGAACAATGGTTCAGGGCGTAGCGTTTGCTTGGTCGCGGAGCCAGTGATGGATGAGGGACAGGACGCGTGCGGGCGTCTCCCAGAAGGGGCGCA
>CAIXUG010000067.1 GCA_903922605.1 uncultured Verrucomicrobiota bacterium
GACCACCGCGCCGGGTCGGAGACCGGCGCTCCTTCCGTACCTTCTCCAAAAACAGGTGAGTTGCGGATTGTCTGTCGCCGCCCTTTCGCTACTATGTGCCCATGTCCGAGATAGCCAATTACGTGGCCCACGGGGCGGCGCAGATCACGCCCGCCATGGTCGACAAGGTCCTGCGCAACGTGCCGATGTGGAAGGTCGAGTTCGCGGCGATCAACGCGCCGCACTTCCCGCACCTCGTGAACCAGCTCGAATTTCTGGCCGACGCGGTGGAAGACGCCGCCGAAGGTGCTTACAAGGATCTGCCCTACTACGCCCTCTCCGCCGCGGTCTTTGCGCTCACCTACGCCCACCGCAAGAACGACATCATCCCCGATTTTCTTGGCACCTTTGGCCGCGCCGACGATTCCAGCGTGGTCCGCGCGGTCCTGATCCTGCATGAGAAGGCGTTTGCCACCTACGCCGAGAAGCAAGGTTTTGACTGGGAAAAGATCACGGACAAGCCCTGACGGCTCCGAAGCCAACCCAGCCTGTCCATGAAACCCACGCTGACAGCTTCCCGCATGGTAGCAGGGCTTTATTTCATGCTGCTCACCTGCTTTCTGACAGGGTTTCAGGCCAGCAAATCCTGGGAAGCACGGGAGACGACCAACCGGGAGCTGGCGGTTGCGGAACGAAAGGCTTCGGCCGACCCCAAGGAAGCGAAGTTCGAGGCCGGCCAACGCCAGAGCCTGATCCTTCAGTTGGAGTATGCGAATCGGGCGGCAGGGTTCGGAACATTGGGCTTCGCCATCGCGCTGGCAATGCTGGCCGGCACCGGCATTGCATCCTGGCGATCAGCGCAACGGGAGCACCGCTTCCCCGTGAATCACAGCCCCTCAATGTAGCCCCGCAGGGGTGCGAGGTCGCTGTCCGACTGCGCCATCGACTTGACCTCCGCCTTCCCCAGGAGCTTCACGGCGCGCTGGATCCAGTCCCGGGCCACCAGCAGGTCGCCCAGCTGGCAGGCATAACAGGCGAGGTTGTAGGGGATGACCGAATCCTCCGGAAACTTGTTGGCGATGGGCAGCAGCTGCTGCAACGCCTCATCCGTGCGCTTCAGCTCGTGCAGGCTGTAGCTCTGGTGAATCCAGCCCGTGGGCCGTTCCGGTGCGATGGTGATGACCGCTCGGGCCATCGCCAGCGCGGCGTCCCACTGGCCCGTCAGTGCAAAGAGCCGCCAGCGGAGTTCCAGGACGTCGGGATGCTTTTCCCCCGCCCGGGTCAGCTGGCGCAGTTCGCGCGCCGCCTCGGCTGAATCGCCCAGTTCCAGCCAGCCTTCCGCGGCACGCACGAAATGGCGGTCAGGATAATCCAGCGTTCGCACGGCATTTCCTCTATTGCGGGAAGGCGCGCTTGGCAAAATCCTTTTTCGCATGTCGCCGCGACGTCTCCATTACCCAGGCCTGCTGGCAGGACTGACCCTGATGATGGCGAACGCGTCCGCCGCCCCGACCAATACGGCCCCGACCGCAGCGGCAGTGCCGGTCACACCGTCGGCGCTAGCCTCGCAGTTGGCCGCAAAACTTGCCGCCTCCCGCCTCGCCGGAGCCACCTGGGGAGCCAAGGTGATCTCGCTCGACACCGGCAAGGCGCTCTTCGCCACGAACGCGACCCGGCTGCTGGTCCCGGCTTCCTGCACCAAACTGTTCACTTGCGCACTGGCCCTCGACCGCCTCGGGGCGGATCACCGGTTGGCGACCTCGCTGCGCATTCGTCAGGCTCCCCGCCCCGATGGGACCTTGCCCGGCGATCTGCGCGTGGTGGGCGGGGGCGATCCCACGTTCAATGGCAGGTTGCATGGTGGGCGTTGGGAAACCGCACTGACACCGCTGGTTTCCGCCGTGAAAGAAGCCGGAGTGAAACACATCGCCGGCGACCTGGTCTGCGACGCGGGCGCTTTTCGTGGGCCGCCGTACGGCAGCGGCTGGGAGTGGGATGCGCTTTCCACCAAGTACGGCCCGGTCGTTTCCGCCCTGACGTTCAACGACAACGTTGTCCATCTGACCGCCGGCCCGGCCGCGAAGGCCGGACAGCCGGTCCGTATTGTCCTGTCGCCCGCCTTCGCGCTCGCCACCAACCAGGCCGACGGCACATCGCTGATCACGCTTACCAACTCCGCCCTCACTGTGGCCGCGCCCCATGAAGTCGCGCTCCGCTTCGATCGCCTGCCCGGTTCCGCAGAAATTGAGGTTGCGGGCGAGTTTCCGGTCGGTGGCGACCGCCTGGGCGAGGACGTTTCCGTGCCTTCGCCCGCCCGCTATTTCGGGTTTGCCCTGCGAGAGGCGCTGGCCCAGGCCGGCATCACCGTGGCCGGAGCTGCGCGTGTCACCGAAGCCCCGATGGCAGATAGCGACAACACCTGGCATGAACTGGCCACCATCCCGTCACCCTCCGTCGGTGAGCTCGTGCGCGAGACGCTCAAGCCGTCGCAGAATCTCTACGCCCAGCTCCTGCTGCTCGCCACCGGCGCCGAGACAGAGCGTTATCCGCGCGATCACGAACAGGCCAGACCCCAGGCCATCACGACCGAACAGGCCGGCCTTCACGCCCTTGAGGATTTCCTGAAAACCGCCGGCATTGCGAAGGGTGAGGTGCTGTTGCAGGAGGGCTCCGGCATGGCCCGCGCCAACGTCGTCACGGCCAACGCGCTGGTGCAACTGCTCACCCACATGAAGAGCCACCGCTGGAAACAGGCGTGGCTCGACGCGCTGCCGGTTGGGGGTGTGGACGGCACGCTCAAGGCCCGCTTCACCACCGCACCAACCAAGGGCAATGTGCATGCGAAGACCGGCACACTGGACGGCGTCAGCGCGCTCGCGGGCTATGTAACCACAGCGGCCGGCGAACACCTCGCCTTCGCCCTGCTCGTGAACAATTACGCCGCGACGGGCAGTACCACTGCTCGCGTCGAAGAAGATGCCCTGGTAAACGTGCTGGCAGCCATGAATGTCCGTAGCGAGTAAATGAGGCTGGTCCCGGGAGCCCAACGTGCTGCCGGCATCTTGCCGGCAGAAGGTGCGGACGGACGGAACGCGGAAAGCTCTCCCATCGCAGGCTTCGGCAACCCCCTGCCAGCGGGACGCTGGCAGCACGTTGGCCGCAGCCCACTCTTCTCACATCGCCAGCAGCAGTTTCTTGATCTCGCCCAGGCGGCCACGGGCGTCACGCTTGGTAAGGCGCGGGAAATGGCCGCCTATCGTGAGCAATTCGCCATTTCGCGTCAGCTTCAGCTTGTCCTCGATGACTTCGATGCCGGTGACGCCACGCCCGGCGGCGAGCAGCTTCAGCTCACCCACCTGCAGCAGCAGCTCGACCGGCACGGGCGGCGGGCCGAAGCGGTCGGTCAGCTCGCGTTTCACGGCGTCAAGCGCGGTGCGGTCGGTCGCCTGGGCGAGGCGACGGTAAATTTCCAGCCGTTGGGCCGGCTCACGGATGTAGTCCAGCGGCAGATACGCCGGAGCCTTTTGAGAAATGGGAGATGGCAGATCGGATTTGGGGCGGCGAGTTCTCTCCTCGCTGTAGTAGGTCGCCACGCCGTCGTCGCGTTCGATCGTGATGTCCAAGGCCGGTGGCCTTTCCATCCGTTTTTTGCCATCCGCCTTCGGGCGACCCTCCTCGCCGGGGTTGGTCGCAAGGAAATCGAAACTGGTCCGCACGTCCACGCGCGGCTTCACCTTCTCGCCCTTGAAGGCGGCGATGCTCTGCTGGAGCAGCTGGCAGTACAGCTCGAAGCCGACGGCCGTGATGTGGCCGCTCTGCTGCGGGCCGAGCAGGTTGCCCGCGCCCCGGATCTCCAGGTCGCGCATGGCGATCTTGAAGCCGGAGCCGAGCGCGGAATACTGCTTGATGGCGCTCATGCGCTTGCGCGCCTCGGTGAGCAGTTGCGCGTGGCGCGGCAGCAGCAGGTAGCAGTAGGCCTGGTGCTTGTAGCGGCCCACGCGCCCGCGCAACTGGTACAGCTCGCTGAGACCGAAGCGGTCCGCCCGGTCGATGATCATCGTGTTCGCATTCGGGATATCGAGGCCGCTTTCGATGATCGTGGTGCTTACCAGCACATCGGCGTCACCGTTGACGAACTGCGTCATCACCTTTTCCAGATCGTCGGCGTCCATCTGGCCGTGACCGATGACCACGCGCGCGTCGGGCAGCAGCGCCTTCAGCTTCAGGGCGACCCCCTCGATGGTGGAAATCCGGTTGTGCAGGAAGAACACCTGCCCGCCCCGCTCCAGCTCACGCCGGATGGCGTCGCGGATCACGCGCTCGTCGTAGTTGCCGACCACGGTCTCGACCGGCAGTCGGTCCTGCGGCGGTGTCTCCAGCGTGCTGAGATCGCGTGCGCCGGTGAGCGCGAGGTACAGCGTGCGCGGGATGGGCGTGGCGCTGAGCGTAAGCACATCCACCGTCTTGCGGAGGAGCTTGAACTGCTCCTTGTGCTTCACGCCGAACTTCTGCTCCTCGTCCACGATGACGAGCCCCAAGTCCTTGAACGCCGCGTCGGCCTGCACAATGCGATGCGTGCCGATGATGATGTCCACCGTGCCACTGGCGGCGGCCTCCAGCACGGCGCGCTGCTGCTTCGGGGTACGGTAGCGCGAAAGCAGTTCGATGCGCACCGGATAGTCGGCCATGCGCTCACGGAAGTGATTGTAGTGTTGCTGCGCCAGCACGGTGGTGGGCACCAGCAGCGCGACCTGCTTGCCGCCGAGGACCGCTTTGAAGGCGGCGCGGATGGCCACCTCGGTCTTGCCGAAACCGACATCACCACAGATGAGGCGGTCCATCGGCTTAGGGGCCTCCATGTCGCGCTTGGTGGCGTCGATGGCCTTCACCTGGTCCGGAGTCTCCTCGTAGAGAAAGGCGCCCTCAAATTCGCGCTGCCAGGGTGCATCCGCCGTGAAGGCATGACCGGGCTGGGCCGCACGGGCGGCCTGCACGGAGAGCAGTTCACCGGCGAGATCGCGCACGGCTTTCTGCGCCGTCTCTTTCGCCTTCGACCAGCGTGTGCCACCGAGCGTGTTGAGCTGTGGCCGGGCCTTGCCCGCGCCCACGTACTTGCTGACCAGATGCGCCTCGGTGACGGGGACATAGAGCCGGGGTGGCTCAGCGTGGGCGTCACCGGCGGCATATTCCAGCACGAGGCATTCCTGGCCCGATGGTGCGACGGGTTTGCCGGACTCCGGCTCCCGGGAAGCGCCGCGCACATTCGGCGGCGGCAGTGTTTTCAGCCCGCGAAAGATCCCGATGCCGTGCTGCAAGTGGACGACGTAATCGCCTTCCTCGAACTCGGTGAAGTCCACCTCGAACGCCGAACGCATCGCCTGCGCGTGCGGTGACTTCAGCCGACGCGGACGCTGCACCTTGTAGCGCCCGAAGATTTCCGCATCGGTCACCACGACGAGCTTCGCCTCGGCCTGGATGAACCCACGGGAAAGCGTTCCGAGATCGGTGGCGATGGGCGTTTCGCTGAAACCGTATTCGGTCCATAGCTCCCCGAAACGCTGCCGCTCACCATCGTTGTTGCAGAAGACGTGAACGGCATAGCCCTGCCGCCCCCAGCGATGGAGTTGGGCGAAGAACTCTCGGCGCTGCGCCTCGGCCACCTGCGGCTCCGGCAGCGTCGCCGCGATGGGCCGGAAGGCGTCGAGCGAGCCAAAGGTCAGCGGCAACGGACTCTCTTTGCCGTTTCCTTCCGCTGCGGGAAGGTCCGCGAATTCGTCCGCGTTCGCCTCGGTGACCTCCAGCAACGTCAGGCCACGCTGCTCGGCGGTGGCGAGAAAATCATCCCACGACAGAAAGAACGGATCTTCCGGCGGCACCTGCTGCCGGTAGCGAAGCGCATGATCCATCAGTGCCCCGGGTTCGCACAGCACCAGCAGAGCGTCATCGGGCAGATAGTCGAGCAACGAGCCCAACGCGGGTGGAGCATCTTCCGCTCCCCGCTCCCCGCTCCCCGCTCCGCGCTTCTTCAACAGGCTGAGTTCACCGGCGGGAGGCAGTGTCACGGCGTCAACCTGGTCTCGGGAAAGCTGAGTGTGCGGGTCGAATTCCCGAAGCGATTCCAGCTCGTCCCCGAAAAATTCCAACCGCACCGGCCAGGGCGAACTGAGCGGCCACACATCCACGATGCCGCCGCGCCACGACAGCTCGCCCTTGTTGGTGACCTGCGCCTCCGGCTCGTAGCCGACCTCCTCCAGCCATTCGATGAGGTCGAGAGGATTCAGCGTGTCGCCACAGTGCAGCAGCCGCGTCTTTGTTCGGAGCTCGGTGGCAACAAACGTGCGTTGGAGCAGCGCGGTGACGGAAGTCACCACGGGTGGCAGATGGAGGATGCCGGGAACCGGCTTCTCCGACTCGGCAAGCGCGACGAGCGTTTCCAGCCGCTCGCTGATGACATCGGCATGCGGCAGCTTGGACTCGTGCGGCAGAATGTCCCAGGGCGGATAGAACAGCGGCGGCCTCTGCCCATCTTCGCCCGGGGTTTTGACGCCCATGCGGAGCCAAGTCGTGAGATCGGCGTGGAAACTTTCCTGCGCCTTCAACCCTTCGGTGACCACGACGATGGTACGGTCGGGGAACTGTTTCGCCAGCAGGGCAACGAGAAAGGGCTGGGCCGCCGCCGTGACCCCGGGACATGACAATGCGCCGCCCTCTTCCAGGCGCGTCCGCAGGGCGGTTGCGGCGGAAGTGGAGGTGACAGCCTCAAAGGGATTGCCCTTGGGGACGGCTCGTCGGGGATTCGCCAAGCGCGGCCAACGTGGGTGCGGCCCCGTACAGCGTCAAGTGACCTGAGGGTGCGGCGGTCAATCCGTTTGCTTGAATTTCTTTGGGAACAGCGCACCGGGAACCGAGCCTGCCACAGTAGGTCAGGCTGCCAGCCTGACACTGTATGGCGGGCTGCCAACCCGCCGAAAAAGGCCCATGTCATCTTCGACGGGCTGGCAGCCCGTCGTACGGAGTCGGGCCAGCGGCCCGACCTACTTGCGGCTGGTCCTGCGGACATAGCCGCAGTCCGCCGCTTAGCGGGATTCGTCGGCCGCTTCGGTGGCGCGGCCGGCTGCGTCATCGGCCTGCAACATACGGATGGCCACGCTGATCATCGCGCCGAGGCAGGTCAGGGCACCGAGCGCCACCCCCAGACCGATGAAGACTTCGTGCCGCCGTTCGGCCGCCACGAACCGGAGGGGGTACATGAAAACCGCGATCGCCAACAGGATCAGGAATCCGGAGGCAACGTAGAGCCGGCGTCGCGAAGAACGCTTGTCGGCCCCCGCGCCGAGCCGGAACACCAACCGCCAGTACCCGGCCGCCACCGCCGCTCCGATCAGGAATGCGGGCACCGCCGAGATATGCCAGTGGAAATCGAAGCCCGTCGTGCCCAGTTCCAACCCGGTGAGCGAGGCGAGCAGCATGCCCAGCCCCAAGGCCGAAGAACCGATCACCACCGCCCGCAGCATCGAGCTGCGCTCCATCGAGTCCGCCGCTGTTGCATTCATACGATGCGACAATGCACACAACATTAGCGGATGTAAAGTTAAACATAAAACCTATTAGTTTATCTACTAATTCAGGATTAGGGCCTTATTCCACCCGGCAGATGCCCGTGCCTTTCACCACTTCGCCGATGATCCACGCCTTTTGCTTGGCCACCTTGATGGCGCGCAGCACCGCGTCGGCCTGGTCGGCGGCCACGATGGCCGTCATGCCGATGCCCATGTTGAAGACCTGGTAAAGCTCCTCCTCCGGCACGGAATCGTCCGAGGCCAGGATCTGGAACAGGGTCGGCACCTCCCAGGTCCCCTTCCGGATCACGGCGTCGCACTTGGACGGGAGCGTACGCGGGATGTTGTCCACGAAGCCGCCGCCGGTGATGTGGGCCAGCGCCCGGATCACGTCGGGTTTGCCGACGCGGTTGAACTTCTTCAGCAACGCCTGGATCAGCGGGCCGTAGCTCCGGTGGACCTTGAGCAGTTCCTCCCCGATGGTGTTGTCGAGGTCCACCACGAAGTCCTCGGGCTTCATGTTCATGTGCTCGAAGAGGATCTTCCGCGCGAGCGAATAGCCGTTCGTGTGCAGGCCGCTCGACGCGATGCCGATGATCGCGTCGCCGCGTTTCACGGACTTCTGGCCGTTCAGCATCCGCGACTTCTCGACGACGCCGACGATGGTGCCGCTGAGGTCGTATTCGCCGGGCTGGTAGAAGCTGGGCATCTGCGCCGTCTCGCCGCCGATCAGGGCACAGCCGTTCTTGGAGCAGCCGCGGGCAAAGCCCTTGATGATCTCGGTGAAGACGTGGGGCTCGAGCTTGCCGGTGCCGAGGTAGTCGAGAAAGAAGAGCGGCTCGGCCCCGAGCACGGCGATGTCGTCCACGCAGTGGTTCACAAGATCCTCGCCGATGGTGTCGTGCTTGTTCATCGCGAAGGCCAGCTTGAGCTTGGTGCCGACGCCATCCACAGAGGAGACGAGCACGGGCTGCCTGTACTTCTTCACGTCGAGGGCGAAGAGGCCCCCGAAGCCGCCCACCTTGCCGAGCACCTCGCGGCGGTGCGTGCTGGCGAGGAGCGCGGGCAGCGTGCTCTTCACCTGGTTACCAAGGTCGATGTCAACTCCGGCGGCGGCGTAGGCTTTCTGTTTCATTTTCGGGGAGAGAGGAAACCACGGATGGCGGAGATGAACACGGATTTATGCTTGGTCAGAAGGCGAGATGCCGCGTGCTGGCCTGGAGCGTCCGTCAGGCCGCGAGCAACTCGCGTGCGCTGGCAAGTTCGCGTTGGTGGACAGGACGGATCTGGCCCACTTCCAACGTCACCACGCAGACGGTCTCGCCCGTCAGGGTCACGAACTCCACCTCATAGGCGCGACCATCGCGATAACCATGCACGACGGTGCCAATGTCCCCCGCTGCCAGCCCTTCATCGGGAAGCGCGGTCAGCAGCACCACCCGGCTATGCTCACGAATCACACCCATACTATTGCGGATAGGCGGAAATAAGGCGAGGCCGGATTTGGCCGGAATCCACAATCCAAATGGTGCGCACACGGGCCGCGCTGCCATCGGGACAGGCCAATGTCCCATCAACCACAAATTTCTCACCATGCGGCGAGGACGTGGCGCGTACGACCTCATGAGTCTGAACGAGTTGGAGCAACGCTCCGGCGAGAATCTCCCATCGCTCGGGATGAAATGCCCGTCCGCGAAAGAAAGCCGCCTTGCCCGCTCCGTCCGGGTGCCCCGGATCCAGGAGGTATTCCACAAGCTTCACCCGTTCGATCAGCGCAAGTTCGGCGTTCGGGAGGCGCATGGAAAATGTTCCGCCGAAGCAGCGGCCGGTTTCGTTGACCGTTCACTTTGCTGCCGCAAAGCTCTCTGCCAGGGCCACGGCCTTCAGCATCGCCTTGGACTTGTTCACGGTCTCCTGGAACTCGCCCTCGGGCGTCGAGTCGTTGACCCAGCCGCCCCCGGCCTGGACGTACGCCTTGCCATCCTTCACCAGCGCGGTGCGGATGGTGATGCAGTGGTCGGCGTTGCCGTTGAAGCCGAAGTAGCCCACGCAGCCGCCGTACGGCCCGCGTGTGGTGCCCTCCAGCTCGGAGATGAGCTGCATGGCCCGGATCTTTGGCGCGCCGCTGAGTGTGCCGGCCGGGAAGGTCGTACGCATGAGATCGAAGGAGCTGTGATTGGCGGCGAGCCGGCCCTCGACCTGCGAGACGATGTGCATCACGTGGCTGTAACGCTCGATCACCATCAGGTCCTTCACCTGCACGCTGCCGTAATCGCACACACGGCCGATGTCGTTCCGCGCCAGATCCACGAGCATGACGTGCTCGGCGCGCTCCTTCGGATCGGCCAGCAGGTCCTTGGCGTTGGCCTCGTCCTCGGCTTCGTTCTTGCCCCGGGGCCGGGTGCCGGCGATGGGCCGGATCTCGACATGGCGGTCCTCGCAGCGCACGTGCAGTTCCGGCGAGGCGCCGACGAGCGCGAAGCCATCCAGCTCCAGCAGGAACATGTAGGGCGACGGGTTGATGCTCCGGGCGGCGCGATAGAGGTCGAAGGGCGAGGCCTTCACCGGCGCGCTGAAGCGCTGCGAGCCGACGATCTGGATGATGTCGCCCGCCGTGATGAACTCCTGCGCCTTGAGCACGTTGGCGAAGAACTTTTCCTTCGTCGTGTTCGAGGTAAACGGAACGGGCGGCACTTCGGAGCGCAGCACCACCGGCTGCTGCGGGGCGGGCTGCTGCAGGAGCTCGACCAACCGGTCGATCTCCTCGATGGCGTTTTCGTAGGCCTCCTCCGGCTTCTGGCCCGGCTCGATGACGGCGTTGACGAGCACGATCAGCGTCTGGGCGACGCGGTCGAAAATGAGCAGCTCGTCGGCGATCAGGAAATAGAGTGTCGGCGTGTCCAGTTCGTCCTTGGGCGGACGCGGGACGACCGGCTCGATGTCGTGGATGAACTCGTAGCCGAGGAAACCCACGGCGCCGCCAGTGAACCGGGGCAGTCCGGGTACATCCACCGGCTTGAAACGCGACAGCAGCTGCTCGACCACGCGCAGGCCGTCCGGCACGCACTTGTCGCAGTCCGTCCCCTCCTTCACCGGGATGGCGAACTTGTCCACGACCTTGCCGCCCTCGATGACCTCGATGCGGTTGCCGGTCTGCTTGATGACGGCGCGGGGGTTGCAGCCGACGAAGGAATAGCGCCCCAGATGCTCGCCGCCCTCGACCGACTCGAAGAGGAACGACTCGCCCTGGCCGCGGAGTTTCCAATAGGCCGAGAGCGGCGTCTCGAAATCGGCAAGGAGCCGGCGGGTAACGGGGATCAGATTGCCCCGCTCCGCGAGCTGGAGAAACTCAGGCAGCGTCGGTGCGTTCATAACTACGGGAGGCGGACGCTAGCGAACGAAAGCGCCAGCGGCTAGCGGGGAAATCCTCAACGTGCTGCCGGGCGTCGCGCGCGATAGAACGTGCGGTCGAAGAGGCGCGAGGTGGGAAAATTCTCCCGTCGCGGGCTTCGGCAACCCCCTGCCGGCAAGATGCCGGCAGCACATTGGCAGCGGCGACCTAGACGGTAGCCAACACGGTGAGGCTGAGTGGTGGCAGGGTGAACAGCGCCGAATAGCGCTGGTTCTGCACCGAGTAATCCTCCGCCGTCACGCCCAGGGGATTGCCCGTGTCGCTGCCGGCATAATGCGCGGCATTGCTGTTCAGCACTTCCCGCCACCGGCCTGCCACGGGCAGGCCGACCCGGTAGCCCGTGTGCGGGTTGGGTGTGAGGTTGAGCACCGCAAGCACATGCCGGCCGGATTCACGGTCGTGGCGGACGAAGCTGAGCACGCTGTTCGCGTGGTCGCTGCAATCCACCCACCAGAAGCCGTCCTGATCGTAATCCCCGCGCCACAGCGCCGGCTCCGACTTGTAGTAGGCGTTGAGATCGGCAACCCAGCGCTGCACCCCCAGGTGATAGGGTCCCGCCGCGAGCAGCCACCAATCCAGCTCGGCATTGGCGTTCCACTCGTTCACCTGGCCAAACTCGCAGCCCATAAACAGCAGCTTTTTGCCGGGGAAGAGCCACTGGTAGCCGAGCAGCAGGCGCAGGTTGGCCGCAGCCTGCCAGTCGTCGCCCGGCATCCGGCGGCGCAGCGAGCCCTTGCCATGCACCACTTCGTCGTGAGAAAGCGGCAGCACGAAATTCTCGTGGTAGTGGTAGAGCATCGCGAACGTGAGGTCGTTCTGGTGATACCGCCGGTGGACCGGGTCGCGCTTGAAGTAGCCCAGCGTGTCGTGCATCCAGCCCATGTTCCACTTGAGCGTGAAACCCAGCCCGCCCAGCCACGGAGGACGGGACACCATCGGCCACGATGTGCTTTCCTCGGCGATGGTCATGACCCCGGGATGCTCGGTGCCGATGAGGTGGTTGAAGTGGCGCAGGAAATCCACGGCCTCAAGATTTTCGCGGCCGCCGTACTTGTTGGGAATCCACTCGCCCTCCTGCCGTGAATAGTCGAGGTAGAGCATGGAGGCGACGGCATCCACGCGCAGGCCGTCGATGTGGAAGTGCTCGCACCAGTAGAGGGCATTGGCGGCGAGGAAGTTCCGGACCTCGTGCCGGCCGAAGTTGAAGATGAGCGTGCCCCAGTCCTGATGCGCACCCTGCTTCGGATCGGCGTGCTCGAACAGCGCCGTGCCGTCGAACTGGGCCAGGGCCCACGTGTCGCGTGGAAAATGCGCGGGCACCCAGTCCACAATGATACCGATGCCCGCCTCGTGCAGCGCGTTGACCAGGAATTGGAAATCCTCCGGCGTGCCGTAGCGGCTCGTCGGCGCGTAGAAACCGGTGACCTGATAGCCCCAGCTCGGGTAAAAGGCGTGCTCAGCGACGGGCAGGAACTCGACGTGGGTGAAACCCAGCCGGCTCACATACTCGATCAGCGGCGCGGCCAGTTCACGGTAGCCAAACGCCTCCCAGCCGGACTTCTTCTTCCAGGAGCCGAGATGCACCTCGTAGATGCTCATCGGGGCGCGCAACACGTTCGCCTCCCTCCGGGCATTCAGCCAGGCGTCGTCGCTCCAGCGGAATTTCCGCGTGTCCCAGACGATGGCGGCCTGCTTGGGCGGGAGCTCGAAGAACGCGCCAAACGGGTCGGTCTTCACCACCAGCTGCCCGTGCGCATCGAGGATTTCAAACTTGTAGAGGGCGCCCTCGGCCACGTCGGGCACGAAGATTTCCCAGACCCCGGACGATCCCAGCAGCCGCATCGCGTGGCAGCGGCCGTCCCACTCGTTGAAGTTGCCGATCACCGAAACCCGGCGCGCATTGGGTGCCCAGACGGCAAAGGCGACGCCCTTCACGCCATCCAGCGCCGTCAGATGCGCGCCCAGTACATCGTAAAGCCGGCGGTGGTTGCCCTCGTTGAACAGGTGCAGATCCGTTTCGCCCACCGTCGGCCAGAAGGAATAGGCGTCGCGAAACTTCCGCTGGTGCCCCGCCACATCCGTCACGGTGAGGTCATAGGCATACACCTCCGACGCGGCCGGCGTGCTGCCCTCAAAAACGTCGGTATTGCCGAGGCGCTGCAGCTCGAAGCCGGGCTTGGCCGCATCGTGCGTCGGGGTCAGTTCAACCCTGGCCACACCGGTAATGAGTGCGCGGGCCACCACCCCGGAGCCGGCTCCCAGCGGATGCATGCCCAGCAGCGTATGGGGCGACTGGTGAACCAGGCTGGCGAGCGAGTTCAGTTCCGCTGCGGTAAGGAGCATGGGCGCGAGCATGGGGGAGGCCTACGGCAATGTCGAACGGGGAAAGGTCATCGGAACGCTCCTGCCTGCCGTCGGGAAACGCAGCGCATTTCCCTGCTCTTCCAGACCGGCACCGCATACGCCAAATGGCGAAGGCCACCCCACGTTCCGTAATTCCGCCGGCCGGTTCACCCAAATCTTCTTTGTACGCCGCACAGTCGGGAACGGGATCGCAAGCGCAGGATCATCCGGGCTGTGGCACAGGCGTCACGCTCAATGAACACACATACATCCTCACCTCAAATCAGCCGCCCCTGCTGGCGGCAACCGGCCACCACCCTGCTCGCCTTCGGGCTGCTGGCCGCCTCCGGCGCCCGCTCCCTGGCGGCCACGCTGACCATCACCAACACCGCTCTGCCCGCCGCGACGGTGGGTACCCCGTATTCACAGCCGCTCGGAGCGACGGGCGGCACCCCACCCTACACGTGGTTCCTGCAATCCGGCGGTTTCCCGCCCGGACTGGGATTAAATGCCGGCACCGGACTGATCAACGGCACCCCGACCGCCTCGGGTTCTTGGGTCTACAGCTATCCGTTTAGCGTTTACATCCGCGTCACCGATTCGAAAAACGCCACGGCGTACGCCTCCCTGGTCATCAAGGACAATCCGCCCGCAGGCGGCAGCTCGGGCGGCTCGGGGGGCTCAAGCGGCGGAAGTACACCGCCTCCGCCTCCCCCGCCCTCGACTTACACCGTGACCGTCGCCGGAGGCACGGCCAACGGCGTCACCAGCGGCAGCTTCGCACCCGGGGTCACCATCACGCTCGTCGCGTCGGCCCCGCCGGCCGGGCAGTGGTTCAAGCAGTGGAACGGCAACGCGATGGTTGCGAACAGCTTCACCAACACCATCACCTTCACGATGCCGGCGAACAACGTGAACGAGTCGGCCGCCTTCTTCACGCCGGCTCCCGTTCCGCAGCCCATCGCGTCCCATCCGCGCCTGTGGATCACTACGAACGACCTGCCCCGCCTACAGGCATGGGCCACCACGAACAACCCCGTCTATCAGAGTCTGCGGGTCGTGCTGAACCATTCTCTGGCCGCCTATAACACCAAGTTCTATCCCGGCGGGGTGGTCAATTCCACCTATCCCGACTTCGGTGACACCCAGGGCTACACCGGCGAGCTTTCGGAGCAGCATGCGCTCGTCTTTGCGCTGTTTTCGCTGGTCGATCCGGACCCGAACGCCCGGATTCTTCACGCTCAGCGCGCCCGCAACCTGCTGGTCAACGCCTTCACCGAAGTGGTGAAGGGCCACGCCAGTGGAGTCCCGTTCCGCGATCCCATGTTCGCGCTGTTCAACCGCGCCAACTTCACCAGCGAGGCCTGGCCCCTCGCCTTGGACTGGATCTACAATGCCAAGGACGGCCAGGGGAATGACATCCTCTCGCCTGCTGACAAGCTGTTGGCCCGCAATGCCTTCATGATCTGGGCCAATGACTGTCTCAACGCCTACGTCTGCGGCGGCGACCACCCCGCGCCCATCGGCACGATGAACAGCACCATGCTGCTCCCCAGCGGCAACGCCATGCGCATCGCGGCCAACAACTACTACGGCGGTCACGCCCGGTTGCTCACCCTCATGTCGCTGAGCATCGATCCGGTGGATGATCCCGCAGTCGCTGCGAGCACCCCGCTCTCGATCCTGGGCAACTCCCTCCGCAGCTATATTCCGGACGCCACCGGTGCCTGGCTCTACCAGCAGTTTGCGATGTTCGGCGACCCGTCCGCAGTGAAGAGCGCGTACAGCCTTACCGCCAACGCCAGCGTCGGCCTCGCCAGCGGGGGCCTTTCCCCCGAAGGCGGGCTCTATGGCCATTCGTTCTCCTACATCATGGGTGAGATGCTCGCGCTCAAGACGGCCGGCTTTGCGGACATCACAATCTCAGGCCCGCAGGCCGCGCTCGTCACAGCGCCGGTGTGGGACCGCTACCTTACCGGCTTCGCCAACGCCATCGCGCCCACGGCGAAGGTGTTCCCCAGCCAGCCGTGGCTCGGCCCGATCTACCAGATGGCCAGCTACGGTGACGTGCTCCGCCTGTGGATCACACCGGATTTCATGCAGGTCTTCGCCCTGAAGAACCTGCTCGACCAGAACAATGGCAACGGCGCGAACCTGGACGCCGAACGCTGGTTCGCCGTGAACGCCGTCGAGGGCGGCGCCGCGAACCTGCAACAGCGCATCCAGCAGCCCTGGTCCTACGGCGTACAAAACGCGCTGCTCTACTTCCTGCTGCTGGACCCGGCACAGCCTCCCGCCGCCGACCCCCGGCCGGGCTATGCGTCGGAATTTTACGACGCCGGCAACGGCCGCCTGCTGGCGCGCGGCGACTGGAGCCCGAATGCCTCGATCTTCACCTTCCGCAGCTCGTGGGAGAGCATCAACCATCAGGACGGTGACGCCGGCCAGTTTGAGCTGTTCCGCAAGGGGGAATGGCTGACCAAGGAACTGAGCAACTACGACAACAACGGCAACGGCCAGTCCTCGATCTGGCACAACACGCTGTCGCTCCAGAACTGGTGCGCCAATGGCTCCCCGCAAAACCTGAACTTTTTCGAGGTGCCCTACTGGCCGAACGGCTCGCAGTGGAACAACGGCATGAGCGCGGGTGATCCGGTGACCGTGGCCAGCGCCGGCTACGGCTACGCCTACGCGCAGACGGACATGACCCCGCTCTATAACCGTCCCTCGGTCTGGACGCCGGCCAATGCCGCGCTCGACATCCAGCACGCCAGCCGGTCGGTCCTGTGGCTGAATCCGGATCACACCGTGGTCTATGACCGGGCGTCATCGCTGCACAGCGGCTTCAAGCGCTTCAATCTGAGCCTGCCCACGCCGCCGGTGATCGACCCGACCAACCACGTGGCCATCATGGCCTCGCCCGGCGGTCAGCGCCTCTTCGTGAGCTCACTGCTGCCGGCCAACGCGGCGCTCTCTTACGTGCCCGTGGCCAACACGATTACCACCATTGCCCAGCTGGAAACCATGACGGGACGGCTCGTCGTGGAAGATCCCAACCAACCCGCAAGCACACGCTTCCTGCACGTGCTCCAGGGCGCGGATGGAATCATCAGCAGCGTCGATCCCTCCACCCTGACGCAAAGCGTGGCTGGTACGGCGTTTGACGGCGCGGTGATCCTCGACACGGCGGTGTTCTTCGCCTTCGACATCACGAAAGCCTTCCAGGGCACCACCCTGGTCGTGCCCTCGACTGTGGCCCACGTGTTCGTGACCGGTCTCGCGCCGACGACAGGCTACGGGGTGACGGCAGTGACGGTGTCCGGCGGCATCCAGATCCAGATCACCCCCGGTGGCCAAACGGTCACCGCGGACAGCGCCGGCGTGCTGAACCTCGCCCTCTGAACCAGGGGAATTTCGAGGCGCGAATTTCGAATTTCGAATGATCGCGTCGTAGTAATGAAGCTTACCCTCTGAAGCCGCCCATCATCCGCCCCGCCAGCAATGGCGGGGCGGGCTTTCAAGTAGGACGGCGCGGCCCGCCCGTCCTCTGATTGTCATCGCCGAAGCCAAGTCTGTGCGGCCTTTTTAGACGAGAGGACGTAAGAGGCAAAATTAGAGGGCGGGCGAGTCGCGCCGTCCTACTTCCGGGGGCAGCCCCGATGAACAGATGGGCACGGTAATTTGGGGCTGCGCTCGTCTGACGCGCTTCATCCCAGGCATTCTTGGGACGGGCTTCAGCCCTAACAGACATCACCAAAATCGCCGCCCCGGCGGTTTTTGCGTAATTGGCCGCCCGGAAATCTGGCAATCCCTGTCCGAAGGCGATTCACCGATATGAAATTGCTCCGTCAAAGCGTGTATAAAAATGCCCTGCTGACTGGCAGCCTCGTCGGCCTGGGTTTTCTCCCCCTGCCCGTCCTGGGTCAGGTCGTCCTTACGGGCGAACTGCTCACCAACCCCGGTGCGGAAACGGGTAACCTGACCGGCTGGACGGTCCTGGGCGGCCTTGGGAACACCACCCCGAGCGTCGATAACGGCACTTACGATCCCGGCTACAATCCCCACACGGGCACCTACCACTTCGTCGGTGACACCTATCCCGGCGGTGGTGGCGCGCAGGGATTCCTGCAACAGAACGTGGATGTCTCCTCACTGCCCGGAGCCACCACCGCGCAGATCGACGGGGGCACGGTCGCCGCCCAGGTCACCTTCTGGGAACTGAGCTATAACCAGGGTTCCAGTTCGGACTACGCCCAGATCGGGCTGACCTTCAAAAACGCCTCGGCCACAACGCTCCAGACCGTGGCCACTTCCACCGTCATGTCCATCGGCGTGTGGCAGCAGACACAGGTGACCTTCAACCTGCCGGCGAGCACGCGAAGCATCGACTACTGATGCAGTTTTACCGGGCCAGCAACGGCGGGACGTACATCGATTCCTTCATCGATGACAACAGCCTCAAGCTGATCGCCGTGCCGGAACCGGCCGCGCTGACGATAGCCAGTACCGTTGGTTTGCTGATATTCGCCCTTGGGCGTAGGAAGCGTTAACCCGCTTGACCGGCTGCGGTGTTCCCCCTGACAACGGGCGCATCGAAACGCCGTATCCAGAAAGTCTCGGCAGCAGCGCTCCCGGACCGGTCGGAACTCCCCTGGTGGGCGGAGTTTTCTCGCCCACGCAGTGGAGCGTGGTGCTCGCCGCCCGGAGCGATTCGGTCCGTCGCCGGGAGGCGCTCGAGCAGCTTTGCACCACCTACTGGCCGCCGATCTATGGGTATCTGCGCCGGCGCGGCAAAAGCCCCTCCGATGCGGAAGACCTGACGCAGAGCTTCTTTCTCCATCTCATTGAAAGCGACTTCCTGGACCGGCCCGATCCCGCGCAGGGGCGCTTTCGCGGCTATCTGGTCGGCGCGCTGCGCCATTTCCTGAGCAACCACTTCGAGCGCGAAGGGGCACAGAAACGCGGTGGCCAGGCAATTTTCCTCGACTGGTCCGAGCTGGATGCCGAGCGGGAATTCGCGGCGCTGGGGCAAAGCCAGAACGATCCCGCCGAAGTTTTCGAAACCAGTTGGGCGCTGACCCTGCTGGGACAGGCGCTGCGGAAGTTGGAGGCGGAGCAGGTCGAGGCCGGCCGGGCCCGCCAGTTCGCCGTGCTGAAACCCTATCTCAGCGCCACGCCCTCGCGCGGCGACTACGATCAGGCCGCCTTTGCCCTCGGCACCTCGCGCACCAATGTCGCGGTCTGGGTCCACCGGCTGAACCAGCGTTACGCCGAGCTGGTCCGCCTCGCGGTGGCCGCCACGGTGCAGAACCCCGCGGAGGTCAGCGAGGAGCTGCGCCACCTGCTCACCGTCCTGCGCCGCTAACATTGCGGAGCATCGGACTGTGAAATTTCCGCCGCCCGATTCCGCAATCCCCAACATAGCGACATGGATGCCCCGGCTCCCGCCCCCTTAACGCCCCCGCCCGGCTGCGCGCAATGCGGCAGCTCGGTGAACTCGGCCTATTGGAGCGAGGGTGTCTGCCTGCGCTGCGCCAGCGCGCGCCTGCTGGCGGGCGACAGCGGCGAACAGTTGTCGTCAACGCCACCCGCACCGCTGCCGTTCGCCGAGGATTCTTTGCCGGAACGGCTCGGCCCGTACGAGATTCTGGAAGAGCTGGGCCGTGGTGGCATGGGCCGGGTATATGCCGCCCGCCAGATCGGCCTGGGACGGATCGTGGCCCTGAAGGTCATGGGTGACGCCAGTCGGAACGCGGACTTCGAGCTGCGCTTTCTCCGCGAAGCCCAGACCGCCGCCCGTCTGCGGCATCCCAACTTGGTTGCCGTTCATGATTTCGGCCGCGCCGACGGCCAGCTCTACTTCTCGATGGACTACATCGAGGGTGGCGACCTGGCGCGGCGGCTCCGCGGGCGGCCCTTTGCCCCGTGGGAAGCCGCCTCCCTGCTCCGCAAGGTCGCGCTCGCGTTGGCCCATGCCCACGCCGAAGGCGTGCTGCACCGCGACCTCAAGCCCTCGAACATCCTCCTCGACGGGGACGAGCCGAAGCTCGCCGATTTCGGGCTCGCGACGCAGCTCGAGGCCGGGGGCGATCTTACCACCGTCTCGGGCGTTCTGGGCACCCCGCATTATCTCGCGCCGGAGGCGCTGCAAAAGGGCAGCGCCGCCCTCTCCGTGGCGAGCGACATCTACGCGCTCGGCGTGGTGCTGTTTGAGCTGCTCACGGGACGGACGCCTTTTGCCGGGGCAACTCCCGGCGCTTTGGCGGCGCTCGTCGAAAATTCGGAGCCCCCCTCCCCCCGGCTGCTGGCCCCGGCGGTGCCGCGCGACCTCGAAACGATCGTCCTCAAATGCCTGGAACGCGACCCGGCCCGCCGTTACGGCAGCGCCCAGGCGCTGGCCGAGGATCTCCGGCGCTTCCTCGACGGCGAGCCGATCGTCGCCCGACCGCTCTCCGCTCCTGACCGGTTCCTGCGCTGGTGCAAGCGCCGGCCGGCACTGGCCACGGTGTGGGTGCTGGTCACCACCCTGGCGATCGGCTCGACCCTGGCCGCCGGCCTGATTCAGCGGGCGCTTCACCGGACGCAACAGGCCGAGGCCGAGTCCCGCGAGCGTCTGCGCGCCGCCCGGGTGGCCGAGGCCCGGGCCGTCCGGCGCACCACCCAGCCGGGGCGTCGCGCGGAGGCACTGGCCGCGTTGACCGAGGCCGCGCGGATCCGTCCCGGAGCGGACATCGAAGACGAAGCCGTGGCCGCCCTACAGCTGATCGACATTCATCCGGTCGATCACTGGAACATCGCGCCCGGCGTGCCCGGTGAGGCAACCATCGACCAGGCCGGCCGGCTGGCCGGATTCGAGGCGCGCGATGCCACCGGCACCGGGCGCGGGCCGGCGAACTTCCGAAAGTGGGGGCGGACCAATTCCTTCGCCCAGCTGGTCAACCCGGGCACCAACGCGGTCGGTCCGCTCCGTCTCAGCGTGGATGGTTCACTGGCCATGGAAAGGTTCCTCGACGACACGCTGCGGGTCTGGCGGGTCGGCGAGGACCAGCCGTTCCTCACGCTGCGCGACCGGCCCGCCCCAGGTGGGCCGGATCACACGGAGCCGTTCAACGATGACTACGACTTCAGCCCGGACGGCAGCCTGCTGGCGCTGGGATTGCCGGGGCATGGCCTCTCCGTGCATCGGGTCAGGGACGGGGCAGAAGTGGCCCGCTGGGAGGGCGGCGACACGTTTTCGCGGGTGCGTTTCTCCCCCACCGGCCTTCAGCTCGCGGCCGCCCGCATCTCCGACTTCGCCATCCGGGACGCCTATGTGCTCGACCTGCCCGGTCTCGCCGTCCGCCACCATCTGACCCTGGGCAACGCACCCAACTCGCTGGCCTGGTCCAGCGACGGTCAGGTGCTGGCGGTGAGTCTGGGGGACAACTCGATCGAGGCCTACGACCTCAGCCACGGACGCCTGCTCACCCGGTTCAACTCGCCGACCCGGGATCCGAGCGAAACCGCCTTTCTCGGACAGGATTCCCTCGTGGCCATGCGTGGCCGCGGTACCACCCTGCACCTGGTCAGTTTGGCGCTGGGACGCGAAGAGCTGGTGATCGAGGGCTTCGGTCCGAGCCCGGTCGCCGTGACCCCGGACAGCCTGACCCTGATCACCACCTCGGTCGCCAGCGTGGCCACGCGGTGGCAGCTCGATCTGCCGGCGGGTCTGCGAATCCTCCCGCCGCCGGCCCCCAGCGGCTACGAGCAGGCGTTCAACAATTGCTGTCTCGACTTCAGCCCCGACGGTCGCTGGGCAATCTCCGGTCATGGCCGTTACACCGTGCTGCGCGATCTCGTCAGCGGTCACACCCTGGCGGAGTTTGATGATCCGGACCCCCATGGAATCATCAACACGACGACCGCTTTCGCCGACGGGGGGCAGTCGGTGATCCGGGGCTCGGACCGGTCCGGTCTCTGGCGCCACGCCATCCACCGCGATGCGGCCGGCCAGCCCAGCCTCGGCACGCCCGAGCTGCTGGACCCTGAACTGCGCCTGATCATGACGGATCATTCCCCGGACGGACGGCGGTTCGTGTTTGTTTCTCCCTGGACGGAAGTGGTGAAGGTGGTCGAGGTCACGCCCAACGGAACGCGGACGCTTGGCCGATGGATTGTGCCCGGGGCCTATTCCGGGGCGCTCAGCCCTTCCGGCGACGAGGTGCTGGTCAACTGCTGCGGCACCGAGCCGCACCTTTCGCAACAGCACCTCCGGGTCTATCGCGTGGCGGATGGCAGCGTCGTGAAGGACCTCCCGGCCCAGGCCTTTGGTGAAGCGGCCTGGAGTGCGGATGGCCACATGGCGATGACGTCGAACAACCAGGAGCAAAGCATCCTCTGGGACACCACCACGTGGACCGCCCGCGCCACCCTGACCGGCGCCCTCGGCGGCAATATCTCGACCTTCATCCTCAATGCCGACGGCACGCAGGCGATCGTCGCCCGAGATGCACAGGTCCATCTGGTTTCTTGCACCAATGGGGCCGAGACCGCCGTGTTCGAATCGCCGCAGTCATGCGGCCTGGCCTCGTCGGTCCGCTTTCTGCCGGGCGGACACGGCTTCGGCATCCTGTGGCGCGACGGCCGGATCGACATTTTTGATCCGGCAGCCCTGCAGAAGGAACTGTCCCGGCTAGGCCTGGATTGGCCGGCTGGGGGCCGGTGACGGCCCCACGCTCCACCCAACCTCGGATCCGGTGCGACGCATGACAGGAGCACGGGTGGCCATGTCCGGAAAGCCTCCGGTCGTGGCGCTGAAAGCGCGTCCAAGTACTGCCTGGGGTGGAGCGAAAGCAGTGAGCGCAGCCCCAGGGACATGGCTCCCACTCCGTATCAGGGCTGAAGGCCCGACCCAAGTGGTACCGAACTTCTCGGACGCGCTTACAGCGCTCGACTTTCTCTGCCCGGGTAACCTGGGGCTACGCTCGCACGGCTCGCTCTACCCCAGGCATTACTTGAACGGGCTTTCAGCCCTTTCCCAGGACCGGCGTTGGGTCGAGCCGGAAGGGCTCGAACAAGTTCTCCCCAACCCCCGTCGTCGGCAGCGCCGCTCATCCGTTCTATGGTCGGGGTGCCAAGCTCAATGCGGATGCGATCGCACCATGCCATCTGTATCCGGAAGAATTATGGTAACAGCCCCGGTTCCGTCGTTGTCCCGGGCTGGAAAAGCTCCGAAAAACACGCGTTTCGATGAATCGAGTTGTGAAGCAAACTCCGCCAGATCGTCAGGCCCCGTCACAAAATCGACATCGATATGGCGTTTATCACCTCCAAGAACTCCAATAACAGCTTCCCCTTCTTCACCAATAATAGTTTCAACATCTGATTGGACAGTCGGGGAGTAAAGCGCATTTCGTATCCTGCCGTCAAAATAGAAACTTACTGCACTTCCCGGAGAGAGTTCTGACTCGATAACTTCCAGACCTTGAGGATCTTCACAGTAATACCATTTCGTAGCTCCTGCCCCCCTGGCGATGCGTTCGAGAACTACGGCTCCATTGGCGTTTAGCAACGCGGGTATTGGAGTGGTGACCAAGACATCATGCACCAGAGTAGGAAAGGAAGAATTGCTCATAACCATGGCTTGGGAATTCGATAGGACGTGCCGCCATGAAAAGGCTTCTGGCCTGGATCAGACAGAGGATTACCGGGCCCATGAGGCGCGATAGCAGCTCGAATTTCGTCTGCGGTGGCATTTACGCTAAAAGGCCCTGCGGGAACTTCGCTCACTTCGGGTCGTAGTTCAGCCAAGGCCCGAGCCAGCGTTCCATTTCGGCCACGGGTTTGCCCTTGCGTTGGGCTAGGTCGGCGACCTGGTCCTGGGCCAGTTTGCCGACCGCGAAATACTTCGAGTCGGGATGGCCGAAATAGAGGCCGCTGACGCTGCTGCCGGGCCACATGGCAAAGCTCTCGGTGATCTTGATGCCGGTATTCTTCTCCACGTCGAGCAGCTGCCAGAGCGTGCCCTTCTCGGTGTGGTCGGGGCACGCGGGATAACCGGCGGCGGGCCGGATTCCGCGGTATTCCTCATTGATGAGCTGCTCGCTAGTCAGGTTCTCCGTCTTGCCGAAGCCCCATTCGTCACGGATGCGCTTGTGCAGATACTCGGCAAAGGCTTCCGCCAGGCGGTCGGCCAGCGCCTCGGCCATGATGGCGTTGTAGTCGTCGTGGTCGGCCTTGTACTTCCTCACCAACTCGTCGAGCCCGAAACCGGTGGTGACGGCGAAGGCACCGAGGTAGTCCTTGTGTAGGTCGGGCCGATGGCCCGACTCCGTAGGGCGGGCAGCTTGCCCGCCGCCGGTTCCAACGCCCGACTGCGCGCCGGCAGCCCGCACTACATTCTCAGGCAGGTTGCCTGAGCTACTACGGGGCGCGACGAAGTCGGCGAGGCTCCAGTTTGGCGTGCCGTCGCCCTTCTCCATCTGTTGGCGGAGGAAATGGAATCGGGTCAGCACCTTCGTGCGGCTCTCATCGGTGTAGAGTTCCACGTCCTCGCCGACGCGGTTCGCCGGGAAGAGGCCGTAGACGGCTTTTGCGCGCAGCAGCTTCTTCGCGATGATCTCATCGAGCAGAACGTTGGCGGCGTTGAAGAGCTTCGTCGCTTCCACGCCGTATTTCTCGTGCTGGAGGATGCTCGGATAGCGCCCGCGGAATTCCCACGTGTGGAAGAACGGCGACCAGTCGATGAACTCGCGCAGCTCCGTCAGCGGGAAATCTTCCAGCACACGCACACCTGTGAAAACGGGTTGCGGCAGGTCGTCAAACTTGAGCTTCACGGCGTTGGCCTTGGCCTGCTCGAAGCTCTTCAGCTTCTGTACCTGGCCGGCGTGCATTGCCCGGGCCTTCTCGTAATCCTCCCGCAGCTGCTTCACAAAAGCGGGCTTCTGCTCCGCACTCAGCAGGCTGCTTGCGACCGGCACCGCCCGGGAAGCGTCGAGCACGTGCACGACCGGCTCGCTGTAATGCTGCGAAATCTTGACCGCCGTATGGGCCCGGCTCGTGGTCGCGCCGCCGATGAGCAGCGGCACCTTGAAGCCGGTGCGTTCCATCTCCCGGGCGACATGCACCATCTCGTCGAGCGAGGGCGTGATGAGCCCGCTCAGGCCGATGAGGTCGGCCTTTTCGAGCTTCGCGCGCTCGAGAATTTTCTCGCACGGGACCATCACGCCCATGTCGATCACCTCGTAGTTGTTACAGGCCAGCACGACGCCGACGATGTTCTTGCCGATGTCGTGGACGTCGCCCTTCACGGTCGCGAGGACGATCTTGCCCTGCGCCTTCACGGCCTCTCCGCGCGCGGCCATCGCCAGCTTCTCGGCCTCCATGAACGGCGTGAGATACGCCACGGCCTTCTTCATCACGCGGGCGGACTTCACCACCTGCGGCAGGAACATCTTGCCCGCGCCGAACAGGTCGCCGACGACGCTCATGCCGGCCATCAGCGGCCCCTCGATGACGAGCAACGGCTTGCCCAGCTTCGCGCGCACCTCTTCGGTATCGGCGTCGATATAGAGGTCGATGCCTTTCACGAGCGCGTGCGAGAGGCGTTCCTCGACGGTGCCCTTGCGCCATTCCTCCTCGACCTTTTTGTCCGCGACGGTCGTGCCGGCACTGGCGGCCTTGAGCTTCTCGCCGTGGTTCACGAGCCGTTCGGTCGCATCGGGACGGCGGTTGAGCAGCGCGTCCTCGACGAGTTCCTTCAGCTCCGGCTCAATCTCCTCGTACACCTCCAGCATGCCGGCGTTGACGATGCCCATGTCCATACCCGCGCGGATCGCGTGAAACAGGAACGCGCTGTGCATCGCCTCGCGGACGGGGTTGTTACCGCGGAAGCTGAACGACACATTCGACACACCGCCACTGACCTTGGCGTGGGGGAGGTTCTGCTTGATCCAGCGTGTGGCTTCGATGAAGTCCACCGCGTAGTTGTTGTGCTCCTCGATGCCGGTGGCGACGGTGAGGATGTTCGGATCGAAAATGATGTCCTCCGGCGGGAAGCCAACCTCGTCCACGAGGATGCGATAGGCTCGCTCGCAGATGCGGATCTTCTCCGCGTAAGTGGCAGCCTGGCCCTGCTCGTCAAAGGCCATCACGACCACCGCCGCGCCGTATTTCAGCACCTTGGCGGCGGATTCGCGGAACTTGGCCTCGCCCTCCTTGAGCGAGATGGAGTTCACGATGCCTTTCCCTTGCAGGCATTTCAGGCCCGCCTCGATGACCTCCCACTTTGACGAGTCCACCATGAACGGAACCTTGGCAACTTCGGGCTCGCTGCCGAGGAGCTGGAGGAACCGCGTCATCGCGGCGATGCCATCGATCATCCCCTCGTCCATGCAGACGTCGATGATGTTGGCGCCGTTCTCGACCTGCTGCCGCGCGATCGCGACGGCCTCCTCGTATTTCCCCTCCTTGATGAGCTTCGCGAACTTGGGCGAACCGGCGACGTTCGTGCGCTCGCCGATCATCATGTACTGCCCGATCTGCTGCGTGAACGGCTGCGAACCGGAGAGCCGCAGAGGCTTCGTCGCGACCGGAGCCGCGGGTTCCGGCGCGGGGCCGGATGAGATGCCGCCCAGGCGCTGCGTGCCGGGTTCCCGGGGCGCGAGATCGCGCGGATGGCGGCCTTCCAGCGACTTCGCGATGGCGGCGATGTGCTCCGGCGTGTTGCCGCAGCAGCCGCCCGCAATGTTGATCAGCCCACTCTGGGCAAACTCCCCGAGGAAGCGGCCCATGTCCGCCGGCTCCAAGTCAAAGCCCGTGGGCGACAGCGGGTTCGGCAAACCGGCGTTCGGATAACACGAAATGGCCGCATCGGACTTCTCGGACAATTCGGCCAAAAACGGCCTCATCAGGTCCGGCCCGAGCGAGCAGTTCAGGCCAACCGAAAGCGGCTTCACGTGCTTCACCGCATTCCAGTACGCCTCGATTGTCTGGGCGGAAATCATCGTCTCGCCGCCGCGACCGACCGCAGCGGAAATGGAGATCGGCAGGCGGATCTTGTCCGCCTCGAACACCTCCTGGATCGCCACCAGCGCCGCCTTGGCGTTGAGCGAGTCAAAGATCGTCTCGACCAGCAGGAAGTCGGACCCGCCCGCGATGAGGGCGCGGACCTGGTTGATGTAGGCCGCCTTCACCTGGTCGAAGGTCACCACGCGGAAGCCCGAGTCATCCGCATCCGGCGAATTCGACAGCGACACCGTCAACGGCCCGATGGCACCCGCGACGAAGCGCTGCTTGCCGTCCTTGTTGGCGATGCGGTCGGCCCATTCGCGGCACTGCCGGGCGGACTTTTCATTGATCTCCCAAGCCAGCTCGTTGAGGAATTTGTCCTCGATGATCTTCTGGTAGAAGGCCGGATCCTTGCGCCCGCCATGCTCCCGCGGGTCATCCACGAAGAACTCGCTCTGGCCGATGCTCGTGGCCGAAAACGTGTTTGTCTCAATGATGTCCGCCCCGGCCTCAAGGAAGCGCCGATGGATGTCGCAGATCATGTCCGGCTGCGTGATGGAGAAGAGGTCGCCGTTGTTGAGCAGATCCTTCTTCGAGTTGGCGAAGCGCGTGCCGCGAATGTCCGCCTCCTTCATCCCGTACGTGCGAATGGTCGTGCCCATCGCGCCGTCAATGATGGCGATGCGACGCTGCAGTAGGTCCACCAGCGCGTTGCCGCGAAGGTATGGCTGGGCACGACGGTCAGAGTTCATTTTGCGCTCAAAGGCTAGCGGTTTGAACGGTCTGAACAAGTCTCAAATCAATCCATCCTGATTTGTTGATATGAGTCATTAAATTTGGCTCTCCAATGACGGGCAAGACGTTACCCGGCCGCCATCATTCTGTAACAATCGGGGCGTCTGCTATGGGCATGAACGGAACACCAGATACTCTCGTGACGGTTGCTTCCAAGAACCCCGCCCTGCCGGCCGATCTTGCGGAATGGCATGGGGCTGTGCGGTTAACGCATTTCGCGCTGGAAGCGGTCCAGTCAGTCGCGCTGCCAGCGGCGCACTTCAAGGCCTCGCCCGAGGACCGCATGTTCAGCTTCGCCGGATTGCTGACCACCCTCGTCTATTCACTGGCGCGCGGCATCTACGGCTCAGAGGAATTGGAACAGCGCGCGATTTCGCAACCCGACCTCCGTTACCTCTGCGCCAACAATTTCCCCGATGCGATCACACTGCGGCAGTTGCGCCGCCGCCACTGGATGCTGGTGCGGGAAGCTCTGGCCAAGGTGCTCGCCCTCGGTGCCGGCGTGGCCGTCTGCGATACCTGGTTCGACCCCCAATCCGAAGCCGATCTGCGGCTGGAACGGGCCGCCGCCGCCGACAGCCTCGCACTGGACTGGTAAGCCGCATGGCGTGCCGTCTGGAACTGGAGGAGGCCGGGAGGACTACGGTTGCATCAACCCCACACCTTCCAGGCACGCAAATCTTGGCGTCATGCCTAGCCCGACGGGTGTGTTTCGCCGCCAGAAAAACATTGCGCGGTGAACAACCCACGACAAGCGGGTCTTGCCGGTTACGCGGGCGCTTCCTAGTTTGCGCGCGCCATGAAACGTCTTGTCGCGCCATTTCTGCTGTCGCTCGCGCTGGTCGCCCCGGTTCAACGCACGCTGGGGCAGGTCACCGCGGAGGATTTCAAACGGGTCGAATCGGATCTGCTCGCGCTGACCGAGAGCCGCGACCTGATGAAGGCCGACCTCCAGAAGCTGCATGACGAGATTTCCGCCCTGCGCGCGGAAAACGCGAAGCTCCGGTCGGAAATTGCGCTCGCCGGCAAGGACAACGTCTCGCGCGACGAGCTGAAGAAGGTCGTCGAGCAGGTCCAGGAGGTGGACAAGCGCCGTGTGGCCGACGGCAAGTACGTCCATGACCAGTTGGAGTCGATCGCGAAGCTTGCCAGCAAGCCGGTCGTGCTGCCCGCAGTGGAGGACCCGAAACCACCCAAGGCCTCCACCAAGCGGCCGGCTCCCGAGACGACGGTCGAAAAAACGGCAGATGACGGTCCGGAACTCCCCGCGGAATATTACGAGCACACGGTGGCTGAGGGAGAAACCCTCGGCATCATCATCGCCGCCTACAACAAGGAGCATAACCTCAAGGTGAAGCAGGCGCACGTGCTCAAGGCAAATCCGAAGCTGAAGGACCCCAAGAAGCTGTACGTGGGGATGAAGCTGAAGATACCGATGGTGAAGTGAAACTTACTCGAGTAGTCGCCGAAGAATTCGCAACTGCTTGACTTACAATAGTTTGAACTGAAATGACACAGTTCAAGGCCGCCCATACCCTTGGAGGCGGTCTTAATTGGGTTCCTGCTATGCCTCCAAGGGTATGGGCGGCCTTGAACTATTGTAAAGCATGTTTTCCACCTTAGCGTGAATTGAGGGGTGGTCGAATGAAATGCGTTGAACGCTACGGCTAAGTGCCTTTAATCATCTTCGGGAAGATCTTCGGAATTTCTTTTTCTAAAGCGTTCGCTCATTGCTTAAGCGCTTTTAAATGCGCATGTTCGATCCATTCAAAGATCTTCGGAAAGATCTTCGGAAACCTCAATTATGGATGTGTACCGCAATCCGGCATCAATGGAACCGCTTTTCCCAGAATTGGGGAAAGATACGCTAGCCAGACTGACGTGCAACATTCTGACCGCGTCCGGTCGACTTACCGGGCAGGTCCACGCGCCAGAGGTATTAAGGCGGGTCGCGGGTCTGGTCCGAGAGATGAACTGCTATTACTCGAACCTGATCGAAGGACACAAGACCATCCCTCGCGACATTGAACGGGCCTTGCAGCAGGATTTCTCGACCGACGAATCACAACGCAATCACCAGCACCTCAGCCTGGCCCACATCGAAGTGGAGAAGCTGATGGTGGAGCGGCTGGCGAAGGAAACGGTGGACGTCTATGGCCCCGAATTCATCTGCTGGTTGCACCGGGAATTCTACCAACGGTTGCCAGAGCCGCTCCATTGGGCTCAGACGAAGGGCGGCAAATCCTATCGCATTGTACCGGGCCAGCTGCGTGATTTCATGGTCGATGTCGGCGCGCATACTCCGCCTGAATCCGCCGCCCTGCCAAGGTTCCTCAACCGCTTCAAGGCTTTCTACGAAAGCCGGACTCATCTCGAGACGGAGCGGCTTGCTTTGATCGCGGCCGCACACCATCGGCTTGCCTGGATTCATCCCTTCGGAGACGGCAACGGCCGCGTGATTCGCCTTCATTCCCAGGCATTGCTGATCCACCACCGTTTGGACGGCGGCGGGTTGTGGACGCTTTCGCGCGGTTTGGCCCGGCAACGCCAGCGATATTACGAACAGCTTCAATTGGCGGACCGCGGGCGTCGCAATGATCTGGATGGACGGGGCAATCTCTCTGACGCCGGGCTGGCAGGTTACTGCCAGTTTTTCCTCGAAACCATTCTCGACCAGATCCAGTTCATGAGCGGCCTGCTCGACCTGCCGACACTACGGACCCGGGTGGAGCGTTATTTCCAGTTTGGATCGGTGCATCCCCGGCGCTATCGCGAGGAGCTGATGAAAGTCGTACGAACCCTGATCGATGAAGGCCAGATTCCGCGGACACGCGTGCAGGAGATCACTGGCAAAGGCGCCACGGTCAGCGCGGATATCATCAAGCTGGGTTTGCAAGAGGGACTCATTGAGTCAGTCAGCCCAAAGGCACCGCTTCAGCCGGGATTTCCGTCGAAGATCCTCGAATTTTATTTTCCGCAGCTGTTTGTCGACCTTCCGGTCGATGATCCGGCCGGAGGCAGTCATTGAGGGCGCGAACACATTGTCTGTAGAAAGGCGGCAGGAAAGTGCGGGGCAGTCCTTACCGTTTCGCATCCGTTAGATCGGATAGTGTTTGAATCCCGAGAAAGGCCGCGCATTTTATTGGAAACAGATCCATTGGATCAGCTCGTTCCAAACCCCACTTCATCGTGAAACGTCTCCGCCAGCTCCACCTATACCTCGGGGTCTTCTTTGCTCCGCTGCTGATCTTCTTCATCGGCACAGGCTGGTACCAGACCGTCACCCCCGACCGCCTGAAGTCCCCGAGCGAAGCCGAATCCATCGTGCAGAAGCTCCGGGTAGTGCACACCGACCAGATCTACCCGGAAACCGGGGTGATCCGGCAGAAAGGCTCGCCCAAGCTGTTCCGTGCGTTGGTGGTGGTGATGTCAGTCGCGCTGATCGTCACGACGGTGCTGGGACTGGTGCTGGCCTTCAAATTCTCCCGCTCCCTGTGGCCGGTGGTGGCCTCGCTGGGTCTGGGGTTGCTCGTGCCCCTGCTGATCCTGTGGGTCGGCCAGCGGATGTAAGTTCACAAATTTCTGCCTGTGTGCCGCCCGGCCGTTTGATTTAGGCTGCCCCACATGGCCGCGCTTGGTGTTATCAGCTGGGCAATCATTGCGTTCGTCGTCCTCGCCCTGATGGTGTTTTTCTGGGCGTCATTCCGGCGCAGTCTCCGCTACCAGATCGGCCGCTCCTCCCTGCGGGTCACGCTGGGATACCTGACCGTCCGCCGGATCGATTTCAGTGACATCGAGCGCATCGACAAGCCGCGCCGGGAGCTTCGCTGGGTGGATACGGAGAACTGGCGGAACGCTTTTGACGATTCCCGGCGGCTGCTCGTGATCCACCGGCGCTCCGGATGGTGGCGCAAGTTTGTGATCACGCCCAAGCACCGCTACGAATTCCGCCGGCAGCTCCGCGCGGCGGTGGCCCAGTCACGCGGCGAAACGCCCGAAACCGGCCCGGACGATTCCGAGGAGACGGACGACTAAGGTCCGAACCGGTGCGGCCGGAAGACCACCCGGGTCTGCGCGAGCAGGTCATGCAGCGCCTGTTTCTGCGGGGTGATCAGCACCAGCAGGAAGCCGGCTCCCAGCGTGAGGCGGCTGATCCATTCCCCGCAATGGCGCAGGAACGCCCGCCCGAAGGTGAGCCTTGAGCCGTCGGCATTCAGGATGCGGAGTCCCAGCATCTGCTTGCCCGGGGTGGCCCCGCGCAGCGTGTTAAACCCGACAAAATAAACAAAGCTGACCGGCAGATCGACCAGCATCGATGCCTTCCAGAAGCGAAGGATGACCGCCATGTCCGGGTTGGCGGATTTCAGCTGGGCAAGCGCCGCATTCCCGATCTCGGAGAATTCGGCCTGCCAGGGATAGGTGACGATGGAGACGAGAAAAACCATCATCATCGCATCCACCACGTAGGCGGCAGAACGCACCCAGAATCCGGCCGGCCGAAGCTCCTCAACCATGGGTGGGGGCGGCAACACCGGGGGGGCGGCCGGGCTGCGCAGATCCCACTTCAGCTCATCCCGCGAAGCCGCCGGCAGCCAGCGCCGGTCGTCGTTGAGCCATACGAGCGTGCCCGGGTCCACCCGGCCATCCTCGCACCACTGCCGGATTTCCTCGAGCGTGACCGGGCCGTATTCGTGACCGTCGCCACCAATGATTTTGTATTCCACCGCCATGAAGCGTGCGGTGGATAAGCCCGGGCGCTACCCAGTGCAAATGATTTATCCCTCCCGCAGCCGCTTTTGAATGTTGATGGCCATCCGAAAGGCTACGAAGACCTCGTAAATCGCCCAACAGCGGACAGCCACCATGATCCAGCGCTCCTGCTGTATCTGGAATACAAGGCTGCCAACCAGCATCAGCAAACCGAGCACAAAGGCCCACCGATGGGCCCGGTAGGCAAAGTAACCGACGACCGCAAACGACAGATCGGCAAACAGGTACGGAAGAATTGAGCTGCCCGCTCCGACGCCCAGGCCGATGACGTCGTAAATCAGGCCGATGATGGCGATGATCCAAAACCAGTTGGCATGTTTTCGCATGGCCCCCACCAGGCCGGGATCGATGCTGGCGAGGGTGCGGGGGCCGTTCCCCGCCGCCCGCGTTACCGGAGCCGCAGCCATGGCCGGCACCGGCTGCGGGGCGGCACTGGTGGCCGGCCAGGCAAACTCGGAAAAGTCTCCCGCGCGGAACCAGTCCTTCAGGTCGCTCCGCGTCATCTGCTGGTCGGCCTTGATCCGGCCCTCGTTGATCCAGGCCTGGACGTTGTCGGCGGGATAGGGCCCGTATTGTTGGCCGTCTGCGGCCAGAACAGTGTAGGTGATGGGTACGCTCATGGTGATGGGGGATTAGGGGAATCTGATATCGCGCCATCCCTACCCAAAGCAGGCGGTCGATATCAAACCAAAACACCCCGAAGCCCGGATTAGATGAGCAGCATCCCCCGAAAGGAGTCACGGATGATCAGCCGCGCCTCACCCGGGCGACGTGGCGCGCCATGCGCTCCATGGCGATCTGGATCTGGTCAAATGCCGTCGCGAAACAGCAGCGCACGAACTTCTCGCCGCTGGCCCCGAACGCGCCGCCGGGCACGCACGCGACCTTTTCCTCGCGCAGCAGGCCAAGGGCGAACTCCTTCGCCGGGATCCCCAGGCTCTCAATGCAGGGAAACGCGTAGAACGAGCCGCGCGGCAGGTGGCACTTCAGCCCCATGTCGTTCAGCGCCTTCACGATGAAATTCCGGCGCAGCTTGTACTGCTCGCGCATCTCCGCCGTCGCCGGCTCGCCGTGTTCCAGCGCCTCGATGGCCGCCTCCTGCGCGATGATGCTCGCGCAGAGCATCGAGTACTGGTGGATCTTCATCATCGCCTCGATGAGTTCCGTGGGACCGCACGCGTAGCCGATGCGGAAGCCCGTCATCGCATACGCCTTGGAGAAGCCATGCAGGAAAATTGTGCGCTCGGCCATTCCCGGCAGGCTGGCGATGGACACGTGCTGCCCCTCGAAGGTCAGCTCGCTGTAAATCTCGTCGGTGAGCACCAGCAGGTTGTGCCGGCGGGCCACCGCCGCGATCTCCTCCAGTTGCGGCCGTGTCATGGTGCCGCCGGTGGGGTTGGTCGGGAAATTCAGCATCAGCACCTTGCTGCGCGGCGTGATGACGGCCTCAATCGCCTTGGCCGTCACCGCGAAACCGTCCTCCGCCCGGCACGACACCGGCACCGGCACGCCATGCGCGAGCACGACGCTTGGCGAGTAGCTCACGTAGCACGGCTCGTGGTAGATGACCTCGTCGCCGGGGTTCAGCACGGCCCGGAGCGCCAGATCCAATGCCTCGCTCACGCCGACCGCAACGAGGATCTGCGTCTTCGGGTCGTAGCTGACGCCGAAGTTCTTGGAAACATTGCGGGCGATGGACTCCCGCAGCTTCAGCAGGCCGAGGTTCGAGGTGTACTGCGTGCGCCCGCGCTCCAGCGCGTAGATGGCCGCCTCACGGATGTGCCACGGCGTGGCAAAGTCGGGCTCACCCACGCCGAGCGAGATGACGCCCGTCGTATTCTGCACGAGTTCAAAGAAATCGCGGATGCCCGAGCGCGGGATGCCCGCGACGTGGTCGGCGATGTAGCTGCGTGATGAGGACATGAGATGGTTCGTTGGAGGAAAGCGAACGGAAGGGCGCGCGGGAAGCGGATTCCCACGGGCCGTCTGCGTTCGCACTCAGTTCAGGTTAGAGTTGCGAGAGACGGCCAACCGGCGCGGCGGCAGCGGCTCGGGCCAGGGCGGCCAGAGCTGCAGCAGACAGGGCGAACAACGCGCGGTTCATTACGGGCGGTAGTGGTCTTGGTTTCCAGGGCCGAAGTCAAGCCTGTGGCTACCGGCCTCTGTCCTAATCGTAATCTTAATCATAATCCTAATCGCCCATCTCGGTCCTACTCCTGCTCCTGCTCCTGCTCCTGCTCCTGCTCTTGCTCATGAGCAAGAGCAGGAGCAGGAGCAGGATGGGAAAGAACTTTCGCGCGGAAATGCGACGACCCCGCAGGATACCCATTCTCCGCGCTTCCCATCCCGCCCGGACCGTGTATCACTTCTCACGTCCCCATGAACTCAGCCCGGATACGGCGAGCCCCCTTCTCCTCGGAGGAAGTGTGCCCAGATCGCCGCACCCTCGGCCACAACCCCCTGCCGTCATGACGATAGCGCTGAAAACGGAACCCACCCACGCGGAAGTCGATGGCCACCGGCTGAAATGCCTGATGTGCCAGTGCGAGTCCTTCCACAAGCGGCGCTCGCATGTGGACATTTCGCTCAGCACGACCATGAACCCGGAGTGGGCCGACCGCCAGGTCAGCGTTCTGGTCTGCGATCACTGCGGCTACATCCACTGGTTCATGGCGAAGTAGTCGGTTCGCTTTCGACTCGACGCCCCGTCCATCCGTCGGAAATTTCCGTGCATGGATGCTTCTGCCATCGACCAGTGGCTGCAACGCCGCTTCCGGCGTGATGCCAATGTCTGGGTGGCACTCAGCCCGCTGGCCATCCTCGGCGGACTGCTGGTGCTGTTCCTCACGTTTTGGTTCGCCTACGCCGCCGTCTATCTGGGCACGCACGCGGTGGATGCGGTCTTCTCAATTTTCAGCGGCAGCCACTTCAAGATCCGCCACATCACACGGCTCTGGCTGGCCGGCGGGTTCCTCATAGTCCTGGTAATCGGTTATCTGCGGACCAAGCCGTTCCACTTCTTGGAATCTGCCGAGTTCGGCACCCTTTCCCCGCTCGAAAGCCGGGTTGCGACCTATGCCTAGGCGCGGGGAATTGCCGGAGCCGCCGGGGTGCATGGTGGTTCCCCGTTCATGCTGCTGCTCTTTCCGCAGGCGTCCTCGCGGATGATCACCGACATCCTTTTCACCGGGCCGCGGTTGCTGTTTGGCGGCTGGGGTCTCCTTCGCGAGAGTGCCCGGCTGCGGACCGCGGACACGGCGGGGCTCGCCCAGATTCTGGCCGTGCTCGCCGGACGGGGAGGGGCGCGCGAGCCATGAGGAGCTGGTCGCGCTCTGCCCCGATCTCGATCTCACCCGGGCGATGCGAGGCGTGCCATTGCTGCCCGGCGTCGTCACGCTGGAATCGGGCTTGAGCCTCACCAGCGAGCTGCGCTCCGAACTGCGGGCGCTCCCCTGAGCTTCACTCCGCCGTCCAGCGGAAGCGCAGCCAGGTGATCGTCGCGAACAGCGCGATGAAGCCCAGCATGACCCCCACTGGGCCTAGCGCCGCCTCGAACCCAAGCCCACGCCAGGTCATCGCGTCGAGGCTGTCCAGCGCCCAGCGCGTGGGGGTCACCAACGCCGCCGACTGCAGCCAGCGCGGGAGGATGAACGTGGGCACCCACGCCCCGCCGACCATCAGGAGCAGCAGCACCACGGCGATGCCGATGCCGCGCGTGCCCGCAGGGGTGCGGCCGAGTGCCGCCAAGGCCAGGCCGAGGGCTGCCGACATCAGCGACGTCAGCACGAGGCACAGGAGGAAGCCGGGCCAGCTCCCGTTGATCCGTACGCCAAACACTACCATCGAAAACGCGAAGCAGCCGCCCAGCGACAGCAGCCCGATGATGGCATAGCTCAATCCCTTCCCCAGCAGCAGTGTGCCGCGGGACAACGGCGCCGCGCGTAGCCGGCGGAACATCCCCGACTCGCGCTCACGCAGGAGTCCCACGGACATCTCCAGCAACGACATGAGCACAAACTGGAGGCTCATCCCGGCAAAGGCGTGCGCGTAGCCGTTGTATTCCCCCTTCGTGTTCTTAACCAGCGCCTCGGCCTTGGTGACGAATGGCAGCGGCAGGTTGAACTCCTTGGCCGGTGCGCCGTTGGTTGACCCTTTGGCCGAGCCAAAAAGGGAACGGTTCGTCCGGGTGGCGAGAAACTCGTCCGCCCGCTCCATCATGCTGCGGTAGAGCTGCTGCTCATGGGCGCCGACCTGGGTGGCCCGGTCCAGATTCGTCAGTCCACGCCGGATAAAATCCCGTCCCAGATCGGCGCTCAGCCCGTTTTGGGCGACGGCCTGAATCACCTTCGGCACCAGCATCCCCTCCACCATGGAGCGTTCCATGTTCCGCGACGGGTCATGCAGCAGCGTGATGACCGGCTTGCGGTTCGTGTCGAACAGGCCGGGCAACGCATCGGCCCCGAAACCCGCCGGAAGCACGAGGGCAAGCGGACGTTTGCCATTCAGCACCATGTCGCGCGCGGCGGCCTCATTGGTGACGGTCACGCGAAACGTCGGGTCGCTCGCAAACGCATCCACCACCCCACGGGATACGGCGGACTCATCCTGATCCACGAGCAGGATGCCCATGCCGCCCCCGACGGAAGACTTGCCGCCCGAGTTGCTGAACACCGAGCCCATGAACGACGCCAGACCGATGGGCACGATGAACAGCATGATCAGCGCACGGCGGTCGCAGAGGAACAGCTTGAGGTCGAGCCGGATGAGGGCGAGCAGTTGGCGCACGGAAGTGATGAGTTGCGAGTGACGAGTTGCGAGTTTGAGCCGGCGGCTCAGCCGTCGCGGAGCGAGCGGCCGGTAAGTTCCAGAAAGATGTCTTCGAGGCTGGGGCTTTGGGATTCGACCGAGGCGACCACGACGTCCACGCGCCGCAGGTGTTCCAGCGCCCGGCTCAGGCCACCATGCAGGTCGGTGACATGGAGCGTCAGCCGTGTGCCGGCGAGTTCGGCCCGTGAGATCCCGGCGATTCCCTCTAGCCCGGCCAGCCAACCGCCGTCGCGGACCTCCACCAGCTCGCAAAAGACGCGGTCCGCGTGGGTGCGGCGCTGCTTCAGCCCGCTGAGCGTGTCATCCGCGACCACCCGTCCGTGATCCATGATGATGACCCGGTCACAGAGGCGCTCCACCTCCTCCATGTAATGGGTCGTGTAGAGGATCGTCTTCCCGCGCCGGCGCAGCTCCTCGACGTTGTCGAAGATGGCGTTGCGGCTCTGCGGGTCCACGCCGACGGTCGGCTCGTCCAGCAACAGCAGTTCCGGATCATGCAGGAGCGCGACCGCCAGGTTCAGCCGCCGCTTCATGCCGCCGGAAAAGGTCTTCACCTTGTCGCCCCGGCGTTCCGCCAGGCCGACGAATTTCAGGGCCGACTCCGCCGCCGTGGCCAGCGCCGCGCCAGCAAGGTCGTAGAGCGCCCCGAAGAATTCGAGGTTGTCCCGGGCCGTCAGTTCCTCGTAGAGCGCCAGTTCCTGCGGCACCAGGCCGAGCAGGCGCTTGCGTGGATCGGTGTCGCCGGTGATCGGCTGACCGCCGAGCCGGACCTCACCGCCATCGGGCAACAGCAGGCCTGACAGCATGGAGATGGTCGTGGTTTTGCCGGCGCCATTCGGTCCGAGCAGGCCGACGGCCTCGCCCCGACGCAGCGAAAAGGACACGCCATCCACCGCCGTACGCGGGCCAAACCGCTTGACCAGCTGTTGGGCGTCGAGGAGCAGATCGCTCATTCGGCAGCGAAGCTAGCCCCTATCGGCGAACGGAGGCGAGTGGAAGATCGCCAGGGAAAATCCAATGCCGTATTGAGCACCCCCGCACCCTTTCTCCCTTTCTCCCCCGCCTCTTTCACCTGCACGATGGCAACTTCGTTGAAAAAAACCTCCCAACCGGGACGAATCCACCCCGAGATGCGCAGTGATGGTTCGCCGGATGTTTTTTTGCCCACCCGCCAAAGCCTGCTCTCCCGACTGAAATCGTGGGAGGCCCAGGACAGCTGGCGCGAATTTTTTGAGACGTACTGGCGGCTGATCTTCGACACCGCCCTCAAGGCCGGCCTGGACGACGCAGCGGCGCAGGATGTGGTGCAGGAAACCATCATCTCCGTGGCGAAGCAGATGCCCGGATTCCGGTATGACCGCGCCCAGGGCACTTTCAAAGGCTGGCTGCTGCAGATCACCAAGCGCCGCATCGCCGACGCCCTGCGCCGACGCTACCGCACCGGCGAAGCCCGCCGGGCCAGCCTGGATGATCCCGGTGTGGCCGAGGAAGTTGCCGAGCTGCCCGACGCCCAGAGCCGTGAGCTCGACGCAGTGTGGGAAGCAGAGTGGAAATCCCATCTCCATGGGGCTGCGATTGAGCGTGTGAAACGGCGGGTGAAGCCGGAGCAGTTCCAGATGTTCGACCTCTACGTGCTGCGCGGCTGGCCGGTCGCCAAGGTGGCCGAGGCCTTGGGAGCAAGCCGCATGCAGGTGTATCTGGCCCGCCATCGCATCGGCAGCCTGCTCCGCCGGGAGCTCGCCCAGATCGAGGAGCGGCTGGCCTAGCCCGGAAGGGGGCAGCAGAAGGCGCAACTTCCGCATTCAAATCGGGGCGGCAAATGTGTTGTCTCTCCGGCGCAACGGGTTCCCCGGAAGCCGTCGCGCCATTTGAACGTCACCCCTGTCATCCCCGATCACGAACTGCTGCGGCTCATTGGCCGGGGCAGTTACGGCGAAGTGTGGCTCGCCCGGAGCGTTCTCGGAACCATGCGCGCGGCGAAAGTGGTCTTCCGCGCGGACTTCGATTCACCGCGCCCGTTCGAGCGGGAATTCCATGGCATCCAACGCTTTGAGCCGGTGTCGCGCTCGCACGAGGGCTTGGTGGATATCCTCCAGGTCGGCCGCAACGACACCGACGGCTACTTCTACTACGTGATGGAGCTGGCGGACGCGGTGCCGAAGGAAGGCACCGAACCGAAGTCCAAGCCGTCGAACCCCAAGGCGAAGACCCAGAGTCTCAAATCCAAGGGACGCTCCTCCGACCCGGTTGCGCCCGCCACCTTTGACGCGGCGGACTATTCACCCCGCACGCTCGCCGCCGAATTGGCCGCCGGGAAACGGCTGCCGTCCGCCGAGTGCGTGGAGATTTTCCACTCGCTGGCGCTCGCGCTGGCGCACCTGCACGAGGCCGGCCTGGTACACCGCGACATCAAGCCCTCGAACATCATTTTCGTTGGCGGCGCGGTGAAGTTCGCCGACATCGGACTCGTCACCGCCGCGGACGACACCGGCTCGTTTGTCGGTACCGAAGGCTTCATTCCGCCGGAAGGTTCCGGCACGCCGACCGCCGACATCTACAGCCTGGGCAAGGTGCTCTACGAGGCGGCCACCGGTCGCGACCGGAAGGAATTCCCCGCCCTGCCGCTCGATGATCACGATCTCTCAGCGAATTCGGGCCTGTTGGAGCTGAACGCGATCATCGTGAAGGCCTGCGCCGCCAACCCGGCCCAGCGCTACACTTCGGCGGAAGATTTCGTTGCCGACCTCGCCCTGCTGCGGGCCGGCAAGTCGGTCAAGGCCTCGCGCCAGCAGGCCCGCCGCCGCGCGCTGGGCCTGCGCGTGGTCCTGCCCGCGTTGGCCGTCCTGGGTCTCGTAATTTTTGCCGTGACCGCCTGGCATCGCGCCCAACGGACCGGCACCTCCTCCCCTTCCACGACCGCCACGCCGAAGCAGACGGCGGCAGAACTGCTCGCGCAGGTCAGGCGACTGCGCGGTGAAGCCCAGCCCGGCTGGCGCACGACGGCGCTGGATCTGCTCGCCAAGGCACAGGCCATCTTTCCGTTGCCGGAACTGCGCCAGGAGGCGGTGTTCGCGCTGGCGACAGCCGACCTGCGTCCGCTGAGCTGGACGCCTCCCGGCCCGGCCGCCCCGTTGCTCGTGGATTTCGCACGCGACCGCTATGTCACCGCCCTGCCGGATGGGACGGTTTCCTTCCGGTCCCTGCGCGATCACGTGGAACTGTTCCACCACGACCGGGAGATCTGGCCCGTCGAGCGGTTCATCGAATTCTCTGCGAACGGCAACTGGCTGGTCCTCCTCGCCAATGACAACACCTTCCGGTTCCGCCGCTGCGATCCGGGCACGGGAGCCTGGTCCTGGCGGGGGCGCATCAACGCGCCCAACCACGCCTCGTTCAATTCCGAGGGCAAGATGGTGGCCTACACCTTCCATCTGCTCGACATGGCGGAAACCACCCTGACGCTTTCACCCACCTCCGACATGGCACAGAGGCGCTTCATCAAACTCCCCGGTCCCTACGGCCGGTTTGCGTGGTCGCCCAGCGACCAGCGCATCGCGGTGCTCATCACCCAGCCGCCGGCCGTGGCCCTGGTGGATGTCGCGCTCGGCAGCGTGGCTGAAACGTACCCGCTGAGCGACGCACCCCTGGCGTTTGCCTGGCAGATCGACGCCCGTCACCTGATCTGCAGCACCCGCCGTGAAATCCTGGTGATCGATACCGCGACGGGTGAACTGGACTCCCTGGCCCCCGGCGTCGGCGGTGTCTCCAGCATGGGTCTGGATGACAGCGGACATCTTCTCGCGACGACCGGCGCCGACGGTCATGTGCGATTGTGGGACTTGCCCACGAAACGCCAGCTCGTCGAGATCAGCCTGCCCGCCGAACGGGTGGAACTGTCGCCCACCGGCCGCCAGCTCGTCGCATACTCGGCCAGCCAGACTCACGCCACGCTCTGGGAATTTGCCAGCCCGCGCGATGTCGTTCACTTCCTGTCGCCCAAGGAAAAGGCCCTGCCCCTCTCCACCAACACGGTGGGCGGGCTCCGGCTTGATGCGCGGGGAGTCTGGGCCGATACGGGCACCAACGGACCGGTGCAACTGCCCGCCGCCGGTGAAATCAAAGGCGTCGCCCGCTCACAGAACGCCGCCTGGGTCCACGTGCACCTGACCGACGGGGGAGTGCAGGAATGGTATCTGCCGCGCCTGAAGGAACGGCTGGAAACGCTGGGCTTCGGCTGGTGAGCCCGGCGGGCGTCAACGCTGCGCCGCCGGCGCTGGCGAAGTCTGTTCGTATAGCCGGCCCAGTTCCACCAGCAGCGACTCCAACTGCCGGTAGTAATCGTCGCCCGGCATTGGCGGACGGTTTTCACGGAGATGGGCCACGGCCAGCTCCAGCTCATCGCGTTTCGCCCGGTCGGCGGCGGAGAGCGCCTGCTCTTCGGCGCTCCTTACGAGGTGAAACTGGTTCGCGCGCAGGCCATCGAGCGAGAGTCCGTCCTTGGCCTTCTTCGTGGCGCGCGTGCCCCGGAACCAGTCCACCGGCGTGCCCAATCCATCGCCATTGTCGTCGATGAGCGCATGCTCCGTGGCCAGCCGGCCCTCGGTTTTGTAAAACTCCGCCACCCGCGCGGCGGCACTGAGGAATGCCTCCAGCAGCGAAGTCTGGCCGTCCTGATCCAGATCACCCTGCGGATCGGTGATCGCCTCGGCCAGCATCTGGCCAAAGCGGGTGAAGTTCTGTTCGTTGCCGCTCCGCGTCGCGGTGACGATGACGCGGTTCGTGCCGGACAGCGGCTTGATGAACGGCGCGCTGGCCGAAGCGGTATTGATCACGGCCACCGGCCGGTGGAAGGGCTTCAACCAGAGCGCGAGATTCGTCACCGAGAGGTCCGGGCCGCGCAGGTTGAACTTCGCCTCCTGACCGTCGAACGTGCCGTGCCCGATGAGCACCAGCCAGAGCTCCGCCGGACCGTCCTTGGGCTCGGCCTCAAAGGCCAACCGGAGGCGTTCGAGGTCGTTGGTGGAGGCACCTTCGTCCAGGCCAAGCGTGACCCGCTTCGCCCCGGCGCGGGCGCAGACAGCCTCCCACAGAGCAGCCTGCCGCACAAAGTTCGTCGCAAACTCCGCCTCGCCCGGTGCGCCCACCACCAGCAGCACGGTAGGCGCATCGTTGGTCACGACAGCCGGCTGGGCCGTGCTGGAAAAGGTCAGCACCAGCGCAAGCAATCCGAGCCAGAATGCGGTTCGCGTCGTCACGGCATTCCTTTCCAGCGGCGCAGGCCCCATTCCGCCAGCAGGCACGACAGCGCCAGCGCAAACATCGCGGGCGTATGCCAGAGGGGATACGACCAGGCCTCCATCACCGGCGCATGCCGGGTCGGCAGGCTGCGGACAAATTCATCCAGCCGGCCCGCCGCGATAATTTCGCCGCCGGTTTTTCGCGCAATGCTTTCCAGCAGGGCCTCGTTGGGCACCAGCGAGCGGAACTCTTCTGCTGCGAGATCCGAGCTCCAGCCAGCCTCGGCCCGGCCGACTTCGCCACCCATGGAATTGGTCACGCTCGCCGTCGCTTTGAAGCCGCCGGTCAGCCGTGGCACGTAGGTTGCCTCGTACAGGCCCGGCTCGCTCAACGAAGGCTCGGCCGGCAGCCGCAAGATGCCGGTGGCAGCCGTTCCGGGTGCGGTGTCGAAAAGCACCGGCTCCACCGCGACACTGACGGAGGCGTTGTCGAGCGGCTGGAATTTCGCATCCCGCACACGCACCTGCAGCCGTACCGCACCGTTCGGATCATCGGGCTGCGGCTCGGTGGTGAGATCCACGCGGTTCGGCACATCCGCGATGAGCCAGCGCAGCAGCTGCCGCCACGACTTGTCCATGTCGGCGTGGGCGGCCTCATCTTTCATGCCCCAGCGCCATACGTCGCCCACAGTGAGGGCCGCGGTCCGCCCGCGCCCGAAGCGCTGCACCACCAACGCCGGGTGCTCTTTGCCGGATTCATCCGCCGCCGTCGCGATGACACTGGCGCCGGGCTTGGCCTCGCGCACGCGGTTCATCACCTCGAACTTCGGCATCTCGTCGAGACGCGTCCGTTCGTCGGCCTCGTTGTCGCGCAAGCGCGCCCAGGACTGGAGCCAGCCCTCGCGCGAGAGGCTGAACTTCAGCGGACCCGCCGGCGCGGCTTCATCGGGACGGTCGAGATAGACCGGCAGCATGTCGCCGATGGGCGTGCGCCCATATTGCCCCTGCTGGAACGACTCCATGCCACCCAGCATCAGAAATCCGCCGCCGCGCTCGGACACGAACTTCTGCAGCAACAGCGCCTGTTCGGGTGAAAAAAACTCCGCCTCCAGATCATCCACGATGACCGCCTGGTAGCCGTAAAGCTCCTCCGCCGTGCGCGGGAAGCCGCTGCGCAGCTCCACCTCGTCGCGCGTGTTCAAGCGCGTGAGCACGGGCTGGTCGTACCGCTCCGCCGCCTCGCGGGTCTGATCGCCAAAGCCACGGAACAGCGGGTTGCCGGTCTCACCGGCGCGGCCGCGGAACTCAAACTTCGGCTCGCGCTTGGCGATGCGGATGAGCCCAACGAGCTGGAGCTGGTCGTCATCCGCAATGGCGCGGTTGAGGAACTTGAACTCCCAGTTGGGCCGGCCCGCGACGTACAGGATGCGGAATGGGCCCTGTCCGCGATCCGCGACAATCACGCGCGAGTTGTTCGCCAGCGTCGCCTCGGCGGTGTTCGTCGCACTCGCGTTACGCGCAATTTCGCCCTCGAGGCCGACGCGCAACTGGTAGAAGGACACGCCTGGTTTCTCCGGTTTCACCTGGAACCGCAGCGCGGCGGCACCGCCATCGGCCCGACCACGCACGGCCTGCTCGCTCACGGTTTTGCCGGCCCGGTCCCGCAACTGGGCCACCACTTTTTCGCCCGTGAAACCCGCGGTTGCCACCTCGGCCTGCACCGAAACAGGCGCATCCTCAAACACCGTCTGGCTCACCGCGACCTGCTGGAGCGAAACATCCTTCACCGCGTCGCGCTTGCCAATGACCACCGGATAGACCGGCGGCAAACCCGTGAGATCCGGCAAGGCGCCGTGGATGTCCGTGGCGTTCCCGTCGGTGAACAGCAGCACACCTGCGAGCGGGCGCCCCTTATAGCGTTCCGCCAGCGTGCGCAGGGCCGAGCCGATGGCCGAAGCCCGGCCATCGAAGTTCAGCTCGGCAAAGTCGCGGACGTTCTGGAGCCGGGTGTCGAACAGGTAGCGGCGCACGTCGAAGTCGCCGGCCAGCTGACTCGGCCAGGTCGCGCGGCCCGGATCGAGCAGTTCACGCAGACCTTCACTGCGGCTCTGCGTCGCACCCGCATCGCGGATCTGCATGCCCTGGCTGTTGTCCGCCACGACGGCAAACAGGTTGGCACCGGGCCGTGCCCGTTGGCCGGTCCAGAGCGGTTCCAGCAAACAAAACGCCAGCGCCGCAACGCCGAGAAGCTTCAGCCCGAGGCAGACCCAGCGCAGCGGCCCGGTCACGGCCGCACGATAGCTCCACACGAGGATGACCAGTGTGGCCACCAGCAGGCCACCCGCCGGCAGCAGCCAGTTCGACCCGGAGAAAGTGAGGGAGGCAAAAAACATTCCCATGCTCACTCCCGCATCCTTTGAAATCGGGATGAAAGGTTGCGCGTGCCCTCGCGCTGAGTCGGGCGACAATTCCCCCTCTCACGGAGGGAGAGGGCCGGGGTGAGGGGGAACGCCCCATACGAACGGACGCCAACGGCCATGCCCTTCACCTCAACACGGATGTACGCCGCGCAGGTTGAAAACCTGCGATACAGCAGATTGAAAATCTGCGCTACGGGATGGGCGACACGCATGCTCATTTGTCCTTCCCCAGATCCTCGTAATAGCGGCGCACCAGCTCCGAATAGCGGTTCGGCACCGGATCACGGTCGATGGGCACCAGGGAATCCTCCGTCGTGCGCCGGGCCAGCTCCTCGCGGATGCGGCTGCGCACCTCGACCAGCGGCTTCACCACCTTGAGCTGCACGTTCGCCCAGTCGGGCTTTTTGAGGTCGCGCCGGAATTCGAGGCGCATCAGGCGCGCCTGTTCCCGCGCGTTGGCCACGTTGCTGCGCAGGTCGGGCGCATCAACCATCTCCTCCACGTCCCGCAGACGGTCGGCCCAGGTTGCAAAATCTTCGCCGGTGATGGGACCGGCGGCATCACCACCACCACCGCCGCCGCCGTTTCCAGCCCGCTGGCCGGACATGATGCGCTCCAGATCAAGACCGCCCTGACCGCCCTGACTTTCGCCCGCATTCTGGCCACGCTGACCGCGCTGTCCCTGATTCGCCTGCTGACGTTGCGGCGAACCCGGTTGCTGTCCACCTCCACCGCCCTGCCCTTGACCACTCTGACCCGCCTGTTGCGAAGGCGACGAGGACTGCGCTTGCTGCCCCTGCCCTTGGCCTTGCCCCTGACCCTGTCCTTTTCCGGGTTGCTGGCCCTGCCCCGGCTGCTGGCCTTCACCGGGCTTTTGCCCCTGACCATTCGGCGCGTTGGCCGATTGGGATTGCCCCGGCTGGCGGCCTTGCCCCTGCCCCTGCCCTTCGGAAGCCGGTTGTGGGGCCGTACCGGGTTGCCCGCCGCCCGCGAGCTGAGGACGTTCCCCTTCCGCTCCCGGTTGTTCGCCGAGATTGCTTCCCGGCTGACGCTGACCGCCCGGCCCCTGCGCCTGCTGGGCGGCATTGGTGGAACCCGTCGCCTTGGCCAGCTCGCGTTCCAACTGCTGGGTGAGCGACTCCAGCTCCTGCTGGGCGAGCCGCAGCGCTTCCGTGTCGTCGCCGAGCACTTTCTCGGCGGCGCGTTCAACGCCCTGCTTCAGCGTGTCGATGCTGGCGCGCGCGCGCCGCTCGGCCGCGCCAGCCGCCCCCTCGGCGCCCTGTCGCAGCATCTCGGCGGTGAGCTCCAAGGATTTCGCACCGTCCGTCGAAGACGACATCTCCTGCAGCCGGTCGTACATGCTCCGCGTCATCATGTTGCTGCGGATGAGCTCTTCCTGAAGCTGTTTGACGCTGTTCGCGTCGTCCTGGCTGAACTTGCGGACAGTATCGTAAAGCTGGCGCGACAGCAGCGGCTCGGAGCTTTCGGCCTGCTGTGACATCTGCGTCGCGCGGGCGACCAGGTTCGTCATGCGTTCCTTCTGCTTGGCCAGCTGGTCGAGCACGTCCCTGTGTCCGCCCGCATCGGGATCGCTGAGCGTCTTGCGCTTGGAATCATCGGGCGCGGCCAGTTTCTTCTCCAGTTCCTCCTGCTGGCGCGCCAGTTCGCGGGCCTCGGCGCGCATGTCGCGCATGTCCTCGGCAAACTCGCTGGAATTCTGTTTGCGCAGGTTGTCACGCATGTCCTGCAACTGCCGCTGTGCCCGCGTGCCCGCGGCCAGCGCCTGCGAAACCTGTCCGTCGCCCGTGGCTTCGGCCGCCTGCTGCAGCTCGTCGCGGGTCTGGTCGAGCTGCTTGCGTTGCTCGTCCATGCGCGACTGATTTTCGGGCCGGTTCATCCGCTGCTGCAGCTCATCCACATCCGCGAGTTGCTGCTTCTGCTCTTCCTGCAGGCGCTTCAACTGCCGGCGGATTTCATCGCGTTCCTTCTCCGACTTCGCTTCCTGCAACGCGGTCTGCAGTTCCTTGAGCCGCTCGTTCACGTCCTGCTGGCGGCGGGCCAGCTCCTGCAAACGGTTCATCACCTGCAACTGCTCACGGCGTTCCTGGTTCTGGGGCGCCTGGGCCTGCCGCTGGGTTTCGTAATGGTTCTCCGACTGGGTCAGTTCCAGCTCGTCGATCTGCCGCTGATTGCGCTGGTCATTCTGGCCCTGTCCCTGGCTCCGGTTGCGGGCGCGGGTCACGGAAGTTTCGCGTGCCTGCAGCTTCAACAGCGCCTGATAAGCGGCCTCCTCGGCAACCAGCGCATCGGACAGCGCAGCGGGCGAGCCCTTGGCCTTGTCCAGCTCTTCCAGCGAACGCTCCATCTGCGCGATGGCGGCGGACCAGAGCGTCTTGGCACCCGGTGCCTGCTGGCTCTCCATCGTTCCCTTGGCCTGCTCGATGGCCTGCTCCGCCGATTCGCGGATGACGGCGAGATCGTCTTCGTAGCGACCGGGTGCGGCCGATTTGTTCGGCTGGCCGGACGCACCAGTGCGACGCCGGGCACGGGCCGGATTCGGGGTGGGCGAATCGCCGGCGGATGAATCGGCACTCTGGCCCATGAACTGGGCGCTCACGGACAGCAACCTGTGCCCGGCAACGATGGGAGACTGTTCGTCGGTCGCCTCACTCGCAGCGCTGCCCTTGGTGGCCGGTACCGGTTTGGCCGGCGGCTCCTTCTTGCCCGCCTTCGAGCCGTGATCGCGCTGCAGTCTCCATGTGGCGTTAATGATCTGCTTTTGCAGCTCCGCGAGCTTGGTGGTCGGGTTGCGTTGGCCGTCCTGTCCGCCGCTGCCCTCCTGGTTGCCACCGCCTTCGGCCTCGCGAAAGATTTCATCGAACGGTCGTACTTCCCCGAAGTACAGGTCGCCCGTGGTCCGGCGCACCTGCCCATCCGGACCGATATCGTCCGCCCAGACAAACCACGCGATGACCTGATCCGGCTGCGCCCCGAGATCCTCCAGCTTGAGCAGGTGCTGGAAGGAGCGCCGTTCCTTCCCGGCGACATCGTGGCCCAACGCGACAAACTTGGTCTCCTGCCCCACCTGCGTGAAGGCGATCCCATAGGCCGGAATGCCGAAGTCGTCCCAGACCGTACCCGTAAACGAGATCTCCTCCAGCGCGGACGGGCGCTGGTCGCCGCGCGGTGAAGCCAGCTTCAGCTCCGGTGTCCGGTTGGGCAGCGCATCGAAGACAAACTGCGTCGGCAGCTTGTTCGTGCGTCCTTCGCCATCCACCAGCCGCAGGTCGTAAGCGGCGCTGGCAACGAGCGCGAAATTGGTCAGCGAAGCCGACGGCCGGTTGGTGCTGACCAGCAACGGAACCGGCTCCGCATTGGTGCCGCGCGGCATCAAGATCGCGGAGACGACCGAGTGGTTGAGCTGCAAGGCCAGGTCAAGATGCGTGCCTTCGACGGCGCTGACGCGGCGGGTGTCCTCGATGTGCTTTACCGGCAGGCCGGTGTAGGCCGGATAGGTGAGATCGACATCGGCGCGCTCCAGCCTCGGGTATTCGAAGACCTTCACCGCGAAATCGCGCGAACGTTCGCTGCCGTACTCGACGTGGTAGAGGAAATTGCTGCTGACATCCGGCACGCTGCCGCCGAACACCGGATCCGCGAGGCTGCGCGTCAGCGGCATCCGCCGCGCGGTTCCCGAGGTTTCCGTGATGACCAGTTCGGCCTCCTTCGGCGGCGTGCCGAAGCGCGCGAGTACCACCAGGCTGCTGCCCTTCTCGATGCTCACTTCGCCGGGCGTCACCTCGATGCCGCTGAACGCCAGCTTCAGCCGCGAGGGCGCTTTCGGATCGGGTGGAACCCGCAACCCGGCCAGCACAGCCACGAAAGCCACGAGCAAAGCCAGATGCAGCAAATGCGCACCACCGAGCTGCCAGCCAGAAACGGCCCGCGCCCAGCGATGGCCGAGACTGTGCTCGACCGCCTCCTGCAGCACGCGCTGCTGAAGAAAGTTAAATTGTCCGGCGGCATCCGGCTCCTGTTGCACCACGGTCAGGAGCAGCCCGTGCAGTTCCGGATGACTCCGCTCGATGCTCCGCGCCACGGCCCGCAAATCCAGCGGTGTGCGCCAATGCCGAATGGCGACCCACAGGGAAGCCACCACTCCCGCCAGCGCCAGAACCGGGAAAACAAATGGCGAGCCAAAGCCGCCGAGCCGCTGCAGAAGCAGAAGAGCGAGTCCGGCCAGGGCGGCGGCACCCCAGCACGCGGCCAGACGGACCAGCAGTTGGAGCCGGCGTTGGCGGCGCACCACCGGCCGGAGCCGGGCTTTGAGAAGGCTATTGGTCATGCGGGTGTTCCTTCCAGAGCAATAGACCTGCGTGCCGTCCATCCCGCCAGTGCGGATTCGCCCAGCAGCACCGCCAGCGCGGCGGCGATGAGCCAGCGCCAGAGCTTCTGCCGGCTCTCGGCCTCGGAGCTTTGCAGGATGGCCTGGTGCTTCGCCTCTCTGGCGACGTCCACCGGTGCGGTCGCCGTCACAGGTGCGCCCCGGTGCTCCAGCTCATCCACCGAGAGCGGCATGGTGCGCGTTTCGGCCGGGTCCAGATTTACGGCAAACCGCTTGGGCACCGCCCCGGAGGTGATGGTGTAAATGCCCGGTTTAAGGGTTTGCGTAAAATTGGTCGCACCGGCGGCGAGCGGTACCGTGGTCCCATCGGGAATGCGCAGCGTCAACGCGTCGCCCGGCAGCCCGGTCAGGGCTACCGTGTCACCGACCAGATACTGCGAGGGGGCCGTTGTCAGGCCGCCGGTGAGTTCAAGCAGCGAATAGAGCAGCGGCACGAACTTGGACGACAGGGCGAGCTGGCTGTCCTCGGGCTGCCAGCCGGAGGTGAGCACCAACAGACGGCCTTTGCCGACGGGCGCATCCAGCAGGGCCGGCGCTCCCGAATCGAACTTGGCGACCACCCGGGCGTCTGGAATGCCGGCGGCATCGACCTTGCGGTATTTCCAAAAATGAATCTTCGTGAAGTCGCTAAAGCGCGGATCAGCAAATGGGGCGAAAAGCGGGTGTCGGAAATCAATGTCGGCCAGCATCGCGTACTTGTCCGGCTTCGCCTCTTCCATTGCGACCGTTTCCCGGCCCAGCAATCGGGCCAGGGTTGGGGCCGCAGCAGCGCTTTTCGGTGCAAAGATCACAATCTTGCCGGCCAGCATCTGTTCCCGCATCAGGACAGCCCGGTCATCCGGCAGCGCATCGGTGACGACGAACAGGGCCGCCGCCTCGGCTTCGCCGGCGGCCAACGCCGAAGCGGGAGGACGTGCAATCACCTGAATGGCCTGACGGCGCGTTTCGGGCAACGCGCGCCGCAGGAAGAACAGCGGCTGATGCGTGTCCTCCGCCACTTCCGCTCCCAGATAGAGGACGCTGATATGGGCGGCTTCCGGCGGAATCACGAACACGGAGTTGTCGAACGGCTCGTCATCGCCGCGCAGGATGATCTGGTTGAGTCCCGGCGCATTGGTCGGTATGGGCACCGGCACGACGCGGCTCTGGCCGGGCGGCACATAGACGTCCACCGCCGCGCCGACGAAACCCGGCGCTTCAGGCCGGGTCCAGCCGACCTGGAACTTCTCACGCTTCGCATCGGCGGCATTGCTCACCCGGACGCGCACCACTGGGTCGGCGTTGCGGTCGGCATCGGCTGACTCGGTGACAAGCTGTACGGAAGCATTGCTGGCGGCACGGGCCTTGACCGGTTCAACGAGCACCTGGATGCCCTTGGGCCATTCGTAGGCCTGCAACTGATCCAGCCGGCTGCCTTCCTGGATGTCGCTGATGAGCACGATCTGTCGCGGGCCGCCCGCTTTCGTCGTGTCGTCATCGGCCAATTCTTCCGCCGCCCGGACCAGCGCATTGCCGAGAAAGGTGGCGGACCAACCGGGCGAGGTTTCCGCGATGCGGTTCAGGGCCTGCCCCACGCGGTCGCCGGCCGGCATGGCCTTCCACTGGTCGAAGCTGACCAGCGATATGACCTGCCGGTCGAAGGTGAACACAGCGACCTGATCCGCCGGGGTAGCCTTGCGCAGCACGGCTTCGGCCTGCTGACGCGCGGCCGCCCACAATCCCTCGCGCCGCATGCTCGCGCTGGTGTCCAGCAGCACGACGATCCGCTTCGCCGCGGCGGCATCGCGGTCGTTCGCGGCGGTCTGCTTGAGGAAGGGCCGCGCAAAACCAAAGGCGAGCAGGCAGAGGGCGAGGCAGCGGAGGAGGAGCAGCAGCAGATGTTCGAGCCGGCTCTTGCGCGTGAGGCGCGGCGGCGAGGGCTGCAGGAACATCAGCGAGCTGAACAGCGTCTGCTCGCGGGTCGTGCGCCGGATGAGGTGGAACACGACCGGCAGCGCCACGGCCAGCGCCCCGAAGAGGAACAATGGCGCGAGAAAGCTCATGCGGTGACAGCCTTTGACAGCCGAGGCAAAGACGTGAATGGATGCCCTGACCGAATGGTCGCCCAGAGTTCGGATACGCGCTGAAATGCCTGCGCGCCCGGCAGTGAGTGAGGTCCCTTCCCCCTCACCCTAGCCCTCTCCCTTGGGGAGAGGGGACAGCGGGCGAATGCTCTCGTTGAGTCGGAGGCGCATCCGGCCAGTCCAGCGTAAACCTTCGCAAAGCGACGGGCGACGATTCTCCCTCTCCCTGAGGGAGAGGGCCGGGGTGAGGGGGAAGGCAGCTTCCGCACACCGGGACCATTCGTTGTATCGCCAGCATTCATGCTCAGGTATTCGCAGTTCCTGAAATGGAACCCCGTTGGCCAATGGCGGGTTTCAACAGTTTGCCGCGTTGCATGCGCGCCTGCAGGAAGTCGAAGAGGGCGAGTTCGAGCGGCTGGTCCGTAGCGAGTCGGTGGTAGCCGATGCCGAGTTTCTCGCAGATGCGGCGCAGGGCGGTGCAGTGCTCCTCCAGCTTCTGCACGTAGCTTTTGCGGGCGGCCGCCGGGTCCACGTAGAGCGTGCGGCCAGTCTCGGCGTCGCGGAAAACGGCGGCCTGCTCGAACGCGAAACCAAGTTCCGCCCGATCGAGCACCTGAAAGACCACGACCTCGTGCCGGCAGGCCGCGAGGTTCGTGAGACTGCTTTCGAGCCGATCGAGTGGTGCGAGGAAGTCGGAGATCAGCGTGACCAAGCCGCGCTTCCGGACGAGCTCGGTGATGCGCTGGAGCGGCGCGACGAGGTCGGTAGCCGTCCCCCCCGCCGGTTTCTCCAGCGCGAGCATCAGCTGGCGCAGATGGCTGGTGCGGTGCCGCGCCGGCAGATAGTCGCGGATGCGCTCGTCAAAGGTGAGGAGACCGACGGCATCGCCCTGGAGGTGGAGGAAGTAGGCGAGCGTCGCGGCGAGCGTCGCGGCGTACTGGGCCTTGGTGTGACCGACCGAACTGAAGGTCATCGAGCGGCTCTGATCAGTGAGCAGATGGCAGCGGAGGTTTGTCTCGTCCTCGAACTTCTTGATGAAGTAGCGGTCGCTGCGGGCGAACACACGCCAGTCGAGATGGCGCGGGTCATCACCGGATGTGTACTGGCGATACTCGGTGAACTCGACGGAGAAACCGTGATACGGGCTGCGATGAAGCCCGCTCCAGAAGCCCTCGACCACCGCGCGCGCCCGCAACTCCAGATTGCGGATGCTCATCAGCGCCTTCGGGCTGATGAGCGAGGCGGACGGAAGCGATGGATTTTGGGAATCGGAGGCCACGAAATCAAGATAGGCTGGTCTGAAGATTGGTCAGGCCACGACCCGGGCTAGTCGGTGATATGTTGCGGTTATTTGCCTGTGTTCGCTCTCCAGAACGCAACTTCTTCCCTTTCACCGGATTCGGAACCAAGTAGGCTTCTTGCAGAATCCCCTGCCAGAGTTTGAAGATTTTTTCGTCCTTCAGCTTGGGTCGGACGTGATAAGCCAGCATGTATATCCCATCGGCCGCCTTGATAAATCTACGCATGCTAGTTTCATCGGCCTGTAAAGCAGTGTAGGTGACCAATATCGAGCCGTCCTTCGCGGTCTCTTCACTCAGCTTGCTTCCCGGAGCCGCTTTCAATAATCTGGCTTTCCACACATCGACATAAGTGCGAACCGAAACCTTGGTAAACGCGATCTGGTGAGCCGCCATTTCCTTCCAGTGGTTGATATTGTCCCCTTGGGGAACCAATTCCGTGAGGATCCAGAATTCGTTTCCCTCCTGATGCGCGGTCGTCCAATTGCGAGGATCCTTTTTAAGGAAATCAAAAGTCATCGCCATTTCCGGCGTTGGAACGGCGGCCCGCAGCCAGCCAGAAAGAAAAAAGCAAACGAGAGTCGTGAGGACAGGTTTCATGACTTTGAAAAATCTGCTCGCCAATTACCCTACCCTCTCAGGGTGGTTTTCACCGCTTCGAGCAGCTTAGTGATGACATTCTCCACCCGGATTCCCTCCGCCTCGGCGCGATAGTTGAGCAGCACGCGGTGGCGAAGGGTCGGCAAGGCGAGCGCGAGGATGTCTTCCAGCGTGACGTGGGCGCGACCCTGCAGGAGCGCGCGGGCCTTGGCGCCGAGCACGAGGAACTGGCCGGCGCGGGTGCCGGCACCCCAGGTCACCCAGTCGTTGATGAAATCCGGCGTGCCGGACTGACGCGGACGTGAGGCGGCGGCGAGCTGGACGGCGTAGCGCACCAGTTCCTCGGCGATGGGCACCTGCCGCACGAGCTGATGGAAACGCAGCACGTCGTCACCGGTGAACAGCGGCTCGATGGGCGTCGGGCGTCCGCCGGTGGTGCGCCGGACGACTTCCACCTCGTCGGCCTCGGGCAGGTAATCCATCACCACGTTGAACATGAAACGGTCGAGCTGGGCCTCGGGCAGCGGATACGTGCCCTCCATCTCGATCGGGTTCTGCGTGGCGAGGACGAAGAAAGGCTCCTCCAGCGCGTGGCGCACACCGGCGGCGGTCACCTGATGCTCCTGCATCGCCTCCAGCAGGGCGGCCTGCGTCTTGGGCGGCGTGCGGTTGATCTCGTCGGCCAGCAGCATGTTCGTGAAGACCGGGCCGCGCACAAACTGCATCCGGCGCTCGTCACCGGCGGTCTGGAGAATCTCCGTTCCCGTGATGTCGGCGGGCATGAGGTCGGGCGTGAACTGGATGCGGGCGAAGCGCAGGTGGAAGACCTGCGCGATGGATTTCACCAGCAGCGTCTTCGCGAGACCGGGCGCGCCGGTGATGAGGCAGTGCCCACCGGCGAAGAGCGCGATGAGGATCTGGTCGATCACCTCGCGTTGGCCGACGATGGACTTGGCCAGCTCGGCCTCGATCTTCGCCCGGCCCGTGGTCAGGCGCGTGAAGACCTCGTGATCGGTGGGCGTGGCCGGCGTTGGCGCGACCACGGTCGGCGGCGTGGCGGAATCTTCGACCGGCAAGGGCGGTGGCGTGGGAATGCTCATTAGTGGGTCATCGTGTAGTAGATGATGTTGATGCCGAGCGGATAGGAGATCTTCTCGGAGAAGTTGTGGAAAAAGTAGTCGCTCTCGCCCTCGCGCTCCCAGCCGTCGCCGTTGTCGGTGTTGTGGGTGGCGATGACCATCATGCGGCCCTTGTCGTCGAAGATGGCACGGTGATGCACGGTGCGGGTATCGCCATCGTGGTTGGTCTCCCAGGTGACGCCCGTGTATTCGCTCTCGATGCCGGTGCGGATGTTGGGCACCTGCCCCTTGGACTTGATCTCGAAGACGCCGTGGTAAACGGGATGATCCAGCGGCAGCTCGACGAAACTCCGTTCCGGAAGGACGTGTTTCAGCACGTCCTCGGCATTGTCCCATTCGCTGTCGCCCCAGAAATCGTCCAGCATGAGGAACCCGCCGTTGTGGAGATACTTCCGCAGCGCGGCAATTTCCTCGTCCGAGAGGTAAAGGCTGCCCGGCTCCACCATGTAGATGAACGGAAACTGCGTCAGGTCCGGGTCGGTGAGCCGCAGAAAACGCCCCTCGGGATTGGTCTTGATCGAGGTCATCTGCTGCAGGCGGTAGGAGAAGTTCAGATCGCTGTCCGGCGCGTCGGTGGACCACGGGCCGCCGCGTCCCCAGCCGCGACTGTCCCGGCGCACCCGCACGAACGTGAACACGTCCTTCTCGAAACCGGGCGCGTTGGTCCACATCGGGGTGCCGGTGCTGTGCGAGGCGACTTCGCGGGGCGTGCGCTCGGTCTCGCCGATGTAACTCTCACCCCACCCGCCACCGCCGCCACCGCCGCCACCGCCCCGAAACCGCCGCTGGCCCAGGACCAGGAAGCCGTACGACACACACACCAGCAACAGACCGAGGCGCAGCGCCCGGCGCAGGCGGTCCGGCAGATGGGGAGGCGGGGTGTTCATCGGCGGGGAAGTTCGAACACTTTCAGAATGCTTGCGGCAGCACCAACCGGATCATTGCCGTTGGAAAAAACCGGCGTCGCCCTGAATGGCTGCCTTCTGGTCCAGCCTCAGCCGTTTCCAACCCTATGGCAGTCCGTTTGCGCCCTTCCCCCTCACCCCGGCCCTCTCCCCTGGGGAGAGGGAGAATCATCGCCCGCTTTCCGGCGAAACCCCGCGCTGGATCGGCCGGAAGAACCTTCCAGCCACCCGTAAAGCCACCCGGCTGTTCCCTCTCCCCAAGGGAGAGGGTTAGGGTGAGGGGGAAGGTATCTCGCCTCCCTACGGGGTCACAACTTGCGCTGCGGTTTCCCAATGGGCATTTTTTCATGGCTGCATAGCTTCTGAATCCGCTTCAGTGTGTCATCACGTAATAGATGATGTTCACGCCGAGAGGATACGCGATCTTTTCGGAAAAGTTGTGGAAGTAGTAGTCGCTCTCGCCCTCGCGCTCCCAGCCGTCGCCGGTGTCAGTATTGTGCAGGGCCAGCACCATCAGCCTGCCCTTGGCATCCGCGATGGCCCGATGATGGACCGTCCGAACGTCGCCGGGATGGTTGTTTTCCCAGGTGACGCCGGTGAATTCGCTGCGGACGCCGAGCACGGAGTTGGCACACTGCATCTTGGCCTTGATCTCGAACACCCCGTGGTAGAGCGGATGGTCCAGCGGCAGTTCAAAGAACTCCCGTTCCGGAAACACCATCTTCATCATCTGCGCGCAGTTCGCCCACTCCGCATCGCCCCAGAAGTCATCCATCAGCAGAAACCCGCCGTTCAGCAGATGCTTCCGCAGCGCGGCGGCTTCGGCGGCCGAAAAGCCCATGACGCCCGGCGCGGAGAGGAAGAGAAACGGGTAGTTGACCAGCTCGGGGTCCGTCAGGTGCAGCAACCGCCCATCCGGGTCCACCTTCAAGGAGGTCATCTGCTGGAGGCGGTAGGAGAGGTTGAGATCGCTGTCGGGCAGGTCGGTGGTCCAACCGCCGAGACCGCGCCCCTTCGGTCCATCCGGGTTCTTGTCGTAGCGGATGCGCGCATAGGTGAACACGTCCTTCCCGAAGGGCGGTGCGTTGGTCCAGATGGGGGTGCCCACGCTGCGGGTGCCGATCTCCCGGGCCGTGTGGACATCCTCACCGACGAAAATCTCGCCACCACCGATGAAGCGCCCGCCACCACCGCCGCGCTGGGCCACCACCAACGCCGTCGCCAGGAGGAACAGGAGGGTGATGAGGCCGGTCCGTTTCATCATTTGCCTGGGTCGCCGGATACCGGCTTGGGATTTTCCGGGGGTGCGTTGGCCTGCAGTTTCAGGAGCAGCCGCAGGGCCGCCCGATGCCGCGGGGCATCCTCCAGCGCCTGCAACGTGTGCAGTCGCGCCGTGGCGGCGTCGGTCGGCTGCAACAGGCGGGCGAGCTGGTAATGGAGGTCGGCGGGATTCGGCGGGTCGAGCCGCAACATCGTGCCGTAGGCCGCGATGGCCGCCGGCGTGTCGCCACCGGCTTCGCTGGCCTGGGCCAGATAACGGTACGGCGGCGCCACGAGGGGATTGACCGCGAGGAAGCGCTGCGCGTTACGTGTGACTTCCGGCCAGTCTTTGGCGGCGGTGGCCAGTTCCATCAGGCGCAGGTAGGCCGCGGTGGCCTCGTCATCCCGTGAGACATACTGTTGCAGCACCTGCCGCTCCTCATTGGTCTCACCGAGCGCACGATGCACGGCGGCGAGCACCGGGTAAGGGCTGTCGGCGCCCGGCTGGTTGGGGAACAGCTTGATCAGTTGCCGCAACGGCTCCTTGGCTTCTGCCCACTTCTTTTCCGCCACCAAGCGACGCGCAATCTGGTTGAGCGCCCAGAAATTGGTCGGGTGAGCTGCCGCCCAGCGGTCCAGTTCGTCGTCAGACAAGGTGGGCTCAGCGGCATGACCACGGGCCGGCTTCTCGGGGAAAAGCTGCGAAAGCAGGCTGGCGACGCCGTTGGTTTTGCCGGCCACGCCCGGACGCTCCCAGTCAAGGCCCGGAGCGAGCTGCTTGGCCCGGTCGGTGGCGAAGGCGGCGAACTCCTTCTCCAAGGCCGGCATAGGTTCCGTGTGTTTGGCAATGGCCTCGTTGATGCCCACGCCATCGTGCAAGTCATGCAGGACTGCCTTGAGGCTCTCCAGACCGAACCGGTTGATGATGAACTCCACCACCAGCGCCGATTCGTAATAGGCAAACTGGAGATGAAACGGCGTCTTTGGCGCGAGAAATGCACCGCTCAGTTCGGAGATCGGCTTGAGCTCGCCGCCGAGGATCATGGCGCGGTAGCGCGGGGTCATGCGCTGGCCCCACGACGAGTCGGCCTGCAGCTCCTCGTAAACCGAAATGCCCTCGCTCAGCCAGCGCGGCATCTTGTTCGCCGTGAGCTGGAGCGTAACCACGTGGCAAAACTCGTGCCAGAGCACGGCCTCCCAGTTGACCGGGCCGCCCTTGTTGGCCGCCGGGCCATTTGCGGTCACCACGCGCCCGAAGCACACGCCGAGGTAGCCCGGGTTGTCCGGCATGCCGAACGTCCGCACGCCGAAATCCTTCTGCTCGGCAAAGACCTCCACCAGCGTCGGCAGCTTGAGCTCCATGCCGTACTTCTCGCACAGCGTCGTCCGCGCCCGCTCCAGCAGGGCCAGCACGCGCGGCCCATAGATGCCCGCCTCGTGGTCGCTGATGCGGAGGATGAAGTGCGCGTTGGTCAGCGTGGCGTACTTGGCCATCGTGTCGTGCAGGGTCACGAGGTTGTAGGCCGCCACGTCGTAGCCGTCCCGGTCATGCACCTGCTGGGCGAGGCGCCAGCCCTCGGCCTCCTCGCCCAGCCGCAGGAGATCGTTCGCCAGCTGCGCCTGCGCCGGCAGATAATCCGGATCGTACGACAGCGCCTGCCGCTGCCGGGCTGCCCCCTCGGAGAAGCGGTACTTCTGCGAGAGCTTCAGGCCGATGAGGTGATACACCCGCGGATTCGTCTTCCAAAAATGCAACGCCGACTCGCGCGCGGCCGTCTCCGCCGCCGGGTCGTTCCGGAGGTTGGCGATGACGGAGCGATAAGCCCACGCATCGGGCTGCCACGGGTTTATCGCCACAATCTCGTCCAGCACCTTCGTGGCCCCCTCGTAATCCTCCGCATCAATCCGGTTGTCGGCCACGAGCAGCAGGGTGGGAATATGGCGGGAATTGATTTTCAGCGCGGCCTCCACCGCATCACCCATCACCTCGCGCTCGCCCTCCGCGTGCGCCTTGGCAAGGCCGCAAAGCAGGTCGGGATCGTCGGGGTGCAGCTTCAGGCCCTCGTCGAAGGCCTTCGCGGCGAGGGCAAAATCATGCTTGGACAGGGCGATGTCGCCCCGCGCCAGGTAGGTGTCGCGCAGGTTGGGGTCCAGCTTTTGGGCGGGACCGAGAATCTTATCGAGCACGACCTTGGGATCGGCCCCCAGCGCCAGCGCTGCCTGGGCAAAAACCACCATGCTGGCCGCATCTCTGTAGGCGCCGGTGCGGTTGGACACGTAGAGCTTGATCTCCTCCAACACCTCCGCCGCCCGGTTGGTCTCGCCACCGCCCAGGAACACCTCCCGGGCCAGCCAGCGGAGCCGGATGCTGCGGGAATCCTTGGCGAGCGCATTGGTGACCGCGGCAGTAGCGTCGGGATAACGGCCGACCGTCAACAGCCCCCGGGTCAGCAGCAGCGGCCACTCCTCATTGCGCGGCTCCTCCTTCAGACCCTGCTCCGCCTGCGTAATGGCCTTGTCGTACTCGCCCGTGCGCAGGAGGTTGCGCACTTCCGCCACATCGGCAGCCCGGACCGGCAGTGTGAGCGCGATCATCAGTCCCAGCAGCCAGCCGAAGGCGTGATGTGACCACCAAGGCGTCAGCCTCATTCTGCCCCCGGCACGGAATTCGTTGGCGGTAGTCACTCGCTACTGTTGCGCGCTGTTTCGCGCGATCTCAAGCGGTCGTATATGCAAAGTGATGACCCCCTAGGCAGTCCGAGGTTACGGCGATCCGCCCCAAAACCGGATACCGGATACTGTTTTTGGCGTGACGAACTGCGACGCCAGAGAAAGCCTGCGGGAAGATGAGATTCCTTCCCCCCCGGCTCAAAATCATCGCCTCATGGCTGGTTCTTGTCGGCTTCGTGCTCAGTGCAAACCGGCTGGGTGCCGACACTTTTCCCCTGCCCATTCCGACCCGGCCGACAAGCTTTCCCCTGAATTCACCGCCCACCATCGGCATTCCTGCGGCCTGGGGCAACAACGCCAACGGAGAAACCAATGTGCCGGCAGACTTGAACCCGATCGCCGCAGTGGCGGTCGGCTGGGACCATACGGTGGCCCTGATGGGCAACGGTGCCGTGGTGGCCTGGGGTTACAACGTATCCGGCCAGACGAATATCCCGGCCGGTTTGGCTGACGTGGTGGCAGTTAGCGCCGGCCAATTTCACTCGGTGGCCCTGAAGAGCGACGGCACCGTGGTGGCTTGGGGTGGCAATTCCGTCGGTCAGACCAACGTACCGGCCGGCATGTCAGGCGTGGTGGCAATTTCGGCGGGCGCAAACCATACCGTCGCCCTGAAGAGCGACGGCACAGCGGTGGCGTGGGGCGGCAATGGGAATGGCGAAATAAACGTGCCCCCGGGCTTGAGCGACTTGGTGGCGGTTTCCGCGGGCGCAATCTTTACGGTCGCCTTGAAAAGTGACGGCACCGTTGTAGGCTGGGGATTTAACGGTTACGGCCAGCTGAGCATTCCCCCTGACCTGACCAACGTGGTCGCCATCGCCGCCGGAGGCAGCCACACGGTCGCGCTGAAACGCGATGGCACGGTGGTGGCATGGGGATATAATGTGAACGGCGAAATAAACGTGCCCGCCGGCCTGGACGGGGTGGTGGCGATTGCGGCGGGTTTGGACCATACCGTGGCGCTGAAGAGCGATCATACCCTGGTTATCTGGGGCTGGAACCAGTTTGGTCAGCTGAACATCCCCCCGGCTTTGGGCAGCGTGGAGTCCGTCGCGGCCGGTGGATATAATACGGTCGTGGTGCAGCGTCTTGATGGCATTCCCCGATCGGCGACCGCCTCGGCCCAGGTCATCAACGGTTTTGTAGTGAGCCTCAGCGTGAACTATGGCGGTTACGGTTACACTAACCCCCCGGTCGTCCGGATCATCGGTGGTGGCGGCTCGGGTGCGGTTGCACAGGCGGTGGTCAAGAACGGATACGTCACCTCCATCCAGGTGCTCAATGCCGGTATTGGCTACACCGAAACTCCCGATATCGAGATCGCACCGCCATACCTGCCCCCGCCTCCCTCAGCCTCCCTGGCAGTCAGTCGCGTGACGGTCACCATGAAGCTGACGGTCGGGTTCACCTACCGGCTGGAATCCTCAAAGGATTTTTCGGTTTGGTTGCCTGTCGGAGAACCGTTTGTGGCCAAGGCGGAAACCGTGACCGAAGAATTTATAATCGCAGATATCGGCCAATACTTTCGCGTACGCGCGATAGAATAGGGTCAGGAGAAAATGGCAGGACGTCCAGGCCGACAGGCTGGGGCGTTTGCAGCCGAAGGCAGGCAAGCCGTCGCCAGACCACAAAGGCTCCCGCCGCGAGCCAGACGTAGCTCACCAGCCAGACGTAATAGCCGAGCCGCAGTGATTCGAATTGGCGCTCCCCGGTAAACATCCCGAACCCGAAAGCAACGGCCTGGAATGCTCCCGTGGCGCAGAGCAGGGCCGTCCACCAAGCCAGGGCCGGCCGGCGGGTACTCCCCACCAGCCAGGGAGAGAGGATGGCCATCAGGTTGGTGACGTTGAACCAGCCAATCATGGCCATGCCCCGAATTGCATCCACATTGCCCGCCTTAAGCTCTCGCGATAAACCGTCCTCGGAAAACCACATCTGCCAGGCGATATGGGCGCACTTCAGCCCAGAAGCCGTCTCCTGGCCGGTCATCTGATAGCTGGGCAAGGAGTAGGCCACCAGATGCACCACCCAGCCGGCCCAGAACCACCAGGGCAGACGCGGAAGCAGGGCGGTTTTCATTGGCAGGCCGCACGCTTGCCCCGAGACCGCCGCGAGGCAAGGTGGCTTTTCAGGCCTGCCGTCTTCTGCTCTTAATCCTAATCTTATACCAATTCCCTAAATAAACCGGAACAAATGATTGTGATTGGCTGAGGCATGTGCGAAACCGCAGGCATGGCACGACCGAATCTCAAACTGAGCGTTCCACCGGAGCAGAAAGCGGGGATGGAAGCGCGTTTCAAAGCGGCGGACGACGTCCGTCAACGGCAACGGCTGCAGGCCATCCTGCTGGCCACCACCGGGCAGCATGGCTACCGGGACATCGCCCAGATCGTCGGC
>CAIXUG010000068.1 GCA_903922605.1 uncultured Verrucomicrobiota bacterium
CAACGAATCGGTCCATCCCCGGTTCCGGTCGGGCTCCGCCCTCCCTCCACCGGGGATGGACAATTTGCAGTAAACCAACAACCATTAACCAACGCCTAAAGCTCTCATATCACATGGAGCAGTTTGGGAGGTCCGGTCAGTCGTGACGCTGGGATTGACCACACGGTTCGACCCTGTGACCGGCCCAATGTAGGGATCAAGCCGCAGCCCCGTGGCGCCGGCCACTTCCCATGCCAGCGTCGAACTTTGTCCTGGATCGATGGTCGCCGGGCTGGCCGTGAAGGACGTAATCGCCGGCACCTGCGCCTGCGTCGCCGCCAACAGCCACACCAGCCAGAGGTGAATCACCACGCCGCCACGGAACCAGGCGCCAAGACTTTGCGTACCAATGGCGAATTCCGTACCGCCGCTTCGTGCCGCCCTCGACCCGGAGCGAGGCACCGGTTGACGGTCGGGGGAGGAGATGCGCGCTTTTGGAACCATGGAGGACCCTATCGCGCGAAACTGCTATCGGTGGACACTGAGTCAATTCCAAAGTTCCACAGACACAATAAATTGGCGTGAAATGGATAGTATGAATAGCATCAAGGTTGGATTCACTTCACCCGGTCTAATTTACTAACCGCCTCTGTTTTCCAGCGTGGTCGACACCTACTTCTCCGGCACCCCCAGCCTCTGTTCGTGGAAACGTTTCCACTCGTCGCCGAGTTCCTGGACGGTCTTGCCGGTCGCTTCTTTCCAGAGTTCTTCGCGGTATTTGCCGGCGCGGGCGACGGCGTTGAGCTTCTGGACGATCTGCGGGTCGTACTGGGTGGTGACCCAGTTGAGGAAGTTCGCGGTGACGCGATAGCTGCCGTCATACTTGGCCCGGGCCGGGTTGCTGGCGGTGATTTCCATGCTTTTTAGGCGTGAATCCGGCGGGCATTTTCCGGACGGTTTCCCCATGCCAATCGTTCAACAGCCAATCGACCGGGCGACGTGGACTGAGCTGTTCAATGCCGCTTCCCAACTCGCGGCGCTGGAGCCATGGCGTTTCGCCACGGAAGGGGATGTCTTCGGCCTCACCGACCTAGGGACGGGCGAGGTGCGGCTCGGCCATATCCTGGGGGATGCCGAAATGGTGTTTGCGGCGGTGGTTTACCGGAAGGGTGGCGTCCGCTGGCTGTTATCCACGCTGGACGACAAGGCCGTTTTTTCCCCCGAGGGCGCGCTTGAGGCGATGGATTGCGTGAAGCTGGAATGGGTCCTCAAACGGGAGCTGGAGAAGGAGGATCTGGCCGCGGTGGCGGCCAGCGGCGTCAAGATTCAGGCGCGGGGCCCCAACTGGCCGCAATTCCGATCCTCCCGGCCGGGCTGGCATCCGTGGCACCTCAATGCCGGGGAAGCCCGCCAGATGGTTTCCGATCTCCGCCAGCTCACCGCGATGTTGCGCGTGTTCAAGGCCCGCCCTGACTTTTTCGATGGCCGGGCGCTCGCGGAAGTGCCGTTTCTGCGGGCCGGGGTGTCGGACCGGGAACCGGGGCCGGACGATCTTGAGTGGCGGTCCATCGTGCCGCCGCCGGAGGAGCCTTCCCGCCCGGTGAAGGTGGCGGAATCCGATCTCGCCAGGCTCAGGGCCCTGAAACGGATTCCGGACCTGTGCCTGGATTTCGATGCCCGGCTGATGCCGACCGCTTCCTTCATCCAGGATGGCCGGCCGTGCTTTGGACGCGTGGGTCTGGCGGTGGAAACCGAAGAAGGGATGGCAGTCGGCGTGGAAGTCCAAGGCGGTGACAAGCCGGTCGGTGAAGCGGCCGTTTCCTGTCTCATTGCGATCCTTCTGAAGATCAAGGTGCTGCCGGCGTGCCTGAATGTCGGAACCGCCCGGTTCAAGACCGTGCTGCAACCGCTTTGTTCGGAGCTGGGCATTTCCCTGGGGTTCGCCGAGGAAATGCCATTTCTGGAGGAGGCTTACGAATCCATGGGTGGCGACCTGATGCCTCCTCTCTGACCCCGGCAGAAGCGCACGCGAGTAGGCGCTGACTTTATACCCAGACCGTCGGACTGGCGGATGTCCTCCGGAACGAACGCGGCTTGCGTGGGTGCGTGAACTGGATGTTCAGTCGCCGAGAGAAGCGGTGCGGAGCAGCAATCAGTCGCTCGCACACTGGTCGAACAGCGGCCGTTTCCAAAGTCAGCCATGAAGCCACGTCCCAACCGCAGTCGTCCGAAGACCCGGCAGCGAAAGGCCAGCTCGTCGGCAGGAAAATCCTCCGGGAAGAGAGTCGCGCCAGCGGTGCGACCATTGCCGGTGCGGGCCAAGGCTGCGGCCAAGGCGGGCCCGGCCCGCCAGCGGTCTTCCCTCACGGCGTTCAACGAGATCGTGGCGCTCATCGAGACCTCACGCCGCGAGGCCGGGCGCGCAATCAATGTCCGGCTCATCGATCTTTATTGGAAGATCGGGGCCGCCATCAGCGCGCGCATCGAGCGTGATGGCTGGGGCAAGGGCACGGTCGCGGACCTCCCCGCCCATCTGGCGCACACCCCGGCGGGCATGCGCGGTTTCTCCCCGCAGAACCTCTGGCGCATGCGGCAGTTCTTTGAGGCCTATCGGGACGCCACAGATCTCTCAACGCTGTTGAGAGAACTTCCCTGGTCGGCCAACCTGCACATCCTGAGCGGTGCGAAACGGCCCGAGGAGCGCGCGTTCTACCTGCGGATGGCCGTGGCCAAACATTGGACCGTCCGGGAGCTGGCGCGGCAGATCGAAGCCTCGGCCTTCGAGCGCTCGGTGCTGGAGCTGCCAAAACTCTCAACAGCGTTGAGAGAAGTTCACCCGGAGGCCGCCGATCAGTTCAAAAACGTTTACTCGCTGGAGTTCCTCGGGCTGTCGCCCAACCACTCTGAGGCCGACCTGCATGGGGCGTTGCTGCGTGATTTGGGGCGGTTCATCACCGAACTGGGCCGCGACTTCTGCTATGTGGGCTCGGAGTATCCGGTGCAGGTGGGCAATCAGGACTTCGCCATTGACCTGGTGTTCTTCCATCGTGGACTGACCTGCCTTGTGGCCTTCGAACTGAAAGTCCGCGAGTTCCGGCCGGAGGATCTCGGCAAGCTGAGCTTCTATCTCGAAGCCCTCGACCGTGACGTCAAGAAACCGCACGAGCGTCCATCCATCGGTGTGTTGCTCTGCGCCAACCAGGACCACGAGGTCGTGGAATATTCGTTGAGCCGCACTCTCTCGCCCACGCTGGTCGCCGAATATCAGACCGCGCTGCCGCCCAAGGCGCTCCTGCGGCGCAAACTGCACGAACTCTACGCCCAGCTCGCACCGGAGTCCGGGGAGATCACGGACCACTGACCTGCCCTGACGCGTGGTCGCCACCTACTTCGCCGGCACCGCCAGCCGTTGCTCGTGGAAGCGTTTCCACTCCTCGCCAAGTTCCTGGACGGTCTTGCCGGTCGCCTCTTTCCAGAGTTCTTCGCGGTATTTGCCGGCGCGGGCGGCGGCGTTGAGTTTTTGAACAATCAGCGGGTCGTACTGGGTGGTGACCCAGTTGAGGAAATTCGCGGTGACACGATAGCTCCCGTCATACTTGGCCCGGGCCAGGTTGCGGGTGGTGATCTCCGCGCCCTTGGTCTGCGGCTCGTACAGGTACCAGCGGATGTAGTCGGGAATGCCCTCGACCAGCCAACCGGGCATGCGGGTGGCGGTCGGGTCGCTGCGCCGTCCGGCATAATTCTGCACGACGTGGACCAACTCATGCACGACCGAGCCGCGCGCCTCGCGTTTCAGTTCGCCCCGGAACCAGCCGGCGTTGCAGTTCACGAAGCCGCCGCCCGCCGAGGCCGGCGTGCCCCCCATGTCCTCGCGAAAGCGCAGGGTCACATTGGTGCGCGGCATGAACCCCTCGCTGGGCAGCAGGGCGATGAGCTTGGGATACCATTCCTTCACGACCGGGCGCAGTTCCTTGTCGGCCCACTCGGTGAGGTCCGGTGCCAGGGTGGTGTCGATGGTGAAGTGATATTTCCCGCCCTCGGCCACGAAGCTCTGGGTGATCGGCTTCGTTTCTTCGACCGCCACGGGCGTGGCGGTCGAACCGGCTTCGAGCACATCGATCTCGCTGTAGAAGGTCTGGCCGAACGGGTCTTCCCCTTCGGTGCGCGAGATGTCGAAGAGCAGGTAACGGAAGGTGCCGAGGTCGCCGCCGGAGTCGGAAATGCTGACGCCATACTGGCCGCCGAGCGGCTCGCCTTTGGGCCGGGTGTCCACCTTGGCGAGCAGCTTCCAGCCGCATGTTTCGGGGTCGGTGCCGCGCTTGGGTTCCGCCTGGAAACCGGGAGCACCGCCGTCGCTGCCGTAGAGCCAATAGACCTGCGGTGCCCGGGTTCCGCCATGCCACGAATAGCTGTTGACCTGCTTGATGGCGATGGCGCTCCCGAGATCCAGCTGGATGCGCCCGCCCGCCGAGCCCGCGCGGAAAAAGAAGTTTTCCGCCGGCTGATCCTCCTCCCGGGGCAGGCGGCCGTCATGCAGCTTGATCAGGTCGCCCCCGTTGATATCCCGCTCGCCGTCCACGAGCGTGAAGCTGGCCCGCTCGGCGGCATCCGATTTCGCAGGCGGGGGCACATTCTTGAAGCGGAAGGCGACGGTGGCGGCCTCGTTTTCGTTCCGTTCGCTCACGACCTGGATGGCTCCCCGGCAGACGAGGGGCAGGAATTGGAGGAGGAACAGGGCGATGGCCAGAGGGTGCGGTTTCATCAGCAGGCAGGTATCCTTTGGCATTTCGGCGTGGGCGCGTCCAGCGGTATTCCCGGCATCGGTTCCCATTCATGCCGAGTCAGTTAGTGGGAATTGCCTCGAAGTTTTCGGGTCGGAAATGCGTTGGGCCTCGTAGATCCGGGCGTCACAGCCGTTGGCGGAATGCCCCCTTCGTTCCGCCTCACCCAACCGAGGATCCTTCACCCACAGCACCCTCCCAATTTTTAGCCAGGCTCTTAAGTGCCGGCGCAAGAAACCGATAGTCACCTTGGCCATCCCTCAGGTCAGCCCGAAAAATAAACAAAAAAAACAGGAAAGCAGATAAAATGAACATAACGTCAAATTACGCATCGGCCGCATCGTCGGCCTGGTCCACGCAAGGCAGCGGCGCTGCGGGCGGGGCTGGAAAAGGGCAGGGCTTCGCGGATTTCAAAAGCCTGTCGGCAGCGCTGAACTCGGGCAATCTGAATGATGCGAAGACGGCCTTCGCCGCCCTGCAAAAGGACATGCAAAACGCCCCCACGCAGAACGGCAAAAGCCCCTTCGATCCCAGTAGCCAGATGGGTCAGGATTTCGCCGCCATTGGGAAGGCCCTGCAGTCGGGCGATGTCGCCGGCGCCAAGCAGGCACTTCAGACCTTCCGGCAGGACATGCACGGCGCACAAAAGGCACATCATCATCATCATCAGGATGCCGATGGTGACGGCGACGGAAGTGGGACGACGGTGCAATCCCCGACGGTTGCCACCACCACTGCCAGCAGCGGCATCACGAACAGCGGGTTCAGCGCCACGGCGTGACATAACGAATTGAAATTCAAGCATTTGTAATCGCCGCCTACGGGCGGCGATTTCATTTCCGGGCGGACGGTTGCCCACCAGCGGCGTGAATCTGGGCGCTTCCAGGCAAACGATCGACCGGTGGCAACGATCTCAGTGATAATGGCTTGCGACTGAAGAATGCGGTTCTTGAGCGCCGACGGATGACGGTTCGGAGTGCCGGGACAGCTCACGGGGACTAAGGGCTGCGGTGCTGAAAGCAGCCCAAAACGCTCAAGGATGGACAAGGCGCGGGAAACCGCTTATCGACAAACGCCTGTGGCTCTCCGGGTTTGGCGAGCCGTTGGGACGAACGCGTCAACCAAGCGATCCTACTGCCGTAAGGGTAAAGCGTGCTGTTTAACTCCATCGAGTTCGCGATCTTCTTTCCGATCGTCACGATCGCCTATTTTCTTCTGCCATACCGGGCGAGGTGGGCGTGGCTGCTGGCCGCCAGCTGCCTCTTCTACATGTTCTTCATCCCGCAGTATATCGTCATACTGCTGGTCACCATCCTGATCGACTACTGGGCGGCCATCGGGATTGAGAACAGCCATGATCCCATCCGGAAAAAGCGGTATCTGGTGGTGAGCATCGTCTCCACCTGCCTGGTGCTGGCGGTGTTCAAGTATTTCAACTTCTTCAACGCCAACCTGAAGGCGGTTTCCGAGGCCTTTGGCCTGCACTATCCGATACCGTTTCTTGCGCTCATCCTGCCGATCGGCCTGTCGTTCCACACGTTCCAGAGCCTGAGTTACGTGGTGGAGGTGTACCGGGGGGAGCAGAAGGCGGAGCGGCATTTCGGCGTCTATTCGCTGTACGTGATGTTCTACCCGCAGTTGGTGGCGGGCCCGATTGAGCGGCCCCAAAATCTCCTGCACCAGTTTTGGGAACGCCACGAATTCGACTACAAAATGGCCGCCCAAGGCCTGCGGATGATGGCCTGGGGCCTGGCCAAAAAAGTCCTCCTGGCCGACCGGCTGTCGCCCATCGTGGACCGCGTGTATTCCTCCCCGCACGACTGGTCGGGGCCGGCGGTGCTGGCCGCGACGTTTCTCTTTGCCATCCAGATCTACTGCGACTTCTCGGGGTATTCGGACATCGCTCGCGGCTCGGCCCGGGTGATGGGCTTCCGGCTGATGCGGAATTTCCAGGCTCCCTACCTGTCCGAGTCGGTCCAGGAATTCTGGCGGCGGTGGCACATGTCGCTGTCCACCTGGTTCAAGGACTACGTGTATGTGCCCATGGGCGGCAGCCGGGTGCCCCGGCCCCGGTGGATCTTCAACATCATGGCCACGTTCACCCTGAGCGGGATGTGGCACGGGGCCAACTGGACCTACATCCTCTGGGGGCGCGCTGAACGGGGCCTACCTAGAGCGTTTTAAATAAAACTGTAGCTATTTTGTGGGGGTTCTGGCAGGGTTTGGGCATGCGCACTCTGTCGGTGGATTTGCGGGAACGGATTCTGGCGGCATACGACCAGGGTGAGGCCACCCAGGCGGCGGTGGCGG
>CAIXUG010000069.1 GCA_903922605.1 uncultured Verrucomicrobiota bacterium
CAAGATGCGCCCCTTGTTGCCTCCCGTTTGAGCTTTGAATTTTGAATTTACCCTCCGCCGCATGTCGAAGAAATCCGCCAAGATCGCCGCCCTCATCGCCGGAAACGAGGGGCGCGGCTTCGACGCGCACTACCTCGGCTATTTCGACTGTTTCAACACCCAGCTCTTCTACGAGGCGCACGACGTGCTCGAGGAACTCTGGCTCGCCCAGGGCAAAACGGGAGGGAACTACGCCTACTACAAAGGCCTCATCCAGCTCGCCGGCGCCTTCGTGCATCTGCAAAAGCAGCGGCTGAGGCCCGCCGTGGCCCTGTTCAATCTCGCCGAGGCCAATCTCCGCCAATACCCGGCCCGGCACGACAGCTTCGATGTCGCCAGCGCGCTCAGTCTCATCACCGAGTGGCGCGGGCGAATCGAGTCGCAGAACTTTTCGGAGAACCCACTACGCGCCGATAAAGCGCCCCGACTCACTCTGCCTGCCTAAGCCGGCCGGTTAGTGCCGGAAATGCCGGTGGCCGGTGAAGACCATCGCCATGCCGCGTTCATCGGCGGCCTTGATGACTTCTGGATCACGCACCGAACCGCCGGGCTGGATGGCTGCGGTCGCCCCGGCCTCCGCCGCCGCAATGAGACCGTCCGGGAACGGGAAGAAGGCGTCGCTGCACACCACGCTGCCCGTCAGCGCCAGCTTCGCCTCCCCCGCCTTCCACACGGCGATCCGGCTGGAATCAATGCGGCTCATCTGGCCGGCACCGAGTCCCAGCGTGCGGTCGCTCGCGGTGTAGGCGATGGCGTTCGATTTCAGGTGCTTCACCACCCTCCAGCCGAAGAGCATCGCCTTCAGCTCGGCTTCCGACGGGGCGCGTTTGGTCACGACCTTCAGCTCGGCGGCGGTCGTGGCCTTGAGGTCGCGCTCCTGCCAAAGGTACGACTCCGCGCCCACGCTGCGGATATCGAAAGGCACGGCGGTCGCCGGATTCTTCAGCACCTTGAGCAGGCGGAGGTTCTTCTTTTGCTGAAGCAGCGCGAGGGCGTCGGGCGTGAAGTCCGGCGCGACGATCACCTCGCTGAAAATTTCTGCAATGGCCTCGGCGCAGGAGCGGTCGAGCGTCTGGTTCACCGCGATGATGCCGCCGAACGGCGCCTGCCGGTCCGTCGCAAAGGCATGGTCCCAGGCCTCGCGTAGCGAGCCGCCCTGCCCCACGCCGCAGGGATTGGTGTGCTTGAGGATGGCCAGGGTCGGCGCGTCGCCGGTGAACTCCGCGATCAGCGCGGCGGCGGCCGTAAGGTCCAGGATGTTGTTGTAGGAAAGCTCCTTCCCGTGGAGCTGCGTGAAGTAGTCGCGGAACTTCCCATAGAGCGCGGCCTTCTGGTGCGGATTTTCGCCGTAACGCAATGGCTGCGCGAGCGGGGCGCTGATGGCGAGCGTCGGGAGCGGCTCGGCGCCGCCCGAGAACGCCTTGGTGAGGTGGGCCGCGATGGCCGCGTCGTAGGCCGCCGTGCGGGCAAAGACTTTGGCCGCGAGTTTGCGGCGCAATTCCAGCGTGGTTTCACCCGAGGCCTTCACCTGCTCCGCCACGGGCGCGTAATCTGCCGGGTCCACGATGACGGTGACCGAATCGTGATTCTTCGCGGCGCTGCGGAGCATGGAGGGACCGCCGATGTCGATGTTTTCGATGGCGTCGTGCAGCGAGACGTCCGGTTTCGCCACGGTCTGCTCAAAGGGATAGAGATTCACCACCACGAGATCGATCGGCGGAATGCCGTGTTTCCCGACGGTGGCGACATGTTCGGCGTTGTCCCGAATGTGCAACAGGCCGCCGTGGACCTTGGGGTGCAGCGTCTTCACCCGGCCATCCAGCATTTCGGGAAAGCCCGTGTAATCGCTCAGCTCGATGACCGTCAGCCCCTCCGCGCGCAACGCCTTCGCCGTGCCGCCCGTCGAGACCAGGTCCACGCCGGCCTCGGCCAGCACCCGGGCGAAAGGCACCAGGCCGGTCTTATCGGAAACGGAAAGCAGCGCGCGTGTGATTTTCGGCATAGAAGGCGCGGAGGTTTTGCACCGCCCGGCTCGGCGTCAATGGCGGAAAGTGGCCGGTAGGGACAGCGCCGCGCTATTGCCACCCTGAAGGGCGGGCAGAAAGTACTTACGCCGTGGGCATTCGTTCCGTCGCCTGACGCTCCGCTCCGCGATGGGGATGGCGTGGTACACCATCCCTATCCTGGTCGGGCTCATTCCTCCGAACTGAGCCATTGGTTGTCGATCACCCAACGGCGTTGGCCCTTACTTCTTCAAATCGTCGAAGTAGTCGCGGACGGAGTTCTGGTAGGCCTTGGGCACCTGTTCCTGACTGAGCGCGGACTGTGCATCGGACTGCGCCGACGCCACCGCCTCGGTGTAGGCCACCTTGCTCTCGCCTTTGATGCTGACGCCCTTGAGGGTGATGCTCGGCATGGGGCCGCCGGGCTGGATCTGCCCCTTGATCTTCGTGGGAGTCAGGCCGTTGGGCATGTCCGTGTCACGGTCGGTGTGGCCCTTGCCGGCCATGTCCGGGCGGTTGATGCCGGAGTTGTCCCACAGATCCTGAATCGAATCGGGCATCGCCCAGGCGCTGTTTTGAGACCAGGTGCCCACGCCCTTGCCGCCTTTGGAACTGGGGCCGAACTTGACCATGTTGCTCGGCTTCGTTCCCCAGCATTGGCCGTTGCCAACGCACATCTGCGCCTTCTGCAAATTTTGCAGGGAAGCCATCAGCGCCTGGGCATCGCCCATCTGATCCATCAGCTTCTGCAGCTCCTTTTGGGCGTCGGACAGGGAGGCGCTCATGGCCGCCTTGTCGCCGCTCTTGCCCTGCGCCAGCGCGTCTTTGAGCTTGTCACCCACCTTGCCATATTGCTCCCCGGGCTTGGACGCCTTTTGGATTTCCTCCGCCAGTTTCGCCATTTGTTCGGGCGTCAGGTTGGGCTGCTTGAGCTGGTCCATCATCTTCTGCAGCGACTCGATGGCGGCCTGCGCCTGACCGTTTTTGAGCTGCTCGGCGAGATCCTTGCCCATCTTTTCCGACTGCTGCTGGAGCTGCGACAGCATCTTGGCCATGTCGGCCATCTTCTGGAGATCCTGCTCCGCGACGTTGAGGTCCTTGAGGAACTGCTCCACCTGCGCGTTGTTCAGGGCGGCCACCGCCTCGTCCAGGCTGGGCATCGGCATGCCGAGCGACTCCGCCTTGCGGGCGAGTTCACTGGCCATCTGCGACATCTGCTGCCGGGCGGCCTGCGCGGCGGCCGAATTGTTGTCGGCCATCCCCTTCGCGGCGTCCTTCAGCTTCTGGAGATCCTTTTGCAGCTGGTCGGCGACGTCCTTGTTGCCCGCCTTGTCGCCGAGCTGCTTTTGCAACGATTCGATCTGCTTCTGCAAGGCGGTCTGCGACTGCTCCGAATTGCCGCTCGGCGTCCGGGCGGCCTGCTCCATCTTGCGCAGGGCCGGATTTTTGGCCAGGTCGGTGGCCTGCTGTTTCAGCTGGTCCGTGGCCTTGGCCAGATCCTTCAACGCGTCGTCCCGGGTCAGCTTGGCGGATTGGAGGCGCGTGCCCAGGTCCTTCAGGTCCTCGAGATTCTTGCGCGTCGTCTCCAGCACGGGCTTGCGCTGTTCCAGGCTGCGCTTGGTGAGATTGACCAGCGCGCGACCGGTGTCCTTGATGGCCTCCGAATCCTTCTTCTGCTGCAAGTGCGCCGGCGTGCGCAGTTCGGGCATGAATCCCAAGGTGGCAATCACCGCCAGCAGACAGGCCACCCAGCGGGCGACTTTCGGCAAACCGATCGGCAGCAGCCGGCGCGGGTCCACTTGCGAGGCCGCCGCCGTGGCGTCGGCAATGACCAGCCCCTGCCAGTCCGCGCGCAGCGGATTTGTCGAGGTCGGCTGGCTCCCGACTTCGAGCGCGGTGGAAAGACGCTCTTGCAATCCCTGCTTGAGATCCAGCCAACGTGCCGATTCCTGCAGATTGGTCCGCCGGGCAAATCCCAGCAGAAAGCCCACCGGCAACGACAGCAAGGCCAGCCACTGACCCACCACCAGAACCTGATAGGGCACGGGCAGCAGCTTCCATAGCGCCAGCGCGACGAGATAGATGGCCGCCCCCACCACAAAGCCGCGCCAAAGGCCGGTCCAGCCGCGCAGCCAACGCCGACGCGCCGCCGTGCGGGCGACCGCAGTTTCAATGGAGGTCAGGGAGTTCATGGCGTGTGGGCAAGTTGCTCCGGGAATTCAGCCCTGTGAAGTGGGAAATGGGGGTTAAAGCGCCTCATATTCGCCTTTGTTTACCCGCTTCAGAACGGCGAACCCGGCCTTCTTGGCGTCGCTGATGGATACGGGCTTGGTGATGCTCGGGGAGGTGAAGCCGGAGATGAGCTTGCGGATGGGTTTCTTGCACGAAGGGCACGCGGTCAGTTCCGGTGCCGTCACCGGTCGCCGCAGCGTGAAGCGACCACCACACGCGGCACATTTGCCGTCACACAGTTCGTATTCGTAAAAGGGCATGGGCGTAAGCTCCGACCGGCCAAACGTCGCGTGCGTTCAATCCCCCGGCAAGCGAGCATTACTGGTCGGTGATGCCTGGGATGCCCAGTAGCGTCGAGAGGCCATCATGCCGGCTCAGCAGGAGCGTCCTGAAGGGACCATGGAAATTAGCCAGACACGAAGTGTCTGGAGTCCGGTAATGAGACAATAAGTCCTGAAAGGACGATGGAATGCATCGTGACGCGAAGGCTCCCATTTTCCACCGTCCTTTCAGGACTGTTTTCTTACGGGCCTCACCCGGCACGATGTGCCGGGCTAATTTCCGGAGTCACTCCGTGACGAATTTGCACTCGGGTCACTTTATCCTCCCTGCCCTTCTTGGCCGGCCTCTTTGCGACGACAACTCCACCAACCCCACAGGTACCAGCCATGCGCCGCGAGCAGCAGGACGGCCACCCACTGCTCCAGGCGGACCGCCCGCAATGCGACCATCACGTCCCTGCCCTGGTGCAGCCAGACGCGGTCGCGCAGCAGCAGGAACACTGCGCCCGGCGAGACCAGACACCATAGCTGCGCCAGCATCCGGTAGCGGAGGGCGCGTGAAACTGGTTGAACTGTATCGTCTTCTTGCAAAGCCTGCGGGCACTTTGGAACGCATGAACCCTGAAGCAAGTCCCGTCGCATCGCCCGATCTCGCCCCGCCGCGTCCGCCGCAGGAAAACGTGTGGATCAACCTGGTCTGCAACGCGGTGCTGCCGGGGCTCGTGCTCACCCAGCTCAGCAAGCCGGCACGGCTGGGGCCGGTCTGGGGACTGGTAATCGCCCTGAGCATCCCGCTCGTTTATGGCATTTATGATCTCGTGAAGCGGCGCACCTGGAACGTTTTCTCGATCATCGGCCTCGTCGGCACGCTGATTACGGGCGGACTTGGTCTGCTGAAAATCGACAACTTCTGGTTCGCGGTGAAGGCCGGGGTGGTTCCCATGGTGCTGGGCCTCGCCATTCCGCTCACCTTGAAAACGAAGCAGCCGCTGGTGAAGTCCCTGCTCTACAACGATCAGGTGCTCAACACCCACCGCATCGGCCTGGCGCTGGTGGAGCGGGGAACGGTCCCGCAGTTTGATGCCCTGCTCCGTTGGGCGTCCTGGGTGATGGCGGTCACCTTTGCGGTCAGCGGCGTGATCAATTACGGCCTCGCCCGCTGGCTCGTCACCGCCACGCCCGGCACGTCGGAGCAGACGGAGCAGATCGGCAAGCTGCACTGGGTTGAATGGCCCGTGATCACCATCCCCATGATGGCGGTGATGATGTTCGCGCTGTTCCGGCTCTTGAAAGGCCTCGAACAGCTCACCGGCCTGAAAAACGACGATCTCTTTCACGCGCCGCCGGCGAAGAAATAGGGGCACGTAAGCGCCGATTCCGACGCGTCTCAGACGCTCGGCGAACGACGGAGCAAGTACCCCGCCCAGAAGCACATGCCGGTGGTGGCGAAAGTCAGCAGGACAAATACGGGATCTTTTGCCAGACGCATTCCCTCGACATAGATGCGCCAGATGTGCGCCACGGTAATCAGGCCGAACACCGTAGCTGTGGTTAACAGATATGCCTTCATGAGATTTTCACCGGGCAGAGTGTAAGTCCTGAAATCAGACCGCAACACCGTTGGGAGCGGTAAAAGTCCCGTCCACGACATTACCCGTGTTGCGCGTCGCCGCCGGTTCGAAAATCAGCACTTCGGCCTCCGCCTCGGCCATGGTGCGATGCTCCACCCCGCGAGGCACGGCGCAGAACTCACCCGGCCCCAGGACCACGCGGCGGTCCCGAAACTCGATGACCATCTCTCCGCGCCAGACCAGAAACAGCTCATCCTCCCGTTCGTGATGATGCCACGGGAAGGTTCCGCAAAACTTCACCAGCTTCAGTTCCTGCCCATTCAGCTCAGCGACCACCTTGGGGCGCCAATGCTCGTGAATGAGTGCGAATTTTTCCATCAGGGAGGCTTTGTCCATGGTCGATGGGAGGCTGACACCGGCACCTGCGGCAATCAATGATGACCGCCGCCCCCTCCGTCGCAGCCGCCTCCGTGCCCGCCCCCATCCATGCCGGCGTGATGGCCACCGCAATGATGCCCGCCACTGGCCTCCACCCCACCGTGATGGGGCACATGATGATGACCAGCATCGGAGGTGCCATGATGCGTGTGCTGCAGACCCGTATCGGAGCCGCCGGAAGCCCCGAACCAAAGCCAGGGAGTGCCGCCCTCATTCCCTGACCTACAAGGCCGGCCGGCGCGGCGACAACCGCCCAAGACCACAGCAATGATGATGAACGCGAATACTGCCATGAGCGCAAACGCTGCCAGGATGATTGGGATGATCAGCAGGAATTTCATACTCCTCCATCAACCCTCAAATCACCTGTGGGGTAACACTCGACCGCACTGACTCAGCATGCCGACAACGGAGGCGGCAGGTTCAGCCACCCTATCCCTTGGCTGGAGGTTTCGGCCCCGGCTTGGCCGGCGAAGGTTTTCCCGCAGGTGGAGGGCCTGACTTGCCCGTCGATGGCCGATCCATTCGCGGTTGGGGCGGTCGCTCGGGCGGCTTGAAGCCGTAACTCCGGCAGAAATCACCCGCCGGGGCGCTGATCCGCACGGGACGCCGGGTGAAGGGATCGACGTATTCCAACCCGACCGCCCGCAAGGCGAGCCCCTGGGGATGCGAAGTACCGTAAAGTTCGTCGCCCTGCACCGGGCAGTTGCTGGCGGCCAAATGCAGGCGGATCTGGTGGGTGCGACCGGTGTACGGCTTGGCTTCCACCAGCGCGGTATGCTGCCCGGCCTGGAGCACCTTAAAATCCGTCTGCGCAGGCTTGCCCTGGTCTGGATCAACCCGGTGCCGCCCCGGCTCCCGTTCGTCCGGCCCCAGCTTGTCGTTCCGCGTCCACTCCTTCAGCTTAGGAACGCCGTCGGTGATGGCCAGGTAGGTCTTTTTGACAATCCGGTCCGCAAAGAGCCGTGAGAGCGGCTCCATCGCGCCCGGACTTTTGGCAAACAGCAGGATGCCGCTTGTGCCGGCATCCAACCGATGTACGTGCCTGAGAAAGCGCAGGTTACGCGAACTGGCCCAGAAATCGCCGGCATTGAGGGAGGATTGGAGCGCCGGGGGCAGGTTGCGCCCGGTCTGCTCCCAGTCGTCCGGCCCCATGAACCAGCCCGCGGGCTTGTCGAGCGCCATCACCGAGCGGTCCTCATAAAGGATCGGGATGCGCGTCTCGTCGGGCAGTTCGATGTAATTCGGCTTCGGCACGGACCAAGGAAAGCACAGGCCCCTGCCCCGGTCACGGTTAAGCGGCGATTCCGGGAGCAGTACTCACAACTTGGCCATGAATTTGCAGACTTGAGGAGGCGTCCAACGGGCTAATGTCAGCCGCCGCTGAGCCGGTTCATGCAGTGATCCTTCTGACACGTCCGGAACAAGGTAAGCATTAATCAGCATATTTTTCGATGGAAAGATGTGCTAATTCTGCCGAGGTTCCCCGAGGGAACCGCCCATTTTATCTGTGCAAATTCAAAGCTTCAAAATCTTCTGCGACCTGGTTGAGACCGAGAGTTTCACCAAGGCCGCGCAGATCAGCAACATCACGCAGAGCGCTGTCAGCCAGCAGATTAGCTCCCTGGAGCGGCAGCTCAAATCCCTGCTGATCGAGCGCAGCAAGAAGAAGTTCCGCCTGACCCGCGAGGGCGAGCTGCTGTACGAGCACAGCAAGCAGATTGTCTCCAGCTATGACACCCTGCTGCACCGGTTGCAGGAGGTGAAGGATATCGTCAGCGGCACCATCCGGGTGGCGACGATCTACAGCATCGGCCTGCACGACCTGCCGCCCTACCTGAAGAAGTTCCTCAAGGCGTACCCCACAGTGAACGTCCACGTGGAATACCAGCGCGCCAACCAGGTTTACGACGATGTGCTGGGCAATGTGGTGGACCTCGGCCTGGTCGCCTATCCGAACAAGGACAGCCGCCTCGAAGTCATCCCGCTCCGGGATGAGCAGATGGTCCTGATTTGCCATCCGAAACACCTCCTGGCCAAGAACAAGACGGTGAAGCTAGCGCAGCTCGACGGCCAGAAGTTCATCGCCTTCGAGCCCGACATCCCCACCCGCAAGGCCGTGGACAAAGTGCTGCGGGACGCCGGCATCGCGATCACCGTGGTGATGGAGTTCGACAACATCGAGACCGTGAAGCGTGCGGTCGAGATCGAGGCCGGCATCAGCATCGTGCCCGCCGGCACCGTGGCCGGTGAGGTTTCCAAGCAGACGCTGATGGCGATCCCCTTCTCCGACGTCTCGATCGGCCGCCCGCTCGGGGTCATCTACAAAAAGAACAAGGTGCTCTCCCCGGCGATGAAGCAGTTCATCACGCTGCTGAAGCAGGTCGCCTGAGCAGGTGGTTCCCTGTGCACTGACCGCTGTTCGCCGGTTCCGCTCGCCACCAAAGATTAAACGTGGCGGGCACGCCCGGCTGCGGCATTTTTCAGCCATGCGACTCATCGTGCTATCTCTGCTGGTGCTGCTCGGCGGCCGGACCGCCTTCGGGGCGGCCACCCCGTCGGCCACGACCAATTCCGTGCTGGTGCAAAACCAGGGCACGCTCAGCTGGGTCGTACCGGCCGGCTGGGAATACACCCCGCCCCGGGCCGACCCCTCGGCCACGATGCCCGCCACCTTCCGCCTGCGCTCACCGGCCGGACAGCCTTCCCTCATAGTCACGGTGTTCTGGGACGGGTTTGGTCCGAAGAAGTTCAGTCCCAGCGATACGGAAATGGCTGACCTGGTGAAGAAGAATGCGGAAGAAAAGTACGCCCCAAGTTCCGTTGAGAAAGAAGTGCACCTCACCCCCCTGGCAGGCGCCCGGATGCGGGGAAACTTCATCTCCTTCACGGATTCCCAATTCGCGGACAAGGAGCCGAAGGACATTCCTGCGGGCGAGGCGCGAAACGCGACCATCGGGATGTTTCGCTCCGGCAATCTGTGGGGCAATTTCACCATGCTCACCAACGCCAAGGAGGGCGAGCAGTTCGACCAGGCTCTGGCCGTGGTGAAGTCGTTCAGCGGCATCCCCGTTGAAAAGGGGTCGGGACCGGCCTCACCGAAATGAAAGGTTACGGCTGCGGCTGCGAACACCCATGAGCGCCAGCGACGACCTCGGGTTCATGCGGCTCGCGCTGCGCCTGGCGCGGCGGGCCTACGGACAGGTTTCACCCAACCCGCTGGTCGGCGCGGTGCTGGTAAAGCGCGGCCAGATCATCGGCCAGGGCTGGCATCATCGTGCCGGCCAGCCACATGCCGAAATCGAGGCGTTGCGCGATGCGGAGCGACGTGGGGAATCTGCAAAAGGAGCCACCCTCTACGTCACCCTGGAACCGTGCTGCACCCACGGTCGCACCCCGCCTTGTACCGACGCCATATTGCGTCACAGCCTCCGCCGGGTCGTGGTAGCGGCGACCGATCCCAACCCGAGGCACGCCGGCCATGGTTTCGAGCTCTTGAGGGAAGCAGGGGTAGAAGTCACGACGGGCATTCTCGCCGCCGAGTCGGCCCGGATGAACGAGAGCTTCAACCACTGGATCGTCCACCGGACCCCGTTCGTCACGGTGAAGTCCGCCATGACGCTCGACGGCAGGATTGCCACGGCCGACGGCGAGTCGAAATGGATCACGGGCGAACGCGCCCGTCGGGAGGTGATGCGGCTGCGTGCCGGCGCCGACGCCATCCTGGTCGGAGTCGGCACCCTGTTGGCCGACGATCCCGCTCTCTCCGTTCGCACCGGGAAGGCCGTGCAGGGCCGGCGACGCATCGTGCTCGATACGCGCGCCCGCACGCCGCTGACCGCCAAGCTGGTGACCGACGAGTTTTCGGCGCTGACCACGGTCGTGGTCGGAGAGTCGGCCCCCAAACGCCGTGCGCAGGCGCTGGCCAAGCGGGTACGCGTGCTGACCGTCCCAGAAAAACAACGGCACATCGATCTGGCCCAGCTGCTGCCTTTGCTGGGCGCCGAGAACATCACCAGCCTGCTGGTGGAAGGCGGTGGCGAGGTGAACGCCTCATTCCTGCTGGGTGGCCACTCGCACCGGGTCGCCTTTTTCTACGCGCCGAAGATTCTTGGCGGACGCACGGCCCATCATGCGGTGGAGGGCGAGGGTGCAAAATCGTTGGCGGAATCCCTGATCCTCTCCGAGCTTGCCTGGCGGCAATTGGGGCCGGATCTGCTGCTGACCGCCCGCGTCGGCTCCGCGCTGGCCACCGGGCACTGATTGCCGGACACTCCTGCCCGCATGTTCACCGGCATTGTCGAAGAAACCGGCCTGATCGAAAACATCACCCCGCAGGCGGAGGCCATCCGGCTCGGCGTGCGCGCGCGGCTTTGTGGCCGAGGCACCCGGCTCGGCGACAGCATCGCCATCAACGGTTGCTGCCTGACCGTGGTAGGCATCAAGCCCATCAAGGGCGGTGGCAAGCGGCTCGATTTCGACTTGCTGCAGGAGACTTGGGACCGCACCAGCCTGTCGCAGGCGAAGGTGGGTTCCGCCGTGAATCTCGAACGCGCCCTGGCCGCCAACGGCCGCTTGGGCGGGCATTTTGTCAGCGGCCATGTGGATGGCACTGGGACCATCGCCAAGTGGGAGCGCAGCGGTAAGGACCACATCCTGGAAATTCGCGCGCCGAAGGAAGTGCTGCGCTATGTCGTGTTCAAAGGCTCAATTGCCGTGGATGGCATCAGCCTGACGGTCGCGGTCCTGACGAAAGGCGGGTTCCGGCTCTGGATCATCCCGCACACCCACGAAGTCACCTCGCTGCGTGAACGCAAGGTCGGCGACCGGGTGAACCTGGAAGCCGACCTGCTCGGAAAATACGTGGAGCGCTTTGTGACGCTGGGACGGCGAAAAGACTGACTGCCTGCTCGCGTCGGTTCCTGCCCATGCCGAGGTTTTGAACGAGCGGTCAGGGCAGCACTGTCGCTCCCGTCGGCTGCACGTTGACGGTCACGCGGAAGAACTGGGCCTCGGTGGCGGCGGAGACGAAGACGGACAGGTAGTGGCCCAGGCCGACGGCCTTGGTCAGCGTACCGGCCGCGTCGGGGCTGCTCGCGAAAGTGGCGGTGCTCCAGGTGACGCCTTGGTCCGTGAGCGTGCCGGTCTGCACCTGGTAGCTCTTACCGGGGACCGCGAAGAACTGCAATTGCGTGACCCCGGGATACGCCGTGCGCGAGATGGCTACCGCCAGCACGTCCTCGGCGTTCGCCGGGTCGGTGCCGGCCAGGAACTCGTCGAGATTGCTGACGCCGTCGCCGTCGGAATCGTCCGTCGCCCGCACCTTGGACGGGCTGAAGGGGGTGCCATCGCCGAGGGCGCTCCAGATCCACTGGCGCAGCTCGTCGGTGAGGCCGTCGCCCAGGGAATCGGTGCCCGAGCGGGCGTTGAAACGCACCACGGAACCGGCCGGCAGGGTGCAGATGAAGTTCGTGCTGATGACCGGCTGGCCGGAACCGTTGTCCACGAGCCGGATCTGGACGTTGTCGCCGGGGGAAATGACGTCGGGGCTGTAGTCGTCGAGCTTGCCGCCGGTGTCGTAGGGGACGCGCAGGAGGAAGTTGTACTCGTTGCCCACGGCCGGGATGAGCGTGTGCGTCGCGATCTTCACGCCCTGGGCGTACACCTCCACATAGTCATCGCCGGGATAGGGCCAGCCAAACTCGTCGAGGAACATGCCGTAAAAGGTGAGCGATGGCAGGGGCAGCCCGGCCATTGCCGGCGGGGAAATCGTTACGGAAAGAGCCACGGCCAGGGCCAGACCTCGGAGCAATCGGAAGAAGGTTTGCATGGTGGGCGAAGTCAGTTTCCGGAGTAGGAGTAGGTGTCCAGCAACAGGTAGATGTCCGAGATGCCCTCGATCAGGCTGTCGAGCGCGGTGGACGGTGAGCTGGAGAGGCTGGAACCGGGGATGATGAGCACCCACTCGGTGTTCCAGACGGAGCGCGCGATCAGGCGCGAATCGTAAGGTACCGAACCGGCGGCGGTGAGCTCGTCGTCGTCATACGCACGCATCGGCGGGAAGCGGCGGATGACGTGGACGTTGTCGGTGCCGATGCTCTCCAGCGGGAAGCTGACGTTGCCGGCCGCCGAGGGGTATGGGATCGGCCACACCTGGTCGATGACCTGCCAGTCGCGGATGGTCGCCCCCCCGTCGATGGGCGTGCGCTGCCGGTCCACGCCCGCCGGCACAAGATAGACGCGCGGCGACTTCGTCAACAGCGAGCCCACGTTCTGGTTGTAGCCGGCGAAGCTGACCGCCGAGCCGCGCAGCTTGGTGGTGAAGTGCGCCGAGTCGAACACGGTGTCGCCCCCGACCAGCGGCAGGCCGAAGACGTTGAAGCCGGACTGGATCTGCGTGGAGAAGGGAATCACCAGCGCAGGCTCGTTGGTACCCATGGGGCTGTAATACTGGCAGAAATTCTTGAACTCGGGCACCTGCCGGATGTCCGCCACGCGGTAGGTGTAGAGGCGGTTCTGCCAGATGCCAAGATTGTTGGTCTCGACGATGGGATCGGCGGACTTGCCGATGCGGAAGAGCTCCTGCCGCAGCGAGATCCGGTGCTTCTCGCGCGTGGGGTTGTTGATGCCGAAGCGGCCTTTCAGCACGGCCCAGTTGGCATTCATCTTGGCCAGGATCGAGGCGAGGTCGCCCGCGTCGGAGCTGCCCCCGACCGGCTGGCCGTCCACCATGTCCCCCAGCTGCGTGGCCTTCATGGTGTCGCCCATGAAGTCGCCGCTCTGGCCCGAGACGACCGTCGGGTCGAGCAGACCCGTCTCGTAATCGTACACGCGTGCGGTGGCGAAGACGTAGCGCGAGGCCTGCTGGAAGGCGTTCAGGTATTCCTCCAGGTCCTCGTTCTTGAAGGTGCGGAAAATCACGTCCGCATAGCGCGCCTCCTGGATGCGGGCCGCGTTGTCCTGGCGGAAGGCGAGCAGATCCTCCTGCACCTGGATGCCCTTGGACACGAGGGTGAGGTAGTTCTGCCAGGCCTGCCGGAGCGAGACGGCGGCGCCGTACACGGTGTCGCTATCGGCGTTCACCTTGCTGAGGAGCTGGGTGGTCTCCATCACCGTCTGCGACTGGTCCTCTGCGCCGGCCAGGGCGTCCGCGTTGGCCGCGATCTCGTTGTCGAGCTGGCTGGACAGCTTGCCGGCGGCGTAGCTGGCGAAATTCGCGGCGTCCTTGGCCGCGCCGATGGATTCCTCGCCGACCAGCTTGGTGATCGCCAGGCCGATGCGGGCGGGGAAAGAGAGGTCACCACCGTCGGCCAGACCGGCGATGAACGACTGGGGCAGCGGATCCTTGGAAGCCTCGTAGGCGCTCTGCACCTCGGAATCCAGGGTGTCCAGGGTGGAGAGGGAAAGGTCCAGCCCCTCCTGGACAAGGTTCACCGTGAACTGCTGGTTCTGCAGGTTCGAGTCAATCGCGCCATAGGAGGCGGAATAGCTGTTGTGGTCCTGCAGGCGCTGGAGCCGGGCGGTGAGCTGGGTCTTGTCGTCCTGCTGGTGCGCGATGGCCGAGCGGAGCGTGATCCAGGCGCGGATGTAATCGCCGAGGGCGCCCTCGATCTTGCCGTAGATGGCGCGCTGGCCGCCGGTCCAGGAGTCGGGCAGCACCGGGATGCCGTCACTGTTGATGGAGTAGGTGACGTTGGCGCCGACGGCAGTGAGCGTGTCGAGGTTGTCGCCTGTGATGCTGTACTTGGAGTTGAACGTGACATTGGTCACCGAGCCGGCATCCGCCGGGCTGAAGAGGTCGCGATCAATGTAGTTGTAGTGGTACAGGTCGGGTCCCTGATAGCCGGTCACGAAGGAGCCCGTCGGCCCGATGTCATCGGGGTAAGGCGTGCCGTAGAGATCGACGAGCTGGGCGTTGAACTCGTTTTCACGCTGGGCGATCTGGTAGCGGAAGGACTCCAGCGAAACATCCTGGCGACGCAGGTCCGTACCGGCTTCGCTGGCCCGCTGAAGCACGGTGTAGGCGGCCTGCATGGCGGTCACCGCACGGTCATAGATCTGCTCGAAGTGGCTCTTGCCCGCGTCGGCCAGCAGGGGATCGAGGTCGAATGGCACCACGTTCGCCGCGACGCCCATGGGGCTGTCGCCGCGGTCGATGTCGTCCTGCTTGTCCTGGAGCGTCCCGATGAGGCCGGCGAGCTGCGACAGTTCGGGAACGGTGGCGCGGGTAATGTTCGTCACCGAGCCGCCGCCGTCGATGGGCGCCGGCAGCAGCGAATTCAGCACAATCCAGTTATACAGGGCGCCCTGGCTGGAGCGGTCCACCCACTCGGTGGCCGACCAGGCGCGGTTCGTGTTGCTGTCCACGTAGAGCGGCACGCGCTTGGACGGGTCGAGCTGGTAGTCGCGGCGGAAGGTGCGGTCCACGATCTCCACCGAGGTGCGCGCGAGCTGCAGGGCCGAGGCGGCCATCTTGCGCTCGTCCACGTAGTCGAAGCTGACGTTGACGCCCCCGATGGTCTTGACCTCGGCGCGGGGATACCAGGTGAAGTTCGTGTTCTCCAGCAGGCGATAATAATCCATCAGTGCCGTCAGGTAATGGCCGTAGGCGTCGCCGTGCCCCTGCGGATACAGCCGGGCGGCGTCCGCCTCGGTGATGCTGCCCTCCGAGTTGGTGGTGACGCTCGGGATGTTGTAGTTGAGCGCGTAGGCGGGTTCGCCGCTGTTGATGCCCTTCGTGAAGTTCCAATAGAGCCGGTTATAGACCGGGTAGGTGGTCACGGGCGTCGAGGACGTGTCGTCCAGACCGCGCAGCAGGGCCAGCTCCTCCTCCAGCAGCGTGGGCACGATGCCCTGGAAGGCGAACAGGCTGGAGGCGCGGGAACCGAAATAGATGTCGTTCAGGTCGCGGGTACCCCACGCGATCGTGGGGTCCTTCGCGTCGCTGAGGGCCTCGTCGCCCAGCATGGTGTACAGCTCGTTGAGCTTGCTGGCGGCGTCGAGCAGGGAGGCGTTGACGTTGTCGTCCTTGTAGCCGGCGTCGATGCTCAGGTTGCGGGCCTGCTGGAGCAGCGTCTCGTAGATCTCGATCAGCCCGAAGCTGTCCGCGTTGTCCATGTTGAGGGGCACCGCGCCCACGTAGCGCTTGCCGGCCTGCGACAGGATGCTGGTGGTCAGGTCGAGCTGGTTGTTGGCCAGCGAGCCCACGCGCTGGTCGAAGGGGTTGATGCCGTCCAACGCGCGGGTGAGCCAGTTCTCCACGAGCGCCGGTTCGGTCCAGCTGCTCCAGTTCGTGTTCGGCGCGCCGGAGGCAACGCAGCGCCAGTGGACGGAGAAATAAACGTCCTCGAGCGTGAGCAGGCCGGGCCCGCCGAAGACGATGCGGCTCAGGCCGCGGGTCGTCACGCCGTAGGGCAGCCAGGCGGCGAGGTTCGCGTTCGGACTGGCCGGCACCTGGCCGAAATTCGACGGCGAGTAACGCCACTCGAACTCATACTGCGACGGGTCGCCGCCGAAGTCGCCGTTGTGCCGCAGCGTGGTGTACTGGTCGAACTTGTTGTCCGAGTAGAGGACGATGACGCTGCCCGTGTAGAGTTTCGTGGTGTCCAGGAAGAAGGGCACCACGCTCACGGGATCGCCGGTGAGGTTGAAGTTGGTCCGCGTGTTGAAGCCGAGCGTGACGTGGCCGCCGCCGAAGCCCGAGGGCGTCAGCACGATGGAGCTGAACGGCACCTCGGCGTTCGGGATCACGTTGGCCGGCTGGCGCAGGCCGGCGACGGCGGCCTGCCAGTTGGGATCCGGGCTGAGTCCGGCCATGATCGAGTAGTCGGAGTTGGGGTCCGAGGGGGAACCGAGCCAGGCGGGCAACACGTACGAATCGCCGGTGATGGGCTGCACCACGGCCCCGCTCAGGTTCAGCTTCCTGGCTGTCGGGTCCCAAGTGACCCGGTCGCGCAGATGCGGCGGCAACAGCGTGAAATACACCTGCCCGAGCTCGATGTCGGTCGCCGTGGCGATGCCGTTCGTACTGGCCAGGTCCGAGGAGGAAACGGTGGTCGGGTCCACGATGTAGGCCGAGGTCTTGCCGGAATAATTGGCCTCGTCGAAGAGGATGGCGGCCGACTTCTGGCCGTAGATCGCCGGCAGGCCACCGATGGCGGTGGACAGCGTCTGCCCCAGCGCCAGCGTCGGCAGGTTAGTCGGCCAGTTGATGGTGTAATGGATGGTCAGGCCGTTGCTCGTATTGCCGAAGGGCACGGAGTCGCCGGGGTTCTTCGTGCCAAGGGAGGAGGGCCAGTAGAAGCCGGGCTCCAGCGGGTATTGCCAGCGCATGGGCACGCTGTCGGGCGTGGTGGAACTGGCCGACTGCGCCCAGTAGGTGCCGGTGCGGTCCTGGAACAGGCGGTGCAGCGGATCATCGGCGCCGGGGCCGGACAGCGGGCTGTAGGGCAGCAGGTAGATGATCGGCGTGGGGGATTGAAGCTCCTGGCCGACCAGCAGCGAGCCGTCGAAATTGGGATGGATGCTGTTGGTGGGGATCACTTGGACCGGCTGGAGGTAGGAGAGCAAGCCGCGCGTGGTGTCCTTGTATTGCAGGAGCATGTACGCCGGCGAGGTGGCGGGCTGGTTGAGATCCCAGCGCAGGGCATAGGCAGCAGGACCGAAGATCAGCGCGTGCTCCTCGTTGGGGTTGTAGCCGACGGCGGTCACGTCGTTCTGGTAATAGACCGACGGCTCGGCCCAGGTGGTGGGCAGGTTGAAGGCGGCGGTCTTCTGGCCGGCGACCGCCAGCACCGGCGCTGCGATCGGGTCCATGAGGCGGTAGCGGGTGACGATGCCCGGGATGCCCAGCGGCTGGTCGAGATAGGGAGCGGTGAAGGAGCTGCTCCACCACACCTCGATCAGTGAATTGGTCGGGGTGTCGTTCACGGGGATGATCCGCGATTCCGCCGCGTAAATGCCCGGATGGTAGGCGGTGCCCGACCGGATGATGCCGCCGGTGACCTCGGCGGGCGGCAGGAGGTTGATCGTGCTGCCCAGGACGGCGGGACCGTGATAGGTGGCCGCAACGCCGCGGGCCGCATCCGGCACCAGCAGGACGGCTTCGCCGGCGACGTTGGACGGCGTGACCTGGCTGAAGTCGTACCAGCGGACGAGGGTGCTGTCCGTGAAGTCCGCCGCCGAGGTAAGGTCCGCATTGACCTGCGCGGTGGAGTGTGTGGTGGCGTAGATCCGGAAATCGCTGAACTCCGCGTTCAGCGTGGAATTCGTGGCCGTGCCGGCCTCCAGGACCAGCCTGGTGGCCAGGACATCCGAGCCGCGGCCCGGCAGGACCACGACGCCATCTTTGTTACCGTCGAGATACAGGCGCAGCTGGCCGCTTTCGGCCACCAGGGCAATGTGATGGGTCGAATTCTCTTCCAGCACCGTTCCGGAGATGCCGGCCACGACCCCGTTGGTGAGCAGATCCAGGCGTCCGCCCGAAAGGCCCAGCTCCACGGTGGAGTTCGTGCCCGACTTGGCTTCCAGCAGGGGCACGTCCCCTTTGGGGAACTTACGATTGCCGTCCCCGACCCGCAGCCAGAACTCGACCGATTGCGCGTCCGAGCGTTTCCAGGTCAGCGGGATTTCCGTGTTGTTGGCGTTCCCGGCCAGGGCCAGGCGCTGGTTGAGGGTGTAGGGAAGCTGGCCGGCGGTGTTGGGCGTGCCGTAACCCAGCACGTTTTCGCCGGTGGCCAGATCCAGCACCTGATAGCCCGCCTCGCCATCCGGATCCAAGGGCGTCGAGGTCTGCTGCCACAGGGGCGTGATCAGGTGATCGAGATTGGGCTCATCGCCGCGCAGGGCGGCGGACATGTTCTGCTGGATCGTGGTGCCATCCAGCTGGGCCGACCAGAGCCGCACCTCCCGGATTTCACCGGCGAAGGGGGCGAGCGTGGTCTGGGCCGCCCCGTTGATGGGCAGGCCCTGCCCGACGCCGACCTCCGCGTAGGTGGCAGTTTGCGGGGAAATACCGTTGAACGTGGTGACGGTGGCGGTGCCGTCCAGGATTCCGTTCACATACAGCTTCAACTGGCCCGAGGATGACTTGGTGAACGCGACGTGCGACCAGACCCCGGCCGGGATGCTGTTGGTGCTGGTCAGCTCGACCACGCTGCTGGTGCGGAAGATGCGGATGCCATCGACCAGCGCGGTGCAGTCCGCGCTGTTGGTGTTGTACTCGGTGAAGGTGAGGAGAAAGGAGGAACTCACGTTGGTGAAGTTCACCGAGGCCACGTTGTAGGCCGCCGTGCCGCCCACGGCGGTGAAGGACTGGTCGAACAGGGTCGCCGCGTCGGCCTGCACCCGGAGGTGCGGCGGGGTTCCCGACCGGGCGTTGTAGCTGAAGCTCAAGGTGTAGGTTTGGCCGGGCACCAGGCCGGCGACGGTCTGGCTGATCGCGGCGCCATTCTGCAGGCCGACGACATTGGTGCCGTTCTGCGACTGGCCGTTGTCGGCAAACGGGCCGGCCCCATTGGCATTTACCGACACGCCACCACCGATCGCCCAACCGGGAACGTTGGTGGCGTAGCGGGTGCTGTCCGCCTTGGCCGACTCGAAACTAGCGTCGGCGATAAGCACGTCATTCGTGACCGGACCGGTGAACACGTCCAGACGGAGCTGGCTCCCGGCGAGCGTGAGCGCGGCCTGCACCGTGGCCTGCTGCGGGTAGTCCAGAAACGCCGCCAGCGTCTGGTTGTTGGTCACGGTGGCGGGCCTGATCCATAGCTCGGTCGTGAAGCCCGGCTGCAGGTCGGAGGAAAAGCTGAGGTAATTCCCCACGCCGTCAAATTGGAGCCGGGGGGAGTTGGCCACGGGCTGCAGCGGCGTGCCGACGGGCCAGAAGACCTCCTGGTTGGAAACGTAGGCGCCGTTCGTCCGCGCGGCCAACCGCACGGGCACGAACCACACATCGAGGTTGTTCTGGTACTGGATGAGCGCACGGCCCTCGCCCACCGGCTGGATGGTGGAGGTCGTGGAATCCGCTTTGGCCACCGTCCCGCTCTTTTCCGACCAGACGATGCTGGCCGTATAATTCGTGGGGATGTTGATCGGGGGGCTGCCGGCGGGATTGGTCGGATCGTAAACGAAGAGGTGGGCCGACTCGTCGCCCGCCCAGGTAATCGCGTACCAATGGGGCTCGTAGGGCCAGATGATCCCGAGATTGCCGGTGCGCTGCCACAGGATCTGCGTCTTGCTGGGGTCCCCGGTCGGCTGGGTGGCGTCGGAATTGACGGCGGTCGCGAAGATGTCGTTCTCGAAATGGCTGCCGCTCGTGGACCATTGGACCACGTAGTCCTTGGCCTTGGAAATCGAGGCGATCAGGCCCGCCGCCACGTCTGCCCCTTCGCTCGGCAGCAGCCGGTCACCCAGCACCACGGAGGACTGGTACACCCGCGCCGGACCGACGTAGACGATCTCATACCCGGCCGAATTGTCGAACGACGGCGTGTCGAAATACTCGACGATCAGGTAGCCGCTCTGGTTCCGCGCGCGCAGCAGGCTGTTGCCATCGATCCAGATGGCGGGACGCCCGAGCTGGGTGATCGCCAGGGTGGACCGGGCGGCCTGCCCGGCGGCCGTGTCCTGAGAATCCGCCGAATCAAAATCCGGGACCACGGCGTTGTAATGGATCTTGGCGTAAATGTGGCTGAGACTGACGGCGTACTCGTTGTTGTCGGGCAGGCCGGTGGCGTTGGTGTTCACCGCGCCGGCCGTGTAGTTGTCGGTCCAGAAGAGCCGGGAGGCCGGGCCGCCGGGCAGCGCGCCGATGGTGTAGGTGATGCGGTTGGTGGTGCCGGTGGTGGTGGGCCAGTCCACCACGCAGGTGCCGGCCTGGGCGGCGACGAGCTGGCGGCGCTTGGCGAGGTAGAACGCGCCGTTGGCCGTGACCACCGACGGGGCCCTGATCGGATCGGCCAGGGGCGGCGGCGTGATGATGTCACCGAAGTTGAAGTTGGGCGGCGCCGAGGAAAAAGGCATTCCCACCGTCCACGAATCGATCTTGAAGCGGGCCGATCCCGCCTCGGTGGGCCGGTTGGTCGGGGCATAGTTGCTCCCGCTGGCCAGGGTGGCCGAGGCGCTGGCCTGCCCGACTCCGGGCCGTACCGGGTTGGTGTAACCCGGCGTGGTGGAAAACACATCCGCCGCCGCCGGCAGCGCCGCCAGCAGCAGCAGCGCGAGCGACCGGCCCAAAATGACCTTGGCTGTCTTGAAAAACATGGGGCGCAGGAGGGTTGGCCGGTGTTATTGCTGCCGGAGGATGTAGCACAGGGCGTAATACGGCGGCCGGATGTCGATCGCGTCGGCCGCGCCCGCGCTGTTGCCCCCGGAAAAATCGGTGTAGCGCTGCACCCACGAGAGCCGGTTATCCGTGTCATAGTTGCTCTTGCTGCCGACATAGGAATTTGCTCCGTCCCAGCCCGTCGAGCCGGTCAGGTAGGCACCATCGCCAGCCACGCTGGTGTTGCCGATATAGTTTTCGGCAAAAATCGTGTCCCGATGCGTATGGCGGTGCGGGGGCAGATTGTTCGCCCCCAAGGTCAGCGAGCTGTTGCCGCCGGCGTTTCCGACCGCGTAGGCGGAACCGCTGGCCCCGGCCCCAACGATGAACCGGCCCCGCAAATCAGGCGTGCCGGAGCTGCCGTCACAGAGATGCCAGCCGGCCGGGACGGCAGTCGCCGAACCGCTCCACATGATGATGCCGCCCACGGGCACGAAGCCGCCGCCGGTCGTCGCACCGGCTGAGAGGGTGCCGGTGACGGCCAAATCGCTCTGGAACGTCGCGGCATTGGCCACCGTCAGCCCCCCGTTGACACCCAGGTTGGGCACGGAGAGATCGCCCTGCAGCGTGCTGGCCGACTTGTTGGCGGGCTGCAGGAACTGGTTGGCCGTGAGCCCGCCCACGCTGCCGGCGTTGGTCGCGTAGGCGGCGCTGTCGGCAATCTTCGCGCTTTCCGCGACGAGCGAGTAAGGCGAGGAGAGCAGCCGGAGACGCGGCGTGATTTCCTGCGGGTTGTTGATCGTGGCACCGGAGTTGTCCACCAGGATGGTCAGCCCGAGAAACGGCGTCCCGGTGCTGCCCAGCGCGGCGGCGATGGCGTTCGTCTGCGCGCCGCCGATCGCGGTACCGCCCTCGCCCAGCACGACGTTGAAGAAGCCGCCGGAAACCACCACCGTGTAGGAGCTGCCCCACAGCAGCGTGGTGCCGCTCGTGGAACCGTACAGCTTGAAGGCAATGGTGTAGGTGCCGTCGGTGACCTGGTTGCCGGAGCTGTTCAGCAGCTTGCCCTGGTAGTTGATCACCAGGGGCGGATCGTTCACCGCAAAGGCCGCAGTGGCGGCGAAGAACAGGGCAGCAAGCAGGGCGTGGATGGTTTTCATAGGTTTGCGGAGGGGGGAAAAGAAAAGGGGGATGGATCAGTAAAGGATGGAACTCTGGCTGACGCGGGTGAACTGGAAGGAACCCTGCACGGTGATCGCCTGCCGGCGGAGGCCGGAGATCGTCTCCTGATAGGTCCCCTGGACGGTGCCGGAGGTATAGAGTGGCACGCTGGGGGCCGATCCCAGGTCCATGAGCTGCGGGCTCGGGGTCGTCACCGTGACCGTGGCCGTCCCCACGTTCAGCACGTTGGTGGCCACACCGCTGCCGAGCAGTTCGACCACGATGCCGTTGCTGCTCTGCAACTGCGGCACGACCATGAGCTGCGGCACATTCTGATACGACGTCGCGCCATTACGGACGACCACGTCATGGAGCTCACCGACGAAGCTGCCGGAGCCGGCGGTGGACGCATTGCCGACCAGCAGCGAATCCCACGCCCCGGAGGGCATCGCGGGCAGATAGTTCTGCCCGGCCAAGATGCCGTTCACATAGATCTGGCCGCTGGCAAAGCCGTCATAGGTCGCGGTGACATTCACCCAGGCGCCGGTGGGCAGGGCGTTGGTGGTGACGACCTGGGCAGTGGTGCTGTTCGTACCCGTGACGGTCATGGCCAGCGTCCCGGTGTTGGCCTGGAAGCCGACGCGCACCTGGCTCTGCTGCGTGGCATTGGTCAGCAGCACCAGCGTGCCGCCGTTCTGCTGGAGGGTGGGAATGTTCAGCCAGAACTGCACCGTGAGGGCCGGGGTGGTGGCGAAGGCCGAGGCGCTGACGTATTCGCCGGTGGCCCCGGTGAACTTCACCGCCGGGACCGACGGCGAATAGCTTGTGCCCGTCTGGATGGTGTCACCGAAGAAAAAGCTGACATTGCGCGTGATGTCGAAGGACTCCACGCCCGCCGGAAGCTTGGTGGAAAAGTCCTCGGTGAGGTTGTTGTGGTCGGGATGGTAGCGGTGGACGAAGGGATTGACCTTGTCATCGTAGGGTGTGGTGACGGTCCCGGCCACGCTGGCCCCGAAGCTGCCGGTCAGCGCCGCCGGGGCGGCCGCCGGCCAGCTCGGCGCGCTGAGACGTGATTTGAGCGTCGCCCCCGCCGGCACACTGGCGAGGCTGCCGTACATGCGGGTGACGCGGTTCGTGCCGTCCGACACGTCGGCGAAAACAACCTGGTGCAGGAGCCGCGACACGCCGTTGGAATCCACGTGGATCAGCACCCGGGTGTTCAGCGGCGTCGCCGGGATCACCGTGTGGGTGGTCGGATCCGGAAAGGGTGACGGATCGAAACCCGGAATGTTGACTGCATTCATCGTGATGGTGCCCACCCACAGGCCGGCGTTCTGGGCGACCGTGGCCACCGCGTCGGTCAGGTCGCTCTTCCCCTTGGTGCCCGGAGTTGACATCAGGCTGCCCTGCCGGTTGTACAGCTTGCTGCCCGGCACCTCCGCCACCACGGGCACCAGTTGGCGGTAGCCATGGGCGGCTTCCGTCACCTCGATCAGGGCCTGGTAGGTCGAATTGGTGTCCGACACCATATTCAGCTCCCGTAACAGCAGCCCGACCCGGAGCACGAGGCTCTGGCCACCGGCCACCGTGACATCCACACCGTTGGCCAGCCGCTTGAAGGCAAAGGAGCCGTCCGCCTGGGGCAACAGCGCCACCACCGGCGGCGTGCCGGCATTGGCCGGCTTGCCCGTCGGGGCGACCTCACCGTCCAGCAGCCGGAGGTGCAGCGTGTGGGGATCATCTGCGCCGCTCTTCAGCGTCAGGGTGGTGATGGGGCTGTCCTGCAGGAACTGGACGGCGTTGTTTTCCGTGCCGCCCAGCGCCTCGAAGGGATACGGATGATGCGTATGTCCCTGGAGAAAGGCCTAGTAGGCCCGGCCGGGCACGATCTTCGTCAGCTCCGGATTGCGGATCTGGCTTTCAAAGGCCGTGGCCGGGTTGATGTTGAAGATGGCCGAATCCTGCCCCGGCTGCGCCGACACCTGGGGCGAATCCTTGAGGAAATCGTAAAAGCTCACCGGCCCCGTTTCCATGATGGGAAAGCCGGCCAGGACGACGTCGTTCGGAATCCAGTCCGAACGCGGCGGGATCGGGATGCCCTTCACGTTCAGCGTCACCGTGGGGGAATTGGGGGCCAGCTTGATCAGGTACGACTGGCCGCCACGGATTTGCGCCAGTGTGGCCAAAAACTTCTTTTCGGTGCCGGGCGGATACCACGTGAGCCAGTGGTCCTGGCCGACGGCGGCCTGCGTCGAATTGGTCGTGAAGCTCGAGGTTTGCAGGTAGCGGTTGTACATCCAGACCTCGGTCACCTGCGGCACCGTGCTGAAGAGCGAGTCGCACGCCGGATCGGCCGGCGCGACCTGCAGGAACACGGGGTTGTAGCCAGGCACGAGCCTGATGGTCTGCGTGACCCACTGGGCCCGGACGGAAGCGGCGAGGCCGAAAAACAGCAGGAGGGCCGTAACGGCCTTTCCCACCACGAACCGTAGCCGGCGGAGCAGGTGCGGTGAACGATCAGCGGATTGGTGGCTCATGGGCAGGCAGGCTAGACGATGAAGAGGGGAGGCCGGGTGATGCGGCCGGCACACAGACGATCAGATTGGAGGCCTTCAGTTCCGAGCACATCGGCAGAATGGTTGCCGGACCCAAGGGATCCCGTTGAAAAAAGAATCGCGTTATTGATGGGCACACCTGATGGAATGGTTCGGAAAGGCCAGCCTCCTACGCGGGCTGCGCGTGGCTGGTAATAGACACCCCGGCCACCAGACCCGGAATGCAAGCAACAACGGCATGACGACGCCAACCCGGTCAGAAATTAGGAAAACGGGAAGTTGGAGGCCGTTATCTTCTACGGCGCAGAGACTCTGCTGAACCCGGCGCAGGCAGACCAGTTCTATGGCCCGGCTGACTCAATGATCCGATAGAAACGTACCTCGGGCGGGCCGGCATCAATGAATTCAAGGAAGCCCTCGGTGGGCGCGGTGGCCCGGGCGCCGAGGTCGGCCCAGGTGATGGTCCGCGTCAGGTTGGAGGTGGCTTGCAGCTGGAAGACGTGTCCGGGCGTCCCGGCCATGGTGATATGAACCTCCCGCACACCGCTGGCATTGACGAGTTGCGCCAGCCGGACGATCCGCAAGGGCACCGGTAGGATTTCCGAGCCGGCGCTCTCAAATTGCACGCCACCGGTAATAGCAAAAATTCCCCCGCCCATGGGCAGGCCCGCCTCCGGCTGACCGAGAGTGCCGCTCACGGTGTAAAGGCCATTCGTGCTCGTGCCCCCACCGCCGGCGATCCGAAACCAGTCAATCGTGTAGACCTGAGCCGAACTCACGGCCTGAAACCAGAGGCCCAGGAGCAGCGCCGAGGTTCCCCGGACCAGCCTCCAGGTCGGCCTCAAGGCGCACCCCCTGCCGCCGACGTTCCTGCGGAGCCGCGCCGTTCGCTGACGCCCGCAACGTCGTCATAGCGATGCTGTGACTTCACGGTGCCGTGTGCCAGGGTCACTTCCGACTTGAGCCGGCCACTCGCATACCAGGTCCGCGAAAGACCGTCCGGCTGACCATCTTTCATGGTGATTTCCTCGGAAAGCTGCCCATTCGCATGCCAGCGCTGGAACACGCCGACGATCCGGCCGTGCTCGATCTGGGCCGCCGAAACCGGCCTTCCCGCCTCATCCCACTGGCGTCGCTCCCCATGGGAGACGCCGTTCACGAACTGTTCGGAGACCTGCATGGTCTGGTTGGTGAACCAGCCCTCGGAGACACCGTGCAACACGCCGTTGAAAATCGCCGAGCGCGATTTGAGCAGGCCGTCCGGATAAAGTTCCAGCATCCAGCCGGTAAAGGCCTTTCCGTCCAGCTCCAGACGCTTTTCCCGGAGCACCAGCTTCGAGCGCTCGACCTCGGGCAGCACCACTTCGACGACGGGGATATGGGTGTGGCGATAGGCAAGCGCCGCCGTCACCAGGCACAGCAGGCAAAATATCGCGACGGCCAGCCCAATCCCGGGCCGCACTCTGACCTGGTGTGGTAGGTTCATCGCGTTCGGCCTTATGCGTTATTGGACCATCAGCTTGAAAAAGGTCGGCACCGGCGTCGCGCCCGCCGTCACCGCCTTCAGTTCGACCGCTTTCACCTCCGTGGCCTGATAAAAGGCTCGGTCAGCCGAGGTGGCGGTGTCCTCGGCGGGAATTCGGAAAGTGACCGGGGTCCACGTCTTGAAATCAGTCGAGCCCATCACGCTGTACGACCGGCCTTGGATCGCGAGAAAGCTCATCAGCGGCTCGCCGTCCTGAACGCCCGAAATCGTCAGCTTGAGACCGTCGGTGTCCGACGTCGGATAGATGCCCGCGAGGTATTCCTGGAGGGTCGTCAGGCCGTTGGTGTGGAGATCTCCCGGATTGACCTTGCTGATGTCGGGGTTGATCTGGCATTCCCAGGCGTCCGGCAGCCCGTCGCCGTCGGTGTCCTCGCCCAGCGTCAGATTCATGAGGGACTGCTTCCCCGGTTGGCCCATCTGGGCAAAATTGCCCTTCAGCTCGATGGGCAGGTTCGTGCGGCCCCCGACGACCACCATCACCCGGAATGGCATCGTCGGTTCCATCGCGGTGGGCTTGTACAGATCCGAGGTCAGACCGGCATCCATCGGCACTTCCAGCTTGTAGTTCACGCCGGGCTGGACCCCGGGGTTGATCAGCGTCTTCAACTGCTGGCCGCTGGCGCTCATCAGGATGACCTGGGCCGCCGCGGAGTCGATGGGCGTGCCGTATTCATCCCGCACCATCCCATAGAGAAGATGGTGGGGGGCGGGCGGAAAGGCGGACGCCGGGACTGCTCGGAGCAAGAGCAGGAGCAGCAAGGTCGCGCCGGGCCAACGGTCCAACGGGAACTGCCGGGCCGGGGATCGCATCGGGAAGGTGTACATGGGGGTGAAGGCGGTGGGATCAGTTGCCCGAATAGGAGTAGGTGACCAGATGCAGTTTGATGTCCTTGACCGTCTGGATGAAGCGCGCCAGGCCCTCTTGGGGATCGTTCAGGAGCGTGTCGCCCGGGATGACCAGCTTCCACTGGCTGTTCCAGACGGAACGCCCGATCAGCCGGCGATTGGTGAACTGGGAGGGTTGGAGCGAGCCGCCCAGCCCGTAGATGTCCGCACTGAACGCCGCAGTCGAGGAAACCGGCCGGAACGCCTGGTGTTTGCGGATGTTGAAGAGCGGCTCCGACAGCGAATCGGAGGACTGATAGAGCTGCTTCGACGAGAAGTCCGAGCCACCGATGTTAAACGGCATCGGGACGGTAACATCCTGCACATTCCAGGTGCGGATGTCGCTGACGTCGCCGAGCGGCGGACTGCGCATTGTGTCCGCACCCACCGGGATGAGGTACACGTAAGGTGTGGCGGCCAAAGCCTGCGGATCCAGGGACGGCGGATCGGTGGGCGACGTCCCACCGCCCGCGTCGACCGCGGAACCGTTCGCGACCGGATCGTTCATGCCGCGATAGCCGACGAGCGCCACCCCGGCCGCGTAGAGCTTCGTGGCGAAGGCGCTCCGATGGAAGGCGCTGTCACCGGCCGCCAGCGGCTGGCCGAAGAGGTTCTCGCCCGGATTGATGCTGGTGGCGAAGGTCAGGACGATGCCGGGCACGGGAAGGCCGTTGCCGGGGTCGATCTGGAGGCAGTAGCGTTTGACGTCCGAGTCATCCAGAAGGTTGTCCATCTTCCCGTTTTGCAGCGCGTCCTGCCAGTTCTGGTCGCCGTCGGTGCCCGGCAGGATGCGCATGGCCTCCTGGCGCAGGGAGACCGTGGTGCCGTAGGCGTCGGGATTGTTGAATCCCAGCCGCCCCTTGAGCACGTCGAAATCCGCCTTCATCTCCGCCAGGGCGCTGGAGAGACCCGGATCGCCGCCGTCGCTGCCGGCATACTGGGGTTCGCCATCCTTCACCACGCCGAGGGCGCGGGAGTTCACAATCCGGTTCACGAAGGCCTTGCCGGTCGGCGTGTTCAGCAGACCGGTCTCATAGTCATAGGCGTTGGCCGCCAGGTAGGCATAGCGCGAGGCCAGGTCGAAGAGCGTCTTGTAGCGCTCCAGCTTCTCGTTGCGGAACAGACGGAAGGCCGCGTCGCGGGTGCGGAATCCCTGGATGACCGCCGCCGCCCGCTGGCGGAAGACCTGCCGCTCGGCCTTGATGCGGTCGCCCTCTCCCAGGAGGCTCGCATAGGCCCGGGTGGCGTCGTCCAGCTGCCGGGTGCCCTGGTTGATCAGGATGAAGTCGCCCTGCACCTTTTTGAGGGCGGCGCCGATATCCACCACCATCTGCTTGGTGTCTTCAGTACGGCCCAGGTTGTCGATCTGGTTTTGCAGATCCAGCAACTGCTGCTGCCGCGTGGTGTCGGAATTCAAATAGACCCGGTTAGCGATGGCATCGCCCGCGAGGGTGAGGTTTTTGGCCGCGATCGCCACCCCGTAAATGAGGCCGCGGGCCGGAGCAAAGACGTCACCACCGGCGGCCAGGCCGAATATCAGATTCGAGGGAGTGGCCGCTATCGCGGCACCGGCCACATCTTCGGCGGCGCCCGCCACCAGCTGAACGTCATTGGCGCTGATGGCCCGGTTGTTCCCGTCCTCGATGCTGGTCTTTTCCGTGCTGATCATGGTCGCCTCAATGTTCTTGATCGCATTCAGGGACAGGTTCCGGGAGTTGAACAGCTGCACCTGCTTGTCGAGATCCTCCTTGTCACTGACATCGTAGGCGGTGATCGCCACGTAGAGGTTGTCGTGGGCGGCGATGATCCCGGAGATGGCCTGCTGGAGCTTGCCCGGCGAGGCGCGCTTGCCGGTGATCTTGGCCGGCTTGTCGAGGAATCCATGCGGCCCCCAGTTGTAGGTGATGTAATGGAGGTTGGTGGGATTCTGATATTCGGGAGACTGCGCCTGGATGACGAAGTTGGTCAGGCCCAGCACCGAATCGTAGTCGGAAGGCAGCACCCCGATGTCGATCGAGTACGAGGCCGGATCGTTCGGCGCCCACATGGTATGGCCGGGATCGGTGAACGTGGTGTCGTCCACCCACATGTAGTGGAAGTCATCCGGCCCGTCGTAACCCTGGGGATAGGTCTGGCCGGTGCCGATGTCATCGGCGTACGGGGTGCCGTAGAGCTCGATCAGGGAGTTCTTATAGGCCAGTTCCTGCTGGTCGTAACTGTTCTGGAGATCGGCCAGCGAGTCCTGTTCCGAGCGCATCAGCCTTGTCACGTCCTTGGCGTCGTCAAAGCTCGCCACCGCATTGTTCAACGCCTGCCGGGCACGGTCGTAGATCTGCTCGAAATGCGTCTGGGGATCGGGGCCGGTGACCTTGTTGGGGTCGATGTCGAACGCCAGCCCGCCATCGGGCAGACCCAGGGGCGTCAAGCGGCCCTCGGCATTGTCCAGGGCGGTCTGCAGGTCACCCAGCGTGGTGGCGAGTTCCTGCAGCTCGGGAACCGTGGTACGGTCGATCTTCTGGATGCCCACATGGGCCGGGTCCGGATCGACGGGCGGCAGGATGGTGTTGCCCACCACCCAGTTGAAGAGCGCGCCCTGCGCGGTACGCGAGGCCCACTGGTCAGCACCCCAGTGGCGCACGATGTAGTTCGTCGCCAGGCCGTTGACCACCTGGCGGGTGGAGATGCTGTTGGTGGAAAACCGCTCCCAGCCGAGGTCCGCGCCGGGCACATAGTCCTTGCGCCAGACCAGATCAAAAATCTGGCGTCCCGTGCGCGCCACCGCCGCCGACGCCGTGGCAAATTTCCGTTCGTCCAGGTAGTCCACCGCCACGGGCTTGCCGAGGATGTTGACCGCCTCGATGCGGGGCACCCAGTCGAAGTTGTTGTTCATCAGCAGCGAGTAGTAACCCTTCACCGCCGTGAGATAATGCCCATAGGCGTCGCCATGGCCCTGGGGGAAGAGCACGGCGGCGTCAGCGGCGTCCACCTTGCCGTCCGTGTTCTGGTCGAGGATGTTATAGTTCAGCGCGTAGATGACTTCGCCGGAATCGATGCCGCGGGTGTAGTTCCAGAAGAGCCGGTTATACACGGGCGCGATGGTCACGCCAGGCTGGGCCACGTCATCACGGCCGCGCAACAGGGCCAGCTCCTCCTCCAGCAGGCTGGGAACCTGGCCTTTGAAGGCGAACAGCGACGTGGCGATGTCGCCGTAGGTGCTGTCCTTGGTGCCAATGCCGATGGTGGGGTTCGCGGCATCGGCGTAGGCCTCGTTGCCCACGAGCATGTAAAGATCGTTGAGGTAGCCGGCGGCGAGCAGCAGCGCGTCGTTGGCCGGCCCGAAATTGATGCCCGCATCGATGCTCAGCCCACGGCCACGGCGCAGCACGGTTTCGTAGATCTCGATCAGGCCGAGGTTGTTGATGTTGGCCAGGTTGAGGGGCACATCCCCCTCCCAGCGCTTGCCGGCGGCGGTCAGGATGTTGGCGTCCGTATTGATTGTGTTGTTGTACAGGTCGGTGACGCGCTGGTTGAAGGGGTTGATTCCCGCGAGGACCCGTTTGATCCAGCCTTCGGCCTGCACCGGGGCGGTCCAGGGCGACCAGTCGGCATCGGTCGGCACCGCCTTGTACAGCGGGTGCGACGGGTTGCCCGGCCGGTAGCGCATGGTCACCCAGTTATCGACCAGCGAATTGATGCCGCTGCCGCCGATTGTGTACTGGGGCAGGCCCGGCCCGCTGGTCAGGGCCTGATAGCCGCTCATCGATGCGTCCGCGACCGGCGGATTTCCATCCACCGGCGGGGATATCTTGTACTCATAAAGATAATCGTCGAAGTCGCCACCGAGATCGACCGTGTGCTGGAGGGAGACCAGTTCGCTGAACGGATTGTCCGCCGAGACAATTTTCAATTCGCCGGGGTACAGGGATCCGGTAACCCGGAAGACATACAGGGAGACCGGCTCGCCCGCCGGGGTCTGGTCCGGATTGGCGCTGTTGCCCACCAGCAGCGTGACATAGCCCTGACCGGGCCCGGACGCGCTCAGGGCGTAGCTGTCCACGAGCGTCTGGCTGTCGCCGACAGCCATCACCTGGCCGGCCGTCCGGGTCACGCTGGCATCGGGATTGTCGATGAACTGTCCGGGTACCTGGGGATTCTCGTAGCGGGTCACCATGGTGGCCGACAGGCCATCGATGGCGGCGTCCCACTGGGATTTCTGGGCGTCGGCGGCCGGGCACAGGCCCTTCACGGTGGCGAGATCACTGCCCCGCAACACATTCAGCAGCAGGTAACTTTCACCCAGGACCTCCTCCTTGTAGACGCCCTGGAAGACCAGGCTGCCTTGCGGACCGCTGTTGGGATCGAAGTAAAAGCGCTGACCCAGGTGGGGCGGCAGATTCGGGAAGTAAATCTTGCCCTGGAAGCTCTCCACTTTCACGCCGCCTGGCAGGCTCGCCAGCCCGCTGTTCGGATCGGTGGTCAGCGCGAAGGACTTGGCGGAGGTCGGATCGAAGAGCGTGACCGCCGGCTTCGGTGTGGCGATGCCGAGCCCGATGGACTGCTGGTAGAGCAATTGGACGCTCGTCTGGCCGCGCACGGCCGGCAGGCCGTTGGCCGCCTTCGTCAGCGTTTGCCCGAACGCGACCTTGGGCGGATCGCTCGGCCAGACCGGGCGATACACGATGTCGAGCGCGTCGGTGTCACGCGAGGCAGGATCCGCCGTGGAATTCGGTGGGCGCAGATAGGGGACGATGCTGCCCGCCGGTGGGACGGAGGCCAGGCCCGGCCACGCGAAGTCGGCGCGGGTCACGTAGTAGAACCGCATCGTGAAGCAGTTGGAGGTGGCAGGCGGAGCCGCGAGGAACGGAGGCCGGTCCACGTAGGTCACGTTGGCCCCGGAAAAGACGTTCGTGCTGACGATCACCAGGGGCCCCTGCGCCACCACCGTGCCTCCGGGGGCGACATTCAGCGTGAGGTTATTGGTGACGGTCGCACCGTCACCGCTGTCGGTGACGGCGAACTGCAGCGAATAGGGACTGGAGCCGACTTCCGTCGGGGTTCCGGACAGAGTGACCCCGTCGAAACTCAGGCCCGTGGGGAGCGCACCCGCGAGCAGCGTCACCTTCAGCGTATCGGTCTGGCGCGAGGTGTGTACCACATTGGTAAATGGCACACCCACCACGGCGGTGGCCGTCGGCAGGGCGTTTGACCATTGCCGGTTACCGGGGTTGTAAGTGCCCGCCTGGAGCGCGGGCAGGCCCGCGTGCAGACCCCGCATGACCCAGAAGTTTTCCTTGCGGTCCTTGTACGTGAAGCGGGCATAGCCCGCGTAGGGCCCGCTCGCCTGACTGTCCGTCCAGCCCACCGGCAGGTCACCGGAGTTGGCAGCCGGCTCGGTGTTATAGTTGACCCGCGTAATGGTCATCGAGGCACCCGATCCGTTGGTGACGTAGTCCACCGGCGGTGGCAGGAGCGGCAGCGGCATCGGGGGCTGCAGGATCCGGCCGGCACCCGAATTGGCGGCGTTGCCGCCCGCCGTGACGACATAGTCGAACACGAGGCCATCGGCCGGCTTCTCCCGGAGCACCCGGAAGGTGCGCATCGCCGGGCGGTTGTCGGCCCCGGTATAATCCAGGAGCACATACGGATCGGAAGAATAGGTGGCACCGGTCCCGGAGAGCATGGCGGGGTTCGCGGTTCCGGTGAGGTTGAGGTCATCCCGCAGCGCATAGGCCTGGCCGCCCAGCATCAGCGCGTGCTCCTCGTTCGGATTATAGCCGGCCTGGCCCGGGTCATTCTGGACGTAGATGCTCCCATTCGCCTGCAGGCTTTCCAGGGCGCCGCTGCCTGCGTTGCTGGCCAGCACGATCTCGGAGTAATCGGGGCTCCCCGGTGCCGGCCAGTCCACGGTGTAGGTTCCGATCACAGAAGGCCAATAGATCGGTTCGAAGCCCAGGTTCAGATCGACCGAGTTGGTCCGAAACCACCAGATTTCCAGACGATTCGCCCCCGGAATGGCGTTGACGGGAATGATGGCACCCTGGTTGGCCAAGTCGAATCCGACCGTGAACGGGTCGAGGTAGGCCGCCGGATTGAAGGAATTCCCCGAGGGCTGGTGAATATGGCCCGCCAGATATCCGCCGGTGGAACCGAGTTCACCGGGCGGGGCGGAAATCCGCCGGCCGACCACCGCCGACTGGCTGATGACCTGCGGTGCGCCCAAGGCGTCGGCCAGATCCCCGATGTCGGTGAGGTTGGTGGCCAGGGTGCCGGCAAAGTTGTTGGCGATCAGGTTGTCATTGAGCCAGGAAAAAACCCGCTCGAAGCGGACGTTGTCGCCGGCGGAGAACCGCAACAGGGCCCGGTGGACGGGGTAATTCGGTTCCAAAAAGGTGTAATAGGCCAGGCCGTCAACGAGTTTGCCCCGGCGCACGTCCAGCTGGTCCTGCCACTGGATTGCCGGGGCATTGTTGCCGGGCAACGGAATGGCCGTCAGCGCGGCTTCGGCCTCCGTGGCGACGTGCGGGCGGATGTACTGGCTGTATTTGGCAATGTCCGTCGGCCACACCAGCTGGTAGCGCGCGTAGATCAGCGGCCATTGCAGACCCGCGACGCCCGTTTCCGTCCAATGGACCAGCACGTCATTCAGGTTTTTCGTCTCGCGGGCGGCGTAGTATTCCAGGTCGTCCGCCGACGCGGAGGGGTGCTCGTACAAAAAGGGGTCCGTGGTGGAGGCCAGCTGCAGGACTGGTTCGGGGGTTAGCGCCGAATCATCGGTGCCGTCGGCAAAGGCATGGATCTTCTCACCCAGCTCGATCGGCACGTCGGCCGGGGCCGGCTGCTGGATCACGTCCACGATTTCATAGCCCAGGCTGCGCCGCACGGTTCCGCCGAGCGATTCGCCCAGCATTTCGACGATCACCCGGCCCTCGATATTGTAGGCGAGGATCGCGCCCTGCGTGGGGTCATACCAGAGCGTGCGCAGCTCCTTCAGCGAGGTGGCGTTTGTCTGCCCATCCGCCGGGCTGGTCGCGCCGGGCACCTGAAACTCGGTGGCCACGGTCTGGGGAAACGTCGCAGCGGTGTAGGCCACGGAGACCGCGCTCACGCGCTCATCCGGCACCAGCACCGGCTTGCCCGTGGCCTTGAACACGCCCTCCGTCCAATAGATCTGCCGGGGTGTCTTGGCGGCGCTGCCCGACACGTAAAAGGTGACGTTGGTCAGCAGAAACAGATTGCCGGATTCGACGACATAATCCGTCCCCGGCGTCAGCGCATTCGTCGGGGTGGTCGTCCCGGGGAAGGCGTGTTTCCAGGTGAGGGCGACCCGGCCCGCCTGGTTGGCAATCACCATCTGGGCGTGCGGGCTCCAGTAATACGGGGCGTTCAGGTGCCCGTTGGTGGTATAGGGTTCGGGCACCCAGAAATTGGACAGCTGCGAAGGGGGGATGACGGCGCCGGTCTCGTCGGTCGTGGGCGGGGTGATGATCGCCCCGAACAGGAACGAGAAGGGCCGGCTGACATAGCTGCCGCCGAGCTGGGCGGCACGCAGGACCATCGTCACCTTTCCGGACTGATCGCGGGCGACGGGGACGCCGAGATTGAGGGCGTTTTGCGAGTAGTTGGTCACTCCCGGGATATTTACCAGGCGCCGGGGAGTCGCAGGCCGGACTACGCCGCCCAGGGGCAGCACGCCGGTGAACTGGTTGGGCGTGGGGAACGGACTCAGGGGTGCGCGGCCATCGGACCCGACCGGATTTCCGACGACACTCGACCGGGGGACGCCGCGGAGGGAGCCGTAGTTGATGCCGCGCTCATACGGCGCGTCCGTGGCCGACGTCAGCGGCGAATAGACCAGGGCATCCGCGTCGAACCGCTGCGCCCGGGCGACTGGCAGGACGCACACACCGAGAGCCAGCAGGAGGATCGGCCAGAGAGGTTTCATGAGGCGGTGGGGAATGAACCGTGGAAGCGCGGCTCCCCGGCGACGCCCGGATGGATTCGAGGGGAATGACTTCATAGGTCGGGCCGGGGAATTGGCAGGCTACTTGTTGACCACCACAGTGTGGCCAGCGGGCTCGGCCACCAGCCGCTCCAGGCGCTGCAGGCGGGCTTCGCGCAACTGATCCTGGGTTTCCAGGCTCGCGACAGTCGCACCGAGCGTCTTCCGCTCCTGTTGCAGGCGGGCAACGTCGGCGCGCAACTCGGCCACTTCGGCATCACGGGCCTGGAGGCGGGTCTTCAGTTCCTTGACCGCCTCCACGAGAACCGCGTCAAACTCGAACGGCAGGCTCACACTTCGGACCTTGCCGTCTTCGGTGAGCGACTTGTCGTGGGCAGCGGCGTCCACGGGGCTGACCCAGTTCGGAAAGACCGCCTCGATTTCCTGGGCGATGAAGCCGCCCTGCAGGCCCTGCTGGTTGGCGTGGTCCTCCGGGTTCTTCCATTCGAAGTTCACGCCGCGCAGCCGGGCGATCTGCTCCAGCGCGTTGGTAATGGTGGAAATGTTCTTCTTGATCCGGCGATCCGAGAAATTCGACCACGAACCACCGCCGGGCTTGCCCGCGTCGGCCCCGACCGTGAGCAGGAAGGGAGTGGTGGGCTGTCCGAGGCTCACGCGACCACTTTCATCGATCATCATGCCGAACTGGTTCCGGCCCGGCTGAAGGAAAAGTCGGCGGCCAACGGGACTCAGAATATACGCATCCCCTCCCCGGGTGTTGCTGGCGTAGACGGCCTGATTATAGAGGTCGACCCCTATTCTCATGGCAAAGGAGGGGTTACCGATCTGCGCTGGCAGGACAATGTCCAGTTCGGAACCGCTGTTTTGATCAAAGTTGCTGAACGTCTGGGGCGCGGTCGGGGAACTGGCGAAGGTCTGGGCCGAGCGGGTGGCGATGTTTCCCGAAAGGGCGCTGTCCGCGACTTTGCCCGACGTCTTGATCTGCGAGAGTTTGGCGTCGCTGATCGTGGCGAGCTTGGCCTCGGTGATGGACCCATCGACAATCTTGGTCGCGTCCACGGAATTGGCCGCGAGCTGCGCCAGCCCCACCGAGCCGGCCGTCAGGTTTGCACCATTCAGGTTGGTCAGACCTTTACCGTTCCCCTCCACGGCCCCCCGCAGGCTCAGGGTCCCATTCGCCGTGGTCAAAACGGGCGCGCCCGTGTTGTCCAGGATCTGGTTGGCACTCCGGGCCAGCAGCGCATAGGGCCCCGGCAGGAACTGGATGCGCGGCGAGATCGCCGTCAGCGGACTGCCCACCGACATTTCCAGATAGCGGTCGGAGGCATCTTTGCCGGTGAAGACACTGCTCAGGTCAGGGCTGAAGGGTTCGCTGCCAAACTGGCTGCCTTCGCCCAGCAGCACGCTGAAGTGGCCCTTGTCGAGGGTGACGGTCTGCTGCGACGACCAGAGGAGGTTGCCACCGCTGCTGGCCGAAAGGATCCGGAAGACCACGGTGATGTTGGTCGGCGTGGTGTTCCCCAGGGGGGTGCCGTTGACATCCGTCAAAAAGCCCTGGTAGGCGACCTTGCCCGGGGGGTTGGCGGTCGCCTGGGCCCGGGCTTCCGGGGCGGCGACCAGGAGGAACAGGACCGAAGAGCACACGGCTACAGCGGCCCGCAGCGAGGGGCGAAGCTTTTTCATAGGAGGGACGACCGCAGTGTTGGGACGGAAAGTGTTCATCAGTTCGAGGTGGTGAGGGTGGGAATGGTGCTGATGTTCTTGAGCAGGAACCGGCCGGTCATGTTGAAGGAGCGCACCTGGTCGCCCTGGCCATGGAAGGTCATGACCTCGGCGTAGTCCCCGCCGTAGGTGTCGGTGCCGGCCGTCAGGCTGGCGAAGTCATTCGCCGGCGGGGTGAACGCCAGCGTGATATGACGCACCACGGTATAGGACTCGACCCCCAGATCCTCAACGGTCCTGAAGTCGGCTTTCAGGTTGTCGTGGTCCGGATGAAAGGTGTGCAGGAAGGGATTGGAGGCGTGGTCATTGTAATCCAGCGTGACGTCGAAGGAGACGTTTGTGCCCAGACCGAACGCACCAGCGGTCTTCGCCCACGGGGTGTTGGTGAGCGCGAAGGGCAGATGCGCGGCGCTGATCCGGTGGGCGGACCCGATGCTGGCGGCATTCAGGAAGGATTCCCGCGTGGCCACCACCAGATTGCTGCCCAGGCCCGTCCCGACGAAAACGCGCTGCAGTAGGCTGACCTTCTGGCCGGCCGCATCATTGTGAAGAATGAGCCGGAGCGGCATCGGCTTCGCGACCGCGCCGAGAGCCGTGGTGACGCCCGTGGAAACATAGGGTGCGCCGTTGGTCGTGACCGGCGAAAGCATCGGGTTGCCATTGGCATCCAGCTGGTAGTCTTTCAGATACTGGGCGACCTGGGTGACATTCGCGTCGCCGACCCAGAGGCCGGAAGTGCCGGCCACCGTCGCGGTGACCGGGACATCAATCTGGCTGAGCCCGCCCCCATCCGTGAAGCGGAGGATACCGCCATAGAGCTGTCCCGCCGGGGCGGACATGGCCTGGCGGTTCAGGCCGAGGACGATCTGAATGTCGGAGCCGGTCGAACCGGAAGGCGCGACGGTGAACGTTTGCGGGCTGGCCAAGGCCAGCACGGTGGAGGCGTAAATCTGGTTGGTGATGTCATACGCCCCGCGCACCAGCAACGGCGGCGTGCCGAAGGGCCGCGCCAGACCGGCAGGGGCGGCCTCGGAATCGAGCAGGCTCAGCGTGATCGTCTGGGTGGTGGCGGTATTGTTCTTGAGCCGGACGGAATACGTGCCGAGGCGGTCGCCAAAATCGACCCCCGAGCCGGTCTGGAGCGACACATCCACCGGGCTGTAGTAGTGGTTGAAGTAGGTGGGATCGGTCGAACGGATCCAAAAGGCCTCGCCGCGATTGACGAAGGCGTTAAAGAGCGGAACGGGGCCCACGATTTTGACGGGATTCGTGCCGGGAGCGAGGTCGCCGCCCGGGTAGCGATAGATTTCCACCGAGTCCTTGAAAGCCGGCGCCGGGGCCAGGAACTGGGAAAACCGGGGCGCGGCTCCCGCCGGTGTGGGGAAGCCCAGGAAGTTCAGGCCCAGGGTTGACCATTGGTAGTTTGGCGCGACCGGCTTGCCGGTCAGGTTCCACACGTAATCGGCCGTGCCCGTGTTGTTCACGAGGTAGGCGGCATTGCCGATCAGCTGCGTGAGCGTGTCACTGACGGCGGAGCTGCGATCCCATACAGCCCACTGGCTGTTCGCCGCCACGGGATCCTGCGGCGTGGTGACGAACTGGAGTTTGGAGGGCGGATTCCAGAGCCAGATTTCCTTGATCGGGCTGGCCGGTCCCACCAGGGCGTCCAGGTTGGTGTAAGAGGCGTCCACGTGGAGGAAGACGGCGTTCCAACCCGGCTTGAGGGTCATGGACTGCTTCTGCCATTGGGCGTGCGCGGCGGGGAGGGCCAGAAACAGCGCCAGTATGGCCAGCAGCGCGCGAACGCGGAAAAGGGGGTTCGATTTCATGGCTTGCGAAAGAAATACCAGGCCGGTTGCGGGTTGAGCCGTTGCAGGGCGGCCAGCGGGGTGCCGGCCTCATTCCGGCCGCCAAAGAAAAGCGCCTCGCTGCCGGTCCAGGCCGCCGTGGCCCCGCTGCGGGCCTGCGGAGCACCCGGATTGGAAAGCGGGCGCCAGCGGTCCGTGGCGGGATCGTAGGCACCGCCCGTGGCGGTGGTGCCGGTGGCGGTGACGCCGCCGTAAATGATCATCTCCGAACCGGTCCAGACCGCGCTGTGCTGTTCGCGCGCGGCGGGGGCACCGTCCGTGGACAAGGGCGTCCACACGTTCTTCAACGGGTCGTACGCGGCCCCTTCCCCCAACGGACCGCCGTCGTTCACCCCGCCCCAGACCAGCATTTGCGTGCCCGTCCAGACGGCGGTGTGGGCGGCACGGAAAGCGGGCTCTCCTACAGTCTTGAATGGTTTCCACACGGGGTCGGGCACTCCATTGACGAACCGAAGCTGGGCGCCGCCGCCGAGGTAGGTGCCGTTTCGTTCTCCGCCCCAGACCAGCAGTCGGTCACCCGTCCAGACAGCGACCGCACCCGACCGGGTGGCAGGTGCGCCGCTCGTGGTCAGCGGCGTCCAGGCGTCGCTGACGGGATCATAGAGCGCACCGTCCATGAGGGTCGCGACGTCATTGCGCCCGCTCCAGATGAGCATCCGTGTGCCGGTCCAAACGGCCACATGGCCTTCCCGGGGTGCCAGCGGTGAGGCGCTGAGGCCATGCCAGGACTGGCGGGTCAGCGAAAAGCGACCGCCATCCGCCAGATATCCCGTCCCGGAAAATCCGCCCCAGACGATCATCTCGCTGCCGGTCCAGACGGCGGTGTGACTCCGCCGGGCGCTCGGGGCGGCGAAGGGGGAAATCGCGGTCCAGACATCCGTATCCGGCTGGTACCAGCCACCGGTGGCCGAGTATTGAGGCGTCCCGGCCAGCGTTCCCAGCGCCCCACCCCAGATCACCAGCTCCTGCCCCGTCCAGACGCCGCTCTGCCCCGAACGGGCCGAGGGGGCTTCATTGGCAGAACCGTTCACCCAGGCGGGCGCGGGCGTCTTCGAAATCAGGCGCAGACCGGCCGCCAGCGCCGGTGCGTCCGCCGGATCGGCGGAGGCGATGGCCGAACCGCTGGGCAGCTGGGCGAGCGGCACGGGGCCGGTGAGCTGGCCGGCGGCCACGCTGCCCGTCACCTGGCCCGCCGTTATCGCGTAGGGACTGGGCGCAATGCGCTGACGGGGTGCAAGCGTGCTGAACTCCCCTCCCCCATTGGTCCGCACGGCAATCTCCAGCCAGCGTTCCGCCCCCGGAAAACTCGCGCCGAAATCCAAAGTGACCGTGAACAGCCCCGCGACGACCGGTATGTCCAAGTTGGTGAGCGGCAACCCAATTGGCGAGGCCCCGCTCGCCGCATTCCACAGGCCGAATTGCAGGTCGTAAGTTCCGTTGGCGGCCACTCCATCGGCATCCAGCCGGCCCTGATAGGTGAAGGCCGTCCCCTGGGCCACGGCGCGGCCCGGGACCATGAGCAGCAGCGCGCAAAAGACCGGCCAGAGGGTGTTGGAGATGGATTTCACCGTTCGGTCCCCGTGAGGGGCACCGACAGGCAAAGAAGCGAAAAACGGAAAAGGGAGCGCGGAATCGCAAAATCTTTTGCGTCCGGCCGTCGTCATTCCGGACGCAGGCGACGCCAGGTGTTGGAGAGGGAGGCGCGGTCGAGCGGAACCAAGCCCGCTTCCAGGTCAAACCGGTGCGAGGAAAGTATACGGGCGCGATCTGTCAGACGCTCATTTGATTCTGCATTCGGGGTCAGGTTCCAAATCCGCGCCTTGCCATCGGCGCTGACGACGAGGAGGCCATTTTCCCGGGGTAAAAAGCGGACCAGGAGCACCCGGTCGGCGTGTGTTAGCGACGGGCTCAGCGGTTTTCCCGTGTCGGCACCCCAGACCCGCGCGACGCCCCCGAACGTGCCGGTCGCGAGCATCCGGCTGTCGGGACTGAACGCGAACGCCGTCACGCGGGTCGCCTGCATGATGGGCGGCGCCATGGGTTGCCCGGTTGCCGCGTCCCAGACCAGCACGAGTGCGTCCTCGCCCGCCGTGGCCACCCGCCGCCCGTCGGGGCTGAAATCCACCATCAGCACGCCATCCCGGTGCATGAGCGGACCGGCCAGCCGTCGCCCGCTGTCGACCTCCCAGATAGATGCACCCAGTGGCGAATAGGATTGATCGACGGACGCCGTGACGAGGCGTTTTCCATCCGGACTGAAGGCCGCCCAGTCTACCATCCCTTTCTGCTGGATCGTCGTGCCGACGGCATTGGACCCGTCGGTCTCGCGAATCTGGGCGGTCCCAGCCGCAGTGCCGATGACGAAGTGTTTTCCATCCGCGCTGAAGGCGCCAAACCGCATCCGCCAATCCGGATCGAGGACCCCGCCGATCTGCCGGCCCTGCGTCGGTTCCCAGAGTGTGGCACCATGCTCGCCGCTCACCAGCAAGCGGGTTTGGTCGGGGCTCAGGGCAAGATGTCTCACCGGCGGTTCAGGCCGGATTTCCCTTTCGGCGAGGCCATCAGGGCCCAACGGCCAGAGATGGATGACGCCATCGTCCGTCAGGTTAATCAGGTTCTCCCCATCGCCGCTTAACAGGCTTTGCGTCACGCGCCCTTCCTGCGGGACGCGGCGCACCAGCCGGCCGCTCGGCAAATCCCAGACTTTGGCGCCATCCGAGCTGCCGACCATGACGAGGCGCTGGGCAGCCCGATCCACGCTTGCGCTCGTGATCGGGGAGCCGTGTTCCAGGCTGAACGGCGAGGATTGCTCGCGGGACCAATGCCAGAGTTGCGCCACCCCATTCTCGGTGGCCGCCAGCACCCGGTCGCCTGCCCCATCGAAGAACGCCGTGAAGACCAGGGCGCCATGGCGCAGAATGGGCCACGCCAGCTTGCCGGTGGCGGCATCAAACACCCGAGCGGTCAGGTCATAACCCGCGGCGACCACCCGTTTGCTGTCCGGACTGAAGGCCGCCATGGAAACGCCCACCGGGATCGGCTCCTCCCAGATCCGCTGGCCGGTCTCGCCATTCCAAACGCGGACGAAGTTGTCGAAACCGACCGTCAGCAGCTTCGACCCATCCGGGCTGAAGACGCACTGGACCAGCCGCCGGTCCTTGTCAGTCTTCAACGGCAGGGCGACCTGCTCGCCGGTGGCGGCGTTCCAGATGTAGGCCACGCCCCCCCAGTTCTCATAGGTCGCCACTCGCTTCCCGTCCGGACTGAACGTCGCTCCCTCGACGCCCGTCCGGTGCTGGAGAAACAGCCGCGCGGTTGCGTGGTTGGCGACGTCCCAGATCCGGGCCGTCGAATCGTCGGAGGCAGTCAAAACAGACTGGCCATCCGGGCTGAACATGGCCTGCGTGACCGTCTTCGAGTGTTGAAACGGCTCGCCGATCTTTTCCCCGGTTTGCGGGTCCCAAATCTGCGCACCCTTGCCCACCCGCGTGATGATGGCACGGCCGTCCCGGCGAAAATCAACGCCCGGCACCATGGGCCGCCGATACCACGCCGAGGTGCATTGCAAGGCGTTGCCCAAGGGTTGTCCCGTGCGGCTGTTCCACACCTGCGCGGTACCGTCATCCGCACAGGTCACGAGCAGCTTCCCATCGGGGCTGAAGGCCGCGTAATAGACGGCGGCATTGTGGCGCAACGGCTCCATCAGCCGCTTGCCGGTCGAGGCATCCCAGAGGCAGGCCGTCTGGTCCTCGCTCGTCGTCACCAGCCGCCGTCCATCGGGACTGAACGTCGCAAAGGTCACCGGCCCGCCGTGAAAAAACATCGCCTCCACTTGCGGCGTCTCCCGCAAAAGGGCGCCCACGGCGACGCGTTGGAGGGCGAGCTCATCCGGGTCCGTTTCCAACTGCATTGCCTGCAGTTGCCAGTGCAAGGCGCCGGCCGCATCCCCGGCCTCGACCAGGCGTTCCGCCGTCGCGAGATTCAGGCGCACGAGTTGCACCCGCCGTTCCTCGCCCATGTTCGCCAACTTCTGTTTGGCCACGGTGGAGATGATGGAAATGGCGACTAGGGCGACCACCGACGCGGTCAGCGCCAAGGCCCAGGCGGGATGCCGTCGGACCCATTTGGCCGCCCGCTCCCACGGTTTGATCGGCCGCGCCTGAATCGGCAGCCACTTGCGCCATCGCTCCAGATCATCGGCCAGGGCTTCCGCCGACGCATAACGGCGTTGCGGATTCTTCTCCAGGCAATGCAGGCAGATGGTGTCGAGATCCGGATCGGCCTTCTGATTCAAAGACGACGGTGGGCGCGCTTCCTTTTCAATGACCTGCCGCACGGTATCCAGCGTCGTCCCCCCCGCGAATGGTGGCTGGCCGGCGATCAATTCGTAGAGGACAGCTCCCAGGCTGTATACATCCGCAGCCGTCGTGAGACCGGCCGTTTTCCCTTGGGCCTGTTCGGGCGAGATATAACTCGGCGTCCCCAGCATCGCCATGGTCCGGGTCAGGGCGGTGTCCCGCTCGATCAGTTTCGCCAGGCCAAAATCTGCCAGGAAGGGCTCCCCCTGTTCGTCCAGCAGGATATTGCTGGGCTTGATGTCGCGATGGATGATCCCGCGCTGATGCGCGAAATGGGCGGCGCGCGCCACCTTGATGACCAGGTCCACGGCGGCCTTCAGCCCGAGCGGCTCCCGGGCGAGCCGGTGGTCCAGGCTCTCGTGCAGCGGCCGCATGCTGAGAAACGGCTGCCCCCCGTGCTCGCCAAACTCATAGATCGGCACGATGTTCGGATGATTCAGGCTGGCCGACGCCTCCGCCTCGATCTCAAAACGCTCCAGGAAGTCGGGCGAGGCGCTCGTGAACGCCACGAATTTCAGCGCCACGATCCGGTTCAGGCTCAGTTGCCGGGCCCGATAAATCACGCCCATGCCTCCGCGCGCGATTTCCCCGATCAGTTCGTAGTCGCCAAAGCGGCGGCCACCGCCCAGTTCCAGCAGGGGTGCCGGTTCCGCTTCCGGCTCCAGCATGCTGCCCGCGAGGCAACTGGAACAAAGCCCTTGCGGCGCGCGCGTGGAAAGCGGGCGCCCGCACTTCGGACAGGTCGGGGCGAGGTCGATGGCCATGAATTACTACGACTGCCTCCGTTCCAGAAGGAAAACAGCGGATTGGGAGCCCGGTGAATTTCGAATGACGAATTTCGAATGACGAATGGAAGAAACCCCGTTCATTGCTGCGCCCCCGCGCCCTTTCTCCTCTGCTCCCTCTCTCACTCACTGGCTCACTGGCTCACTCCGCGCTTCCGCGCTCCCCGCTCCGCGCTATGGAAAATCGTTCCTATGCCACTCGGGGCGGCGCGCCTCGAAGTCCTTCCACTTCTTCAACCAATCCGCCGCGCTGAGGGGTTCGATGGCGCCGTTTTTGATTTCGGCGGCCGCATCGATTTCGGCCAGGAGCAGGTCATCCGTCGGCGGCAGGGCCGGCGGAGGCAGGAGTTTCGCCATGTCATAAAGCCCGATGCTTCGGCCAGTGGGCGCAAAATTCCCGCGGATGAGCGTGCGGCCGTCGGGGGTGATGGCCAGGTTGACAAACGACAAGCCGGCCTCCAACACCGGGCGAAGCGGCATTCCCGTGCGCCGGTTCCAGAAATGGATGTCCCCTTCCACGCCCGCGGTGACGACCCATTCCGTGCCCGGAATGAAGGCGCCGGAGAACACTTCCGAGGCGTGGCGGAGGGCGGGAGAGACGGGCAGGCCACGCCGCCAGTCCCAGACATGGGCGATCCGGCTGCGGCCACCGGTGAGGAAGAGGTCGCCATCCGGGCTGAAGCGGCCGACGAAAAGCCAGTCGCTCTCCTGCCGCGGCGGCCGCGCGGATTCCGCCGCCGGCAGCGCGAGAAAATCCAGGCGCGATTCGATGGACACGCTGGACATGATGCCGTCCTGGAAATCCACGTCGGTCACGGCGGCCGGGCCGTCGGGCTGCGCGGGAATGATTTTCTCGGTCTGGCGATCCCAGAGCACGGGGGGCTGCCGCATCGCCCAGCCCACCAGAAAGCGCCCGTCCGGACTGTAGCGGCAGCGGCCATTGGAATAGGCATCCGTGGTCCCGTAGTGGTTGGTCGTGGCGTACAGGGTCCGCACCTGCCGCGTGGCCACGTCGATCTCCAGCAGCTCGCGCCGGGAGGTGTACGTGGCGACCCATCGACCGGAAGGATGGACGCACACTCCGCGCGGCTCCGAAGGCAGCGCAACCGGTTCGCCCAGCCGCACGCCCGTGCGGAAGTCCCAGAACTGAAGGGTGCCGGTGCCGGCATTCCGTTCCAGAAATTCCTGTGTCCGATGGGTGAGGCTGCTGCACACCAGGACCACGGAGGAGCCGTCCGGCAGGAAGTCCCCATCCGTGATGACCCCGCCGGGAACGATCTCCGGGCCGACCGGCTGGGTGGTCTCGACCGAGTAAACACGTGTCCGTTCGATCTGCAGTTCGTAATGCGCGATCCCGTTGGGCAGGAGCAGGCGCCCATCCCGCGAAAGCCGGAATCCGCTGCCGCCGCTGACGGGAATCTGCCGCGGAACTGGCGGGCCGCCCAGGCGCCAGATACGCACGAGCGCCCCTCCCTCCTGGGAGGTTGCCAGGAACCTTTTGTCCGGCGAAATCGCCACGCCCAGAGCCCCTTCCTGGTGCCAGCCCACCTTGGTGAGCGGATGGCCGCCGGGCAGCGGCACCAGCTGGACGATGCTGTCGTAACTCGCCGTGGCCAGCAGCGAGGAATCTTCGCTGAAGTCCGCCTGCTCGACGGCGTTGCCAAGCGTGGGGAAATCCGTGAACCCCACGGGCCGGTCAATCGCCGGTGTCCCTTGGTTGACAATAAAGCGGCCGTCCGGACTGCCCGCGCGGGGAATGCCGCCGCCCTTGACCAGGCTGTTGGTGTAACGTTCCAGCGTCGCCCCGGTACGGGCGTCCAAGACCGCGATGACCTCGGCGGCCACACTCGTGTAAAAGCGGTTGTTGCCCAAAAATCCGGGGAGGGCGGTCCGGTCGAAACAGGTGGCCGGAGGAAAAAGAAACTGTTCGGGCGTGGTGGCGGCGCAGACGGCCACCCGGTCGCCCACGCACAGCAGAACCGATTGTCCGTCCGGACTGAATTGCACCACGCGGGGAGGGACGGTCATCCGGGGCAGCGGTCTCACGGTGCCCGTGGCAATCGTCCACAGAAACGGCTGGTCGCCCCCGACGGCCACCTGCTGATCGTTGGCGCTCAAGGCCAGGTGGGGCGGGACGCCGCCGTAGGGCACTCGCGCCACCTCGCGGCCGGAGGGATACTCCACGACGCGCACGAAGCCCTCGCCACTGGAGACAAACCACGACGCGTGATGGGACCAGACGGCAGCCCCGATCTTGAAATCCGGCCGGGGCAGCCAGCGGGTGCCCGTCGCCACTTCCCAGACGATTCCCCGGAGATTCTTGGTCACTCCGATCAGGGCGGTTTGGGCGTGGTTCCAGGAGAGCCGGCTGACAGGCCCGATTTCCGACTCGAAAGCCCGCACCGCCATGGGAGTCTCCTGACGCCAGACCGTCTGGCGCATGAGATTCTCCTGACGGACCGCCGGATCCGACGTCGCCTCGGCCGCCTTGGCAAACCAGAGCGCCGCCCGGGTGGGCTCGCCATCGCGGGCCGCCGTGAGGCCAGCTTGCGTGTAGAGATCCACGATGGTGGAGGTCGCCTGTCGGTTCGCAAAGGCCTCACCCCGGCCGGCCACCACGGCCTTCCGCCAAGCCCACGTCACTCCCATGGTGCGAAGGATGAATGAGACCGCGGTAAGACCGAGCAAGGTGGCAATCTGGGGCCGGCGGCGAGCCCAGCGCCAGACGGCCTGCGCCGGCGTCAGCCGCACGGCGGAGACCGGCTCGCCACGCGAAAACCGTTCGAGATCGTCGGCGAGCGCCGCCGCTGATGGGTAGCGGTCCTCCCGCGCCTTCGCGAGGCATTTGAGGCAGACGGTCTGGAGGTCTGCCGGCGCTCCGGCGGGAGGGGCCGGCATTTCCTCCACGGCACGGCGCATCGTCTCCACACTGGAAGTTCCCGAAAACGGGGGCTGGCCGGTGAGCAGTTCATAAAGCACCGCCCCCAGACCGTACACATCGGTGGCCGTCGTGATCTCGGTCGCCCGGCCGCCGGTCTGTTCAGGCGCCATGTAGCCCGGACTGCCCATCACGTGGTGCGAGCGCGTGAGACCCAGGTCCGCCTCATCCAGCAGCTTCGCCAGGCCGAAGTCCGTGACCTGCGGGCCGGCCTCGTTGTCCCAGAGAATATTGGAGGGCTTCAGGTCCCGATGCAGGACGCCGTGGGCGTGCGCATGCGCCACCGCGCGGGCGGCCTGGGCCACCGCCGAGGCGAGGATGCGCCAGTTCCCGCGCTGGGTGGCCGCCCAGTCGGCAATGGTCCGGCCGCCCGGCACCAGACGCATTGTGAAATAGTCCTGCAGCTCGTGCTCACCGATCTCAAACACGGGCACGATGTTCGGGTGATGGAGGTTGGCGGCCGCCCGCGCCTCGCGCTGAAACATTCGCAACGAATCGCGGCCGGCGATCTGGCCGGCCAGGATCATCTTCAACGCCACCGGCCGGTTGAGCGAAATCTGCCGCGCCCGATACACCACCCCCATTCCTCCCCGCGCAATTTCCTCGATCAGTTCGTAATCACCAAATTGGCGCACCCCTCCCGGCTCCGGCAACCATTCCGTTTCCGGCTCCGGCTCCGGACCCAGCAGGCAGCCCGCGAGGCAGCTGGGACAGAGCCCTTGCGGGGCGCGCGCGGACAGCGGGCGACCGCACTTCGGACAGTTCTGGGTGATGTTGCTGACCATGAATGACTACCCCATCCCACCTACAGAAGCAAAAGGACGGAGACGGTGCGCAATTTATCGCTGCAAGACGGTCACGAGGTGCCGCAATTCCTCCTCGATCTGCGCCGGATCCTCCACCGTCTTGCCCAGCTCCTCCCGGAACAGCTGCCGATAGCGCATCCGCATTCGCCGGACGAAGGATTTCACCGACGCCTCCGTCACCGACAACTGCACGGCGGCGTCCGCAAACGTCAGGGTTCCCTTGTCGTCTACCAGGAAGACTTTCAACACCTCAAAGCGATCGGGCCGGCCGCCAGCGTTGGATTCCTCCCGCAACCGGTTCAGCACCGAGGCCAGAACCGTTTCCGCCCAAGCCCGCTCGAACAGGCTTTCGGGCGTCTGCGCTTCCACCGGCTCCCGCAAATAGCGGCCCTCGGCATCCTGCTCATCCAGGGATTCAATCGCCTGGCCACCCCCGCGTTTCTGCGCCCGGGCCCGGTCCAGTTCGTTGCTCAGAAAATGGTTCACCGACGCCAGCAGGAATGAACGGAACTTCCCGCGTTGCGCGTCCACCGATCCCAAGTAGCTCTTCTCCAAAAACCGTTCGAAAAAGGCCTGCACCAGATCCTGGGCATCCTCGGGGGAATACCCCCGGCCACGAATGTAGCCGTAAATGGGGTACCAATAGGTTCGGCAAAGCTCCTCCAACGCCTCCGCCCCACTGCGCGACTCATCGCGGCCCGCCTGCAGCACGACGCTCCAATGCGTCGTGCGAAAGACACGCGCCTGTCGCGCCAATCCTGGAAAATCATCCGGTGAAGCCACGGCGACCGAAACGTGGCTGAACCGGAGGGAGCAATCGACCTAAAGATTGGGGGCGTGGATCATTGTGGTCCACTGAGACGGCCCAAGGAATTGACCTTGACTGGTGTCGATTGGGCGAACGCTGCGCTTGCCCTTCGCCCTGCCAGGCAGTCTTGGGAACACGGCGGAACACCCATGACCAAGGTGGAAGGCTTGGGGGGTGCCGGACCCCATTCCCGTGAGCCTCGTCACTGATATTGGATGGTGAAGTACTGCTGGGGCTGCGCACCGCTGACCGAATTGGTGTAGGTGAACTGGCCGGTGCTGTCGAAGGTGATGGTGGCAACCGGGGTCCACTTGTCGAGGGGCAGGAGGAAATCGTCACTGCCCAGGATCACCGCCGTGGTGCCGGGCGGGTTGACGCCGCTGAAGACCAGGCCGCCGCGGGTGGCGAGCCGGGCCACGAGCTGGGCCGGCGGGACGCCCAGGGTCATGACCCCGGTGCCGTAGTCAGGGGCCTGCCAGCGGACGGCGGACGGCAGGTTGAGGCTCGCGAAGGCCCCCGTCTCCGACCCGTAGTACAGCACTGGAAAGGTTGCATTATAGAGCGGGACATAGCCGCCCTCCAGCAGGACCCCGAAGGAACCGGCCAGGGTCGCGTTGCCGGCGAGGTTGAAGGTGCCGTAATCCCGGGAACTGCTGAGCCCGGAAACGAGGTTGCCGGTGGGCAACAGCGTGATGGGATTCAAGTACAGCCGGCCGTGGTGGGAGAGGACGGTGCCCGAATTGGTAAACTGAGCCACGGTGATGGAGTTGTCGTCCGTGGAGTTCTTGGCGATGGTGCCCTGGTTGAGGAGGGTTTCGTTGCCGTCAATGCCGTTGAGGCCGCCGCGACCGTTGAGGTTGATGGTGCCGGCGGGGAGGTTGACGATCGTGCCCTGGGTGTCGGGCTGGCCGTTGTTGTAGATATAGATCCAGTTGCTGTCGTTAAGGTTGAGGGTGCCGGCGTTGGTGATGGGACCGTAGATGTAGAGGTAGGCGTCGAGGTCGAGCCGGCCGCCGGACAGGATGCTCAGGGAACCGCTCGCCCGGAGATTGGGCGCCTGATCCACCGTGTGCAGTTCGCCACCCGCGGCGACGGTGATGTTACCGTTCAGGTAGCAGCTATCCGCGGTCAGCACCCCGCCGGGGGCCACCGTCAGGTCGCCGAAGAGGTTGCCGTTCGGGCCGACCGCGAGGTTGCCCGTCACCGGCAAGGAGTTGGTCAGGGTCATCGAGACGAAGCTGAGGTTGGTGATGGCCCCGCCCTGAAAGCCGGGTCCCAGCTCCAGCACGCCGCTTTGCAGCACGAGGCCCGGAATGATATCCTGCGGCAGCAGCAGGGCGGTCCCGATGAAGGCATAGGAGCCGGGCCCGCCGAGGACCAGGGGCGTGCCCGCGACCAGCGGCTGGTCCACCGTGCCGCCGGAGAACTGGATCTGGCCGCCGGCCCCGCATCCATAGGTGCCGGCCAGCATCCCGCTGAAACCGTTGATATAGAGGTTGCCACCGGCGTTGGTGATGGTGCCGGACGCCAGGTCGAGCCGGGGCGCGTTGATGGTGTTGTTGTTGCCGGTGGAGGTTTTGGCGATGACACCCTGGTTGAGGATGAGTTCGTTGCCGTCGGACGAATTGAGGCCGCCGCCGCCGTTGAGATTGATGGTGCCAGCAGGGAGGTTGACGATGGCACCCTGGGTGTCGGGCTGGCCGTTGTTGTAAATGTAGATCCAGTTGCCGTCGTTCAGGTCGATGGTGCCGGCGTTGGTGATGGGGCCGTAGATGTAGAGGTAGGCGTCGAGATCCAGCCGGCCGCCGGGCTGGATGGTCAGCGAACCGTTGGCACCGAGATAGGGCGCGCCATCCACGGTGTGCAGTTCGCCGCCGGAGGCGACAGTGATGTTCCCATTCAGGTAGGTGCTGTCCGATGTCAGCACCCCGCCGGCCACCACCGTCAGGTCGCCGAAGAGTTTGGCGTTGTGGCCGACCGTGAGGTTGCCCGTGACCGGGAAGGAGTTGGTCAGGGTCATTGAGACGAAGCTGAGGTTGGTGATGGCTCCGCCCTGGAAGTTGGTTCCCAGTTCCAGCACACCGCTTTGCAGGATGAGGTCCGGAACAATGTCCTCCGGGAGCAGCAAGGCGGCCCCGAGGAAGACGTAGGAGCCGGCCCCGCCCAGGGCCAGGGGCGTGCCGGCGACGAGGGGCTCGGTCACCGTGCCGCCAGAAAACTGGATCTGGCCGCCGGCCCCGCACCAGTAGGTGCCGGCCAACGTGCCGCTGAAGCCGTCAAGATAGAGGATCCCGCCGGCGTTGGTGATGGTGCCGGACGCCAGGTCGAGCCGGGGCGCCGTGATGGTGTTGTCGTTGCCGGTGGTGGTTTTGGCGATGGTACCCTGGTTGAGGATGAGTTCATTGCCGGCATAGCCGTGGAGACCCCCGTGGCCGTTAAGGTTGATGGTGCCGGCGGGGAGGTTGACGATGGTGCCCTGGGTGTCGGGCTGGCCGTTGTTGTAAATGTAGATCCAGTTGCCGTCGTTCAGGTCGATGGTGCCGGCGTTGGTGATGGGGCCGTAAATGTAGAGGTAGGCGTCGAGGTCGAGCCGGCCGCCGGGCTGGATGGTCAGGGAACCGTTGGCACCGAGATAGGGCGCGCCATCCACGGTGCGCAATTCGCCGCCGGCGGCGACGGTGATGTTCCCATTCAGGTAGGTGCTGTCCGCCGTCAGCACCCCGCCGGCCGCCACCGTCAGGTCGCCGAAGAGTTTGCCGTTCGCGCCGATCGAGAGGTTGCCGGTGACCGGAAAGGAGTTGGTCAGGGTCATCGAGACGAAGCTGAGATTGGTGATGGCTCCTCCCTGGAAGCCGGGTCCGAGTTCGAGCACGCCGCTTTGCAGGATGAGGCCCGGAACAATGTCCTCCGGGAGCAGCAAGGCGGCCCCGAGGAAGACGTAGGAGCCGGGCCCGTCCAGGATCAGGGGCGTGCCCGCGACGAGGGGCTCGGTCACCGTGCCGCCAGAAAACTGGATCTGGCCCCCCGCCCCGCAGCCGTAGGTGCCGGCCAGCGTGTCGCTAAATCCATTGATATAGAGGACCCCGCCGGCGTTGGTGACGGTGCCGGACGCCAGGTCGAGCCGGGGCGCGGTGATGATGTTGTCGTTGCCGGTGGTGGTCTTGGCGATGGTACCCTGGTTCCGGATGAGTTCATTGCCGTCATAGCCATGGAGGCCACCACCGCCGTTGAGGTTGATGGTGCCGGCGGGGAGGTTGACGATCGTGCCCTGGGTGTCGGGCTGGCCGTTGTTGTAAATGTAGATCCAGTTGCCGTCGTTCAGGTTGATGGTGCCGGCGTTGGTGATGGGGCCGTAAATGTAGAGGTAAGCATCCAGGTCGAGCCGGCCGCCGGGCAGGATGCTAAGGGAACCGCTCGCCCGGAGATTAGGCGCCTGATCCACTGTGCGCAGTTCGCCACCCGCGGCGACAGTGATGTTACCGTTCAGGTAGCAGTTGTCCGCCGTGAACACCCCGCCCGCCGCCACGGTCAGGTCGCCATTCAGCACGGTGTTCTGCTCCAGCAGCAGGCTGCCGCCGGCGGCAATCGTGACGGTTCCCGACACCGTGCTGTTTTTGCCCGCGCTGAGCGCGCCGCCATTGGTGATCACCAGCAGGCTGGGAGTGAGCGTTGCGCCCGAGAAAGCCAGCGTCTGCGTGCCCCCGTCCACCCCGGCGCCGAGGGTGAGGCTGTTGATATTGCGCGCCACGGCGGTGTCGAGGTTGACCGTGTAGGTGCCGGGCACGGCGATGATCACATCGTCACCGGCATCAGGAACCTCGTTGGGACTCCAGTTCGTGGGGTTGCTCCAGTCGCCGCCCAGCGCATTGGTCCAGAAATAGGGGCCGGGATAGACGACGCAGGAGACGATGTTGCTGCCGGCAATGGCCACAAACGTGCCTATGCCGGCGGGGTTCGGGCCGTAGGCGATGGCGTTATGGCCATACGGGATGCCGCTGTAATACATTCCCGGTGCGGGATGGGTCTGCCAGTTGTCATTCGTCGCGCCCACGTTCCGGCCGATCGCGACCAGATCCACCGTGCTAGTCACGGCCAAGACGTCGTTTCCATGCGGATCGCGTCCCGCACAAGCACCGCCCGTGGAGAGGATCTGACCACCGAAATTTACCGATTCCGTCCAGCTCTTGGCGTCCGGCGAGGTTATCAGCGTACAGGCGGTGCTGTTAATGATGGCGAAACTGGCCACGAACTGGCCGAGCCCGAAGGACAGACCGCTGATCGAGCCCAACCTCACCTCCCTGTATGCTTCCCAGTTGCTCGCATCCGGTGAGGACAGCAGCTCGTAGCTGGGGGTGGAAATTTGGGGCTCGAAGTCTTCGCCGGTGCCCAAGACCGCGAACCGGTCGTTGCCAAAGACGATATGGTCCCAGTTGTGATACGTCTGGAACAGCGGCAGGCTGGGAGTGGAGGCCGCCAGGGTCCAATGGATGCCGTCGGTCGAGGCCGCCACGTGGTTGACCCCCTGTCCGTTGTTGGCCACGGCCACGAACCGGCCCTGGCCGAAGCACACGGAATTGTAATTGGTCGCACCATCCTGACCGTCCAGTCCGGCGGTCTGGGCCGTCCAATGGATCGCATCCGCCGAAGACACCACGGTGTCGGCGCTGCCCACGGCCAGATAAAGCCCGGCGCCATAGGTGATTCCCCCGAGGTCGCTCGTGGTGCCAGAGACCTGGGCTGTCCAAGTGGCACCGTCAGCCGAGGTGAGGATGGTGCCAGAGCCGCCCACGGCGACAAACAGCCCGTTGGTGTAGACGATGCCGAAAAGCGGGCTGGTCGTGCCGGAAGCCTGCTGGTTCCAGTAGTCCAGCGAGTCGGCCCAGCCAGTTACCGGCCACGCCAGCAGGAGCAGTCCCGCGAGGAAGGCGGAAAACTGAGACCACATGCTGGTGAGTATTTGGGTTTTATGTGTCATGGATACGCCCGGAAATTCGCTATTCTGATGGGGATTCGCTGCCTCCGGGGTGGTTCTTTCAAAAAACTTCACCGAACGACGGCCGGACGCGGCCCGGTCATCGTCTCCGCTCCGCTCCGGCGGGGCGGCGCAAGAAAGGGCTGACAAACGCGCCGTTTGGCGGCTTCATGGGCTCTCGCATGAAAGCTTTCCTCCTCACCGCCCTGCTGGCGGCGCTGACGCTGCGCGCCGCCGACATTCCCACCTACCTCGATGCCGCCTCGGGCGGACCCGATTTCGTCGCGCAAGGCGAATACAAGAACGACTGGGGCGGCGCGCAGGTGATCGCGCTGGGCGAAGGCAATTTCCGGATGGTCACCTATCCGGGCGGCCTGCCGGGGGCGGGCTGGAAACTGGAGGGCAAGACCGAGACGCCCGGCAAGCGTGACGGCGACAAGGTGGTCTTCACCGGCGAAAACGGCTACCGGGCCGAGCTGGCGGACGGGAAGATCAGCATCACGACGGCTACCGGCGGTCCATACACGATGGAGAAGACAGAGCGCACCAGCCCGACGCTCGGCGCCAAGCCACCGGCGGGCGCGGTGGTGCTCTTTGACGGCACGAGCGCGGACAACTGGGAGGGCGGCCACATGGATGCGCGGCATCTGCTGACGGCGGGCTGCAAGGGCAAGCAGGCGTTCCACAATTTCTCGGCGCACGTCGAGTTCCTGCTGCCGTTCAAGCCGCTCGGCCGGGGCCAGGACCGGGCCAACAGCGGCGTGTACGTGCAGGACCGCTATGAGATCCAGGTGCTCGATTCATTCGGGCTGAAGGGCGAGAACAACGAGTGCGGCGGCATCTACACCCAGGCCAAACCGGCCGTGAACATGTGCTTTCCGCCCCTGACGTGGCAGACCTATGACATCGATTTCACGGCCGCGCAGTATGACGCCGCCGGCCATAAGACGGCCAATGCCCGGCTCTCGGTCCGGCATAACGGCGTGCCGATCCACGAGAATCTGGAGCTGAAGGACCACACGCCGGGCAACGGCCGACCCGAGGACGCCACCGACGGTCCGTTCTTCCTGCAGGGCCATGGCAACCCGGTGTTCTTCCGCAACATCTGGGTGGTCCCGCACTGAGGCCGTCGAAGGTAACCCGACCGACCGATGAAAACATGGCCGTCCCTGTCCCTCCTCGTCATCGGGCTGTCGGTAGCCACGGCGCAGACACCTGCGCCCTCCCCTGCCCCCGCAACCGCGCTTCCCCCGGTGGTGTCGCCCGAGGTGCTGCCCGACCACCGGGTGACGTTCCGCGTGCGCGCACCGCGTGCCACCGAGGTTGGCCTGTGGGGTGACTGGATGCCGTTGCCGCCCTCTCAGTCGCAACCCATGACCCGCGAAGCAGGAGGTGATTGGGCCATCACGCTGGGACCGCTGGAGCCGGGCACGGCCATCTACACCGTGACCGTGGACGGCGTCACCACGACCGACCCGGTCAATCCCAAGGTGAAACTGCGGGCGCGCACCTCGGCCAGCCTGGTGACGGTTCCCGGGGATGGCAGCGAACCGTGGGAAGCGCGCGACGTGCCGCACGGTGCGCTGGAGGTCAACTGGGCGCGCTCGGAAATGCTGGGGGACACCCGGTCTTACATTGTTTATACGCCGCCCGGCTACGAAGCGCACCGGGGTCAGCGGTATCCCCTGCTCGTCCTCCTCCATGGCAGCAATGACACGGCCGCCGGCTGGGCCGACGTGGGCCGGGCCAACTTCATCCTCGACAACCTGCTGGCCGCACACCGGGCCGCCCCCATGATCGTGGTGATGCCGTGGGGCCACGCCGTGCCGTTTGACGGGCCGCAGATGGACAACGACAGCCGGTTCGAACGCTATCTGCTGAACGAGGTGGTGCCGCAGGTGGAAAGCAAATACCGGGTCAAGACCGGCCGGGAACAGCGGGCCATCGTGGGGCTGTCCATGGGCGGCGGCCAGGCGCTCAAGATCGGCCTGGGCCACCTGGACCGCTTCGGTGCCGTGGCGGCGTTCAGTTCCGCCATCCCGTCCGATGCCGAAACGCGGTTTCACTCGCTGTTCGAGGCGCCCGATTCCGTGAACCGCAAACTGGCGCTGCTGTGGATCGGCTGCGGCCGGCAGGACGCGGCTTTTGAACGGGACCGCGCGTTTTCGGAGTTGCTGACGCGGCACGGCATCCGGAACACGTTCTACCCGACGGAAGGCCGGCACAATTTCGCGATCTGGCGCCGCTACTTCACCGAAGTGGCCCCCCAGCTCTTCGGCGGTGGCACCGCGAAGAGAAACTGACCGGCGGACACCCGGCACGGAAACGCCGCCCTGATTCCTGCCTCGCAGTTCTCATCCCCTTCGTTCCCCGTTTCTTGGTGGTCCATCCCAGCGGCTCCGCCGTGGCACATGCCGGGCCGGTAACACCGCTCCGAGCGTGACCCCGGCCTTCACGGGGGTGAGACCGGGCGGATTTCGCCGGCCTTCCAAGGCAGCCCGCCCCGCCGGAGCCCGTCTCCCGGGGAAATCTCCCCCGGCGCTCCCACCGCCTCACACTCCGCGATCCGGCGGGCAAGGAAGTCGCGTTCGACGGGGAGCAGCGCGAGCCGGGCCGCCTGGCGGAAATGCGCCACGGCGGCGGCGGTCTGCCCGAGTTCGGCGGCGAAGGTGCCGCGCGTGGCGTGGTACAGGTGGTTGCCCTCGAGCACGGAGCGCTGGCGGATGTGGTCGAGAGCGTCCAGGCCGGCTTGGGGGCCGTGCACACGCGCGACGGCGACGGCGCGGTTCAGCGCGGTAACGGGGGAGCCGGTGAGGGCGAGCAGCCGGTCGTACAGCTCCAGGATACGCGGCCAGTCGGTCGCCGGCGCCTCGGCGGCCAGGCAATGCGTGGCGGCAATGGCGGCTTCGAGGTGATAGACGCTGACCACGTCGCCTTGTGAGGCGCAGTGCAGGCAGGCAAGGCCGCGCCGGATCAGCGCCGGGTCCCACGCGGTGCGGTCCTGCTCGTCGAGGCGCAGGAGATTCCCGGCGTCATCGGTGCGGGCGTCGAGGCGGGCGGCGTTGAACAGCAGGAGGGCGAGCAGCGCGTGGGCGCGCGGCTCGCGGTTGGCGGGATGTTCGGTGACCAGCGTGACGAGCCGGATGGCCTCCTGGCAGAGTTCGCCGCGCACGAGGCGGTCGCCAACCGAGGCCTTGTAGCCCTCGTTGAAGAGCAGGTAGAGCGTGTGCAGCACGCCCTCGAGCCGCGCAGAAAGTTCGGCGGCGTCGGGCACGGCAAAGGGCAGCGCGAGCTCGCGGATGCGCTGGCGCGCGCGCACGAGGCGCTTCGCGATCGCTGCCTCGCTGGTGAGAAAGGCGGCTGCGATCTCGGCCGGGCTGAAGCCGCAGAGCGTCCGGAGCGCGAGCGCCGTCTGCGACTCGGCGGGGAGTTCGGGATGGAAGCAGACGAACATCAGGCGCAGCGTGTCATCGGCGAAGGTCTCGTGCCCGTCCTCTTCCCCGGCGGGCGCGGCCAGCCACCGCGCGTGTTCGGCGGCGATGCCGTCCGTCTTTTCGTTCCAGCGCTGCTCGCGCTGGAGCGCGTTGAGCGCGAGATTTTTCGCCACCTGGGTCAGCCACGCGGCCGGGTTTTCCGGCACGCCGCGGTACGACCACGTCTGCAGCGCGCGGAGCAGCGCCTCCTGCACCACGTCCTCGGCGAGCTGCAGGCGATGCGTCCCGAGATGCGCGGTGAGAGTGGCGACCACTTTCGCCCCTTCATGGCGGAAAAAATGGTCGGCCACCGCACCCGCGCTGTCGCTTTCCCCGGGCCCGCTCATGCGGCGTCAGTCAGTCGCAGTCCAGATTGGCGATCTGGCGGACCTCCAGGCGCGCGCCGTGATTGAACGCGGGACTGGTGCGGGCGATGGCCACGGCCTCGTCCAGCGAGCCGGCGTTCACGATGAAGAAGCCGCCGACGGCCTCCTTGGATTCCGCCGCGATGCCGTCGGAGATGACGCTGCCGTTTTTCCCGGAGACGACCTTGCCCCCGGCGGTCAGCGGCTGCGCGGCGGTCATGACGCCCTGCTTGGTGAGGCTGTCGATCCAGGTGTGGACCTCGCGCATTTGTATCTGCATCTGCTCGGGCGAGAGGCTGCCGGCGTCGCAGGCGGCGCCGCGGACGAGGAACATGTACTGGTTGGTGAGCGTCTTTTTCATGGCTGGGTCTGGCGGCGCAGGAGGTGGAACAGGTGTTTGCTTGGCCGGGAGCGTACCACGCGCCGGGCCACGCACAATGCCAGGGTGCCGGCACTGAGCACGGTGAGCGTGCGCAGGACGAGGTGGGCGGACGCACCGGACAGGCTGACCCCGGTGGCCAGCGCCACGTAGGCGGCGAGACATAGCGGGCACTTCGGCAGGAGCGCGAGCAGTGTGGCGGGCAGGACCCAGCCGGCCTCTCCCCGGGCGCGGCGCAGCCAGGACCGTTGCGGGGGCGCAGGCGTAGGCGCGTCGCCGCCGTTGTTGGCGGTGGGCTGTGGCGCGCGTTGATGGCAGCAGGAGTGGTTCATGCTTTGGCCTCCTCGGCGTGGCAGCCGCACTTCGTGGTGCCGGTCCCGTAGCTGTCGTGATGGCGGACCCAGGCCATCGAGTGTTCGAGGCCGTCCTCGTCGCGGCCTTTCGGCGTCAGGTCGAGGATCCGGTAGGTGCCCATCATCAGCTCGACGCCACGGCCATAGACCGAATAGGTGTGATAAATGGAGCCGTCAGCCGTCTTGTGAAACACGCTGATGCCCGGCGCCTCGGTGCTGCCGAAGGGCTGCTGCGTGTAATTGTAGTCCACCTTGCCGCCCGCCACTTCCTGCTCGGTGAAGGACACGTGGAAGTCGTGGTTGAAGTCGCTGCCGTTGGACGACACCCACTCGAAGTGCCAGCCCATGCGCCGCTGGAAGGCCTCGATCTCCGCCAGCGGGGCGCGGGACACAGCCAGCATCGTGACATCGCGCGCGGCGAGGTGCGGGAGCATGCCGTCCGTGTGGTCGGCCATGTAGGAGCAGCTCGGGCAGCCTTCGCCCCAGTCGGGGCCGAGCATGAAATGCTGGATGACGAGCTGGCTCTTGCCGGCGAAGAGGTCCGCGAGGGGGACGCGGCCGCAGCGGGTGTCGAACCGGTAATCCTTGTCGAGCTTCACCCACGGCAGGGCGCGGCGGCGGGCGCTGACGGCATCCATCTGCCGGGTGAGGCGTTTTTCTTCGGCGAGCAGGGCGGTGCGGGCGGCGAGCCACTCGGCCGGGCTGACAACGGTATGATTGGTGTTCGTGTTCATGTGTTTGAAGGGGCTGGTTGTGCGTTTTTGTCTTTTTATTTTCGGTTTCAACGGCCTGCCGCAGCAGCCCGTTCAAGGAGACGACAAAGGAACCTCGCTGCGGAGGACATCGGGGGACGGAAAAGTTGAGAAAAGTTTTTGGGGGCGAGGAGACAGGAGCGAAGGAAGCGCGGAGCGGGGGCGGCGGGGGGACTCTGTGGTAGGGTAAGACCCTACAGCTGAGAAAGGCGGCCTGGATTAGGTTCCGGCCATGAAAAACGGGTCGAGACTGACATTCAGCGGGGCCGATATCCGGTCCGCCGGCGAACGCGCATGGAACTTCAGTCGGACGCCTGCCGCAAAGCAGCTCGGCCGGTTCAAGGGCCGGTTGGGAATTGTCCTGGTGACCTTCCTAGTCGGATGCGTGGGCTATGTGGAAGGAGGCTACGGAGGGGGTTACCGCGGTGGCTGGTGGGGCGGCCCCGTCTATGAACCGAGGGTCGATGTGCACGTTTTTAGCGCGCGCGGGTCCTCAAGCCGGGGGGCGGCACACGGTGACCATGATGGTGGGAGAAGGCATTGATCCCCCTGCCGCGAGCGTTAAACCGAATTGAAAGAAACTCATCTATGAAATCCGTCAAGCTCTGGTCAAGTCTCCCAACACTGTCGGTCATCGTCCTGTTGGCGGTGGTTTCGGGCATCTCCCACGCACCGCTTCAGGCGGCAGATCCGGTGGGAGGGCGCACGAAGTCCGTTGCGGGGGAACAAGTGTTCGCGTCACCGGATGAGGCGGTAAGCGCTTTGAAAATGGCTGCGGAAGCCGGTGACCGACCGGCCTTGGAGGCCATCTTCGGACCGGGGTTCCAGGACCTCCTGACCGGCGACAAGGTGCAGGACGCAAACAACGCCCATCGGTTCGCCGCCGCCATAGCGCAGGGCTGCGAGCGGGTGAAAGAGGGTGAGGACAAGATCGTCCTCGAAGTGGGCGCGAACAACTGGCCGTACCCGATTCCGCTGGTGAAAGCGGATGGGCAATGGCACTTCGACACGGCGGCAGGCAAAGAGGAGATCATCAACCGCCATATCGGCAAAGATGAGCTCAACGCCATTGGCGTCTGCCGCGCCTATGTGGCCGCGCAGCGACAGTTCTCCGCAGCGACCCCGGGGGTGGATGGAATGGTCCAATATGCGCGGAAATTCAAGAGCACACCGGGCCAGAAGGATGGCCTCTACTGGCCGGTGACGGGGAACGAGACAGCCAGTCCGTTCGGCCCCCTGGTCGCGGAAGCCCATGCCGAAGGTTACGAGGCGCACAAGGGCGCGGGGCCGCATCCCTTTCACGGCTATTATTTTCGGATCCTCACGCGGCAGGGCAAGGACGCCCCCGGCGGAAAGCAGGATTACCTGAGTCATGGTCTCATGACGGGGGGATTCGCGCTGGTCGCGTATCCCGAGAACTGGGACCAGTCGGGGATCATGACCTTCATCGTCAATCAGGATGGCAAGGTGTATCAGCGGAATCTGGGCCCGAAGTCGACCCGGATTGCGGCCTCATTGAAGGAATACAACCCCGATGGTGATTGGACCCTGGTGCAGGACGAGGGTGTCTCAAGGGCGGCCTCGGAGAGGTGAGTGCGCGGACCCGCCCCGGCTCATGAACTTCCAAACTCAACAGCAGCAATAAATTGGGCAGCCGATACTGGCGACGGCGGCAACCGGATGAAGGAAAAGTGAAAGGCCTTGCCAGAACACACGCTTGATCCATCTTACTTTTGTCGAGACGTCCCGTTCCAACCGGCGGGGCGCCTGACACCACAAACACAAACACATCCCATGAAAGGGGCAATCCATGAAATTATCATATACCGGTTGGCTGACTCGTTCAAAAAGTCTGGTTGGGAAGGGCTGGCGCAAGTCCGGCCTGGTTGGTTGGTTGGCCTGCGGCATCTGGCAGGGTTCCACCCTCGCCCAGAGCGCCTATCAGCAGCATAATCTGGTTTCCGACATTCCGGGGCTCGCCGCAGTGACGGACACCAATCTGGTGAATCCCTGGGGGATCGCCACGAGTTCGGGCAGCCCCTTCTGGGTGGCGGACAATCACACGGGCCTGTCCACGCTCTACAACTCGACGGGTGCAATTCAGAGCCTCGTCGTCACGATCCCGCCACCCGCCGGAGGCACCAATGCCGCCGCGCCCACGGGCATGATCTTCAATGGCACGGTCGACTTCGTCGTGACGTCCGGCACTTCCAACGCTCCCGCCAAATTTATCTTCGCGACCGAGGATGGCACCATCTCCGGCTGGGCGAGCGGCGCCACCGCCGTCTTGAAAGTGGACAATTCTGTCGCGGGGACGGTTTACAAGGGGCTGGCCACTGGCAGCGTCGGGACAAGCAACTACCTCTATGCGACCGACTTCCATGGCGGAACGGTAAACGTCTACGACGCGAATTATGCCCCCGCTTACCTCACCGGTTCATTTGTCGATCCGACCATTCCGGCAGGCTTTGCCCCCTTCAACATCCAGAATATCGGGGGCAGTCTCTATGTGACTTACGCCAAGCAGGATGCCGACAAACACGACGATGTTGGCGGTCCCGGCAACGGATTTGTCGACGTCTTTGACACCGGCGGAAATCTGCTCCGACGCCTGATCTCCAATGGGGCGCTGAACTCGCCCTGGGGCCTGGCCATCGCTCCCGGCGGGTTTGGTCTGTTTGCGGGAGATTTGCTGGTGGGAAATTTCGCCGATGGCCGCGTCAACGCCTTCGATCCCGTGTCCGGCGCCTTCCTGGGGACTTTGAAAGACGCCAGTGGCAACGCCATCGCGAATCCCGGCCTTTGGGGCCTGAAGTTCGGCAATGGCGGCAATGGCGGTGACACCAACACGCTTTACTTTGCCGCCGGAATCGCGGGCGACGGTGCGGTGGAAGATCACGGCCTGTTCGGCAGCCTGAGTGTGCTGCCGCTGAATTTTCCCGGGGTCATCGAACACGACCTCGTGTCCGACATCACCGGCAGGGCCAGCGTCATTGACACCAATCTGGTCAATCCCTGGGGCATCGCCACGAGCGCCAGCGGCCCCTTCTGGATTTCCGACAATCATTCCGGACTATCAACAGTCTACAATTCGACCGGCGCGGTCCAGTCGCTCGTGGTCACCATCCCGCCGCCCGCCGGAAGCCCGGGTCCGGCCTCGCCGACCGGCATCATCTTCAATGGCACGGTTGATTTCACCGTCGCCTCAGGAGCCTCCAGCGCGCCCGCCAAATTCATCTTCGCGACCGAGGATGGCACCATCTCCGGCTGGGCCAGCGGCAGTGACGCCGTGCTCAAGGTGGATAACTCGGTGGCGGGCGCCGTTTACAAAGCCCTGGCCAGCGGCAGCGTGGGCGCCAGCAACTATCTATACGCCGCCAATTTTAATGCGGGCACCATTGACGTGTTCGATGGGAATTATACCCCCGTCAGCCTCGCAGGATCGTTCGCCGACCCGACGATTCCGGCGGGCTTCGCCCCATTTAACATCCAGAACTTCGGGGGCAGCCTTTATGTGACGTACGCCAAGCAGGATGCGGACAAGCACGACGATGTCGGCGGCCCGGGCAATGGCTACGTCGATGTGTTCGACACCGGCGGAAATCTGCTCCGACGCCTGATCTCCAATGGCACTCTAAACTCGCCCTGGGGCCTTGCCATGGCGCCGGCGGGATTCGGGCCCTGGGGTGGCGACCTGCTCGTTGGCAACTTCGCCGATGGCGTTATCAACGCCTTCGATCCGCTGACCGGCCTTTATCTGGGCACCGTGAAGGGCGCCGACGGAAATCCGATTGCGATACCCGGCCTGTGGGGGTTGAAGTTTGGGAATGGCGGGAACGGCGGAAGCACCAACACCCTGTACTTTACCGCCGGCATCGCGGGGGGCGGGGCGGTTGAAGATCACGGATTGTTCGGCAGCATTGACGTCGTGGCTCCGTTGCAGTTCACGGCTGTTTCGCCGAATGGCGCGACCTTGACGCTGAGTTGGACGGGCGGCGCTGCTCCGTACACTGTGCAACGGAAGGTGAATGTCACCGACTCCTTATGGTTGGATGTGGTGGTCACCCCTGACCAGACCGCCAGTGTGCCTGCGGACAGCGCGACCGGGTTCTTCCGTCTCCAAGATAGCGCTTCGCTGTCAGTAAGTCCGTTCACTACAAAACCGTGAGGCTCACGTGTTGAACTGTCACTGAACGCCGCCCCGTTGTGCCGGTGGTTTGAATCACCGGGCAACGCGGGCGGCAGGGCAAGGAGGTGCGGGGTCCGTCTGGAAAAGCGCGGACTCTCACCAACGCTCCGTTATGGGGGACGAGCGCAGCTCTTGAAGACCCTGGACCCCGCCAACCTACGCGGGGCACCGCATCTAGGTGCGCAACGGCCGGGGCGATGTGGCCTGCCTGCGCACAGGCTGAGTGCTTAACTGTCGCCGATTTCAGGTCTCTTCGGCAAAATCGCTTCACGTGACCGACCTGGACGCACCGAGCGAACTGCGCCGCCTGATCCGTGAAGCGATCACGGAGGCTGGTGGGGACATTCCCTTCGCGCGTTTCATGGAACTGGCGCTGTATGAGCCGGGCCTCGGCTACTACGAACGGGGCCGGTTGGCCGTCGGCAAGCGGGGTGACTTCTACACCAGCGTCAGCGTCGGATCGCTCTTTGGCGAACTGGTTGCGTTCCAGTTTGCCGGATGGCTGGCCGGCTTGGACGGCCCGGTCCAGATCGCCGAGGCTGGCGCCCACGATGGCAGGCTGGCCGCAGACATTCTCCACTGGCTGAAACGCTTTCAGCCGACGCTGTTCGCCCGGCTCGAGTACGTCATTGCCGAACCCTCCCCTACCCGTCGCGAATGGCAGGCGACCCATCTCGCCCCTTTTGCTGGCAAGGTTCGCTGGCTGGATAGTTTCACGCCGGACTCGCTGCGCGGAATCATCTTCACCAACGAGCTGCTCGACGCGCTGCCCGTGCATCGGCTGGGCTGGGACGCGGGGAAAAAGACTTGGTTCGAATGGGGCGTCGCGGCCGGGGCGGATGGATTCGTTTGGCACCGTCTGGAGCATCCCCCCGCCCCGCCCCTTCTCTCGCTCCTGCCTGAATTGCCAACCGAGTTACTCGCCGTATTGCCCGATGGCTTCAGCACGGAAATCAGTCCCGCCATCACCGATTGGTGGCGCAACGCCGCTACCGCCCTGAGCGAAGGCTGGCTGGTCACGGACGACTATGGGCTGCTCGCCGATGAATTTTTCCTGCCGCAACGGTCCGCCGGGACGCTGCGCGGCTACCATCAGCACCGTTTCGCGGAGAACCTGCTGGCGCAGCCAGGCGAGCAGGATCTGACCGCGCAGGTGAACTTCTCCGCCCTTAGGCAGGCCGGCGAACGAGCCGGACTGCACACGGACGCCTTTGTGACCCAGCGCCAGTGGCTGACGCAGATCATGGGCCGAACCGGACAAAGTCCCGGGGATTTTGCGCCCTGGGATTCCGCGCGCGTGCGCCAGTTCCAGACACTCACACACCCGGAGCATCTGGGCCGGGCTTTTTCGGTGCTGGTACAGCGCCGAAGTTCCGATCGGGTCAGTACGTGAGCTGGTCGATCACCTGCTGGCCATGGGCGTAGAAAGTCCACGCCTCCCCGCGTTTGAAAACAATCTTGCCGCAGGGACGCGACTTCAGCTCGGCCTCATTCACCGACAGCAGCGCCACCTTGGCCGGTGATTTCAGCTCCGAGGCGGCCCGGGGGATGATCCGGAGCGGCAGGCCGTTGAAGGACAGGCCAAGCTCATAGCCGGCAATGCCCTCACGTTCCGCCACCGGATTGCGCAACACCAGCGGCGCGTAGCGGCGGGCGAACGGGAAACTCTTTACGCGGACCGCAACCCGGCACAGCTCGGGCTGCGCCTGCAGGAAGCGGACGAGGCTGAAGTTGGTGCCGAGCCGTGCCTGCTCCCGCAACACCTGCGCCGGATCGATGCCGAAGAGGTTGAACCCGTTGAAGACTCCGTGGTCGTTGCGCTGCTCCGGCAGCCGGGCCTGATGCCACTGCACGTAGCGGTCGGTGCCGAGCAGATCGAGCTCGAAGTGGCAATGGGCACGATCCTTGGTGATCGGCTGGTGGGTGTTCGAAGTGCGGCCCATCGTGGCAATCTGCTCGCCCGTACGAACCACATCGCCGGCCTTCAAGCCGGACCTGATCGCGCTGAGATGCGCATAAAGCGAATAGATTTCCAGGCCCTCCACGTGATGCCGCAGCAGGACATAGTTCCCATAAGGGGAAAGCGCCGGCTTGGAATTGAGGTAGGCAACAACTCCGTCGGCAGTGGCGCTGACCGGATCGGTCGGTTCGCCATGTTTGTCGCGTTGCAGGCAGCGGATATCTAGCCCCTCGTGAAACTGATAGCCCTCGCTGCGGACGCAGCCAAACTGGCCGCTGGTCCAGGGCTTGCCCACCGTGCCGACAAAGAAACGTTCCCCGCCATCCGCCTCGAAGAGGGCACGATTGGCAGTCGGGAGCTGGAAAACTGCGCCGGCATTCAGCTCAGCCGCCAGGCACAGCAGCGCCATCAGCATCGCGCCCCGAAACCGCCGCATCAACGGCCCTCCTTATAGGCCTTGATGGCTTCCTCGGCGGAGCTGGGCTGCGACTGGAGGTCGTCCTTCTCCGGCTTCTTGCCCGGTTTCTGCTGGTTCTCCAGTTTGACGGCGACGTTGTTGAGGCCGCGCACGATATGTTCGGCCTCCTCGTGGGAGCAGTCCGGGGTGAAGGTGAAATAGCCGTCCCGCATCGGGTGCCGGAACACCGGTGCTGCCAGCCAGCGGGTTTCGGTGGACTTGCCGTCTCCGGTTTCCCATGTGCAGGCGATGGCCATGCGCCGTCCCTGTCGCGTCACACTGCCGGCTTCCAGAGTCATGCGCCCGTGGGAGGTAGTCTCGATCGCGATGGCAAAACCGCCGAATACCTCCGTCAGCCTGGCCGTCTTGACATCGCGCTCGTCCAGAAAGGCCTCGCTTTCGACCTGCATCCGTACCGGGCTGCTCCGGAGCACGGACACCGTTTTGCCCGTCTCACTGGCCTCCAGGTGCAGGCGCAGGGCGGCCACTTCCTCCTTTTCCTGCTTGGCTTTCTTGTCCTCCGGCGTGGAAGCACAGCCCCAAGCCAGTAGGCTTACGAGCAGCATTGGGAAAAAGGAGTTGAACCGGATGCCGTAACTCCGCACTTTGCGGCGTGAAAAAGTAGTCATCTTTGGAAATCGAAAACAGCTATGGGTCAACAATCCAACAAAATACAGAAACGTCGTCGTCGCAACGCTTACGAGAAACGCAAAAAAGCTCGCGTGAAGCCGGCTGCGGGCAAGAAGTAAAAGCGACATTTTTTAACGAGCCGCCCCGCTGTGGGTGGCTTTTTTTTGCTTTCACGCCGAAAAATCGTGGCAATGTTTGGCGCATGATCCTCTGTGGCATAGGCGACGAGGCCGGTAACCGGCTGGCGTCCCAGCTTCGGGCGACCCGGGAGCTGGGCTGGCAGCAGCTCGAAGCCCGCAGTGTCGAGGTGGCCGGGTTTCCCAAGGCCAACCTGCACGACCTGCCGGAAGCCGCCTTTGAACAGGCGGTGACGGAGCTGGGCGCGGCGGGCGTCGAAGTTTACTGCTTCGCCTCCACCATCATGAACTGGTCGAAACGGATCACCGATCCCCTCGACCCGACCCTGGCCGAGGTCCGCCGGACCATTCCCCGGATGCAGCGCCTGGGGAGCCGTTTCGTGCGGATCATGAGCTACAAGCCGCAGGACACCGACGACCGGACCCCCGAAGAGGTGATCCACCGGCTGCGGGTGGTCACCGACCTGTTTCTCGAAGCCGGCATCCAGCCGCTGCATGAGAACTGCATGAATCACGGCGGCATGAGCTGGCAGCATGCGCTGCAATTGCTGGAAGAGGTGCCCGGCCTGCGGTGGCTGTTCGACACCGCCAATCCGATTTTCAACCCCGACCGCTCGCGTCCGCTCCCGTGGCCCCGGCAGGACCCGTGGGAATACTGGACCCATGTGCGTGAGCGGGTGGCGCACATCCACGTGAAAGACGCGCGCTGGAACCCGGCCCGCAACGACGCTGACTATACCTGGCCCGGCGAAGGCGAAGGGGCTGTGCGGCGGATTCTGGCCGACGCCATTGCCCGGGGGTACAATGCCGGCATCAGCATCGAGCCGCACATGGTCACGGTCTTTCATGACGCCAATTCCTCGGCTCAGGACGACGCCCTGCGGGAGAATTTCGTGGAATACGGACGCCGCCTGGAACGGCTGATCGCGGGACTGCCCCGGCCTGCCGCCCTGGAAAAAGCCGGCGCATGAGTTTCCGCCCGTCCGGTCTGGCGGTCGTTCTGACCGGCCTGCTCACGACGGTTCCCTCCGCCGAAGTGGTGATCAGCGAGTTCGCCCCCGCTCAGTCGATTCAAATGCCCCTGCCGTGATCCTCGTGCCCACCAGTTCCAGCGACGCCATCGTCAGCGCCACGCGAGAATGGCTGGAGAAAGCCGTCATCGGCCTGAACCTCTGCCCCTTCGCCAGGGCGGTGCATGTCCGGGGGCAGATCCGCTACGCCGTGAGCGATGCCCGGGACGAGGCGACGCTGCTGGCCGATCTCCGGGCCGAGCTGCAGGCCCTGCATGCGGCCCCGCCGGAACAGATCGACACGACCCTGCTGATTCATCCAGATGTGCTGGCGGATTTTACCGATTACAACGCCTTCCTCGTTCCGGCCGAAGCCGCCATCGAAGACACCGGCCTTCCCGGAGAAATCCAGTTGGCGAGCTTTCACCCGCAGTACCAGTTCGCCGGCACCGCGCCGGACGACATCGAGAATTATACCAACCGTTCCCCCTACCCCATGTTGCACCTGCTGCGCGAAGCCAGCATCAGCCGCGCGGTCCAGGCGTTTCCCGACGCCCGCGCCATCTATGAGGCCAACATCGCGACCATGAAGAAACTGGGGCACGACGGATGGACGAGACTTGGTCTGAAGTCGTGAAATACGCGAACGCGCCCCCGCCCGCCAGTTTGACGTTGCGTGCGGGGGGTGGGCGATGGTTGGTTTTCGATCGTGATTTCCCCAAGAACTGTTCCCGTGCACACCGGACTGGACGGACGCTTTCAGGCGGCAGCGAAATTACACCCGCAGAAAACAGCGGTGATCTGCGGCACCGAAGCCGTGACCTATGAGGAGCTCGACCGGACGGTCACGGGAGTCGCCCAGTGGTTGCTGCGCGAGGGACTGAGGCCGGGCGACCGGGTCGGGGTACTTTGGGATAACGACATCACGGTGGTCACGCTTTACCTGGCGTGTTGGCGTGCCGGGATGATCGCGTTGCCCGTCATCTGGCGCATGAAGGCGCCTGAGCTCGCCTATATCATTGGGCATGCCACACCTTCGGTTTTGTTCGCACATCCCAAGCTCCTGCCTGTGGCGACCGAGGCGCAGGCGTCGAGCGGTCATCCGTGCCGGATATTGACCGCCTTGCCGGAGGATATGCCGGCGCCCGACGAGCCGGCCTTGCCGGCCAACGACCCGGACTGGCCCGCGCTCATTATCTACACATCGGGCACGACCGCACGACCGAAGGGCGCCATGCATACGCACCGGACGCTCGCGGCGACGACCGAGGCGATGTGGGGCATCGGGCCGTCGGGAATCGGGATCGCGGTGACCTCCATCCTGCATGCCTCCGGGCTGTATTGTGTTCTTCTGCCCACCCTGCTGGCGGCGGGCACGCTGGTACTGGTGCCGGTGTTCGACCCGGTAGAGGTGCTGGATGCGATCGAGCGGCATCGTTGCACCAACACCATTCTGCTGCCGGCGATGGCGCAGTCGGTCGTCGTCGAGCAGTTGAAGCGGAGGCGCGACGTGAGCTCGCTGCAATGGGCCTTGGCGGGCGGCGATTCGGTGCCCGTGGCGTTGCAAACCCAGTTTCAGGACGCGTGCGGCCTGCCGCTGCGTGAAGGCCTCGGCATGACAGAGGCATGTCCGATCCTCGCGAATCCGCCCGACGGACTGCGGCCGGGTTCGCTGGGGGTGCCCCTGGGCGGTGGCGAGGCGCGCGTGGTGGACAACGAGGGGCGGCTGACACCCGATGGAGAGATCGGCGAACTCGTGGTGCGCAGTCCGCGCAATTTTGTCGGGTATTGGAACAACCCCGAGGAAACTGCGGCTGCCCTGCGCCAAGGCTGGCTGCATACGGGCGATCTCGTGAAACGCGACGCCAGCGGCTACTACTGGTTTCAGGGGCGCAAGAAACAGATCATCGTGTGCGAGAGCTACAACGTGGCACCGCAGGAGGTGGAGGAAGTCCTCTACCGGCATCCCGCGGTGTTCGAAGCGGGGGTGTTTGGCCTGCCCGATACGGTGTCAGGCGAAAAAGTGATCGCGGCGGTTTCGCTGCGGCCCGGAAACCAGGTGGACGAGGCGGATCTGCGTGAGTTTGTCCGCCGGCACCTCAACGACCTGAAGGTGCCGGTGAGGATTTATTTTCTGGCCGAACTCCCGAAGGGTCTCAGCGGGAAGGTCGATCGCCGCGTGTTGAAGGAGATGGCGAAGGTTTAAGGCTTCCGCTGGGCCCGCTTCTTCGCCTCCAGCAGGCGGCTGGTGGCGCTCGTGGGGGTGGAAGCACCGCCGACGAGCTCGGCGACGATGTGGACGGCACGAATGCCCCGAGCAAACAGGCAATTGAGATTGTTCGCAGCCGAGAAGCTTGCGCCTTGCTTCCCTTGGGAAACCAGCCGCTATGGCTGGCGTGTCGTGTTAGAATCAAGTGGTTTGGTTACGTCGAACATGTTGGTGACACCCCTATCCCGTAACGAAACGGCATCAGTTTTTCCCGTGCTCCAAAGTGTGATTTTATTCCCCTCCACTTTGTACTCCAGTTGCCGTCCCCATCCGTCTTTCGTGTCGTTATACCGGTCTGGCAACAACGGAAGATTGCTCAGATCGGGCGGAAGTCTTCCGTTTTTCTCCCAGAAAAGGCGGATTCGTTGCTCCGTTAAAAACACCCTGTTGTTAGTCAGATCGTGTGGCGGTATGACTTCAATACAGCTAAACAGAAGCACTGCACTGACCGTCACGACCCCAACAACAACTAGTAAGATTCCTTTCTTCACAGAACCTTCTATTTATTTTCCAATGGAGCGGCGTTTTTCTGAACTCCAACGGTGAGAATTTCTGGCAGTTCTGCTACAAGTGGACGGTTACGGTTTCCGCTGGGCCCGCTTCTTCGCCTCCAGCAGGCGGCTGGTGGCGCTCGTGGGGGCGGAAGCATCCGCTGGGGCCGCCGCGTCCGCCGGAGCGCCGGGTGTTGAACCGGGCGCGCCCGTGACTGGCGGTGCCTGTTTCGGGCGGAACAGCTCCGCCGAAGGAGTGACGCTGACCGCCTCGCCGGTGCCGGCCGAGGTTTTGACGCTGCGCACGCGATCCTTGGTGGCGAGCAGATTGCCGAGCGACTCCTGCGACTGCGCGGCCTTGCGTTTGTCGCCCAGGCCGAGGGTACGCGCCCACCACTTGGCCCATTCCTCGCGGTCGATGTCCACGCGGCGCACGCCCACATCGAGCACGAAGAGGATCACCAGCAGCTTCAGCAAGCCCTCCCAGAGATCGTGCGGCTGAAAGGTCTTCAGGCGACCGAGCAGGAACGGATTGTCCGTCGCCGGGTCGAGGATGCGTCCGCCGCCCGCCTCGGCGAGCCGGCGCAGCAGGTTGAGATTAGGCTCGGTGGCGTTGAACTCGGGCGAGTAATTCACGCTGGCACCCAGCACCTGCGAACCGACCAGCTTCCCGTCGCGCGTCTCCTGCAGGTTGAGCAGATAGGCCCCGATTTCCTTCGTTGGAAACTTCGCCTCGTAACGGCCTGGCCCGGTTTGTTCCAGGTTCACCATCACTCGCTCGCCCTTGGGATTGACCACTGCCGTCTGGAGGTTGAGGAAGTTCCGGTAGTTGCCCTGCGCGTCCAGCGCCTCGACGGAAATCGTGCCCTTCCCATTGTCCACCGAAACCTCGGTGTTGAAATCGGCGGTGTCCACGCGGCGCAGCGCCCAGTTGATGGTCTGCGACCAGAACTGCTGGTATTTGCCCCAGCCCATCCAGTCCTGTGCCCACTTGGGCCGGGCATCGCTGGTGAACGCGACCGTACGACCGAGGCCGAACTGCCAGTGCGCGAGAATCGGGTCGCCCTTGTCACTCACCAGCGCCACTTCCGACCGGGGCTTGCTGGAGGTCGCCACATAACCGCGCAGGGTCGGCCATTCAGCGCCACCGATGCCCCGGACCAATTCGCTCGCGGCCGCCACCTGAGGTTTGAAGGGATCCTCGATGATCGCGGATTTGAGGATGACCGCCGCCTCCTTGATGAAGATCTGGGGCAGCTGGGCCGCCGATTTCACGTCGTAGAAGCGGCCATTTCCCAGCTCGGCCATCTTGATCATCGTCGTGGGCTGCACGTGCCCGCCGATCATCACGGTGCTCACGGTGATCCGGTGGGCGGAAATGTCCTTCATCAGCGCGTCGCTCGGGGCGTTCGGATCGCCGTCGCTGAAGATGATGAGGTGCTTGATGTTGGCCGTGGATTTTTTCAGCGACTCGTTGGCCATTGCCATCAGGTTATGAAAGCTCGGCAGGTCGCCCTGGTTCATCCCGGCGATTTCGGTGGCCAGCTTCCGTTTGTCGCCCACGGGCTGGAGGTCGAAAAGCGCGTGCTCCGTGCCATCCCAGAGCCACACGCCCATCTCATCTTGCGGTCCGAGGGCATCCAGGGCGGCGATGCCGATGTCGCGCGCGACCTGGTTGCCGTTGGCGAATTCCATGCCGTGCATCACCAGCCCGAGGGCGCCCTTCGGGAGCACCTTTTTGGAACTCAGCTCCATGTCGAGCGGCAGCGCCTCTTCGAGTGGAGTGTGCCGGTAGCCGCCCGCCGCAAACGCCTGGTCGCCGCCGATGACCACCAGCCCGATGCCGAAGTCGCGCACCGCGCTCTCGAGCATCTGCATCAGATCACGCCCGAGGTCGCCCGCCGCCACGTTGGAGAGCACGATCTCGTCGTAGCTCTGCATCTCCGCGAGCGAGGCGGGCATTTTCTCCACCCCGACCAGCTTCACGTCCAACTTGCCGCCGTTCAGCGCCGCCGCGAGCGTGCGGTCCTGCTCGGGATCGCTGCTCACGATCAGCACCCGGGGATCGCCCCGCACGGAAACAAAGCTGCTGGCCTTGTTGTTCTGCGGCACGGTGTCGCCTTCCACCTCGACCTGCACCTGGTAGCCGTAGAACCCCGGATCGGCGAGTGTCTGGGGAAAACTGAACAGATTCTTCCCCGCATCGAGCTGGACCTTCTGCTCGCCCAGCAATTGGTCATTGCGAAAGAGGCGCACCTTGGCCGGCTGGGCCTTGTCGGACAAGGCAAAGATCTTCGCCTCGAAGGTCTGCCCCTTCTTGATGTTTGCCGGGAGTCCCAGCTTTTGTACCGACACGTCGCCGCCGCGTTCGACGCCGAGCGGCACCACATCCAGGGTCACCCCGAGCGGCCTCGCCGCCAGCAGAGCCGACATGGAGTCGCCGATGTTCTCGTTGCCGTCGGAGAACAGGACGAGGCGCTTCTGCCCCGCCTCGGGAAACGCGGCCGTGCCGAGCCGGATCGCGCCTGCGATATCGGTCCGTTCGCCGCCGACGACCGCCTGAATCTTCTCCGCCTCGGCAACCTTGGTAGCCGTGGTTTCCAATGCGGCCTCGGACCCGAAGACGAGGAAGCCGGCGTTGTCCGTGAGCTTCTTGGCCTTGGCCCATTTGTTGGCATTGTCCCGCGCCTGCTCCTGCTGGGCCGAGGGAATCGAGTCCGAACGGTCCAGCAGGAAGAACGTGTTCATGCCCTCCTGCGGCTGCTTCCATTGCATCCCAGCCAATGCCCCAACCAGCAGAAGCACCACCACCAGGCGAAGCAAAGTGGAAACCCAGCGCCGCCATGGTGTCAGCGAGACATCCGACCGCCACGCCAGCCAAAGCGTCCACGCCGCGGCAGGAAGCAGCAGCGCGAGCAGCAGTGGTTGGGTGAATTGGAGGTTCACGGGGTGATCAACCGGGGAAGTGAATTGGTCGCGACGACAGCGTGCTCGGCAGCCTGCCGCTGCTTCAGGCGCAGCAGAATTTGGTTTCGGTGTTTGTGCTCTTGCACCAACGCAAAACCCTCAAATCCCGTTACTAAAAGACATCCTGCCAACGCAGCAGCCGGTGTAACCAGGTCAACTCCCTTCCGCAGCCAAAGGGCGGCGCCAGCCAGGCCAGCTCCCATCGCCGGCCACCCTGGACAAGCACACAGAATCAGGCCGCTGGTCAGCATAAAAAACCACGCACCAGCGACGCACCACCGACTGAGTTTGAGGTTGGCGTTTGAGTTCATCACCCTTTCCTCCTTATCAGCTTCTGCACCCGGTGATTCTGTGAGTCCGCCACGTAGAGGTTCCCCTTCGAGTCAAAGGCGATGGCCCACGGGTTCGCGAATTTCCCTGGCACGCCGCCGGCTTCGCCAATGACTTCGACCAACCGGTCCTGCGCGTCGAACACGCTCAGGCGGCTGTTGCCAAATTCACAGATGTATTGAAGTCCTTGGGCGTCCACGCGGATGTCGTAGGGATAGCTGAGATCGCCGCCATTCGACCCCGCCTTGCCATATGCGCGCAAGAACTTGCCTTCGGCGGAAAACACCTGGATGCGGTGGTTGCAAGAATCCGCGACGAAGACGTTGTCGTGGCTGTCGATGTCCAGCCCCTCCGCCCGGTTGAACTCACCGTGCGCCGTACCCGGGGAGCCGATGATGCCCTTCAGATAATTCTTCGGATCAAGAGAACCCGGCTTCCCCACCACCGTCTTGGCCGCCGTCAGGACGTCCGGACTGAAGCGCTGGATGCGGTCCACCAGCGTGTACTCGCTCACGTAAAACTCACCGCGTGAATTCAGTCCGATGGAGCGCGGCAGGATGAACTCGGCCGCGTTGGTGCCCTTGATTCCCCATTGCGCCACGAGCTTTCCCTGCGCCGTGAAATGGTTCACCCGCATGTAATGCGGCTCCACCACGATGATGTTGCCGTCGTGGTCCAGGCCCATGCCCTTGGGCTTGCCCAGGTCGGTCTGCGGCATCTGCCACTGAAGCAGCCAGTGGCCCTCAGGGTCGAACTTCTGGACGCGCCCCGTAATGTCCACCACGTAGAGATTGTCGTCGCGGTCGCACACGAGGGAGCGCGGCTTGTTGAACTGCCCGGGCGCCACGCCACGCCCACCGATCACCTGCACCGCGGAGAAAAGCTTGGAATTGAGCGGCTTGACCTCGGCCTGATTTTTCGGCGAACAACCCACGAGAAAAGCTCCAAGCACAAAGCTCAAAGCTCCAAACAGACCGCGCGTCACAAATCCCGAACGACGGACCTGATCGATGGTTTCAATTTGCCCACCAGTTTCCGTGTCCGCTTTTGAATTTTGAATTTTGAATTTTGAACTTATTCCCCTGCCCGCTCCCCACAGCACCAGCGGCGCCACCGCCAGCCCCAGCATGACAACGCATAGCGCGTTCACCTGCGCCGCGTGGCCGTAATGCAGCAGGTTGAAAATGCGCAGTGCGAGCGTCTCGCCGCCCGGCGGCTGGATGAGCACCACCGATTCCACATCCCACAGGCACAGCAGATAAACCGCATACCACGCCGCGAAGATTCCACCGCGAACCTGCGGCCACTGCACATCCCGGAGCACGCGCCACGGCCCGGCCCCCGCCGAGCGCGCGGCATCCGCCAGTTCGCTGTCGGCGTTTAGGAACGCCTGCGTCACCAAGGCCCGTCCCGGGGCGAAATACCGGAGCGCCAGCGCCAGCAGCACGATCCCGAGCGACTGATAGATCGCGCCCAAACCCGGCCGGTTGCACAGCCAGATCAGCGCGACGCCGAGGAATACTCCCGGCAAAAGGAAGAGCACCCATCCCCCGCCCATGGCCGACGATGCGAGGAAGCGAGCCGCCGTGGAGCGATGGACGCGAACTGACAATCCAGCCGCAGCCAGTCCTACGACCACGATCAATGTCGCGGTGCCGGTCGCTAGCAGCACTGAGTTGGTGAGGGCATTTCCGCCCGCCTGGACCGCTCCCGGCAGTTCCGTCCAGGTGCGAGCGGCACACACCAAGCGGACCAGGGGGAAAACCAGGCTGAGGCCCAGCCACAGAACGGTGACCGCAAATGTCGCCGGTCCCAGCCAGCCGAGTTGCCGACGCAGCAGGCCGGGTTCAATCGACGTCTGGCGGCGCGGCCAGGTGACTGCGTGTCCTCGCAATAACACGAGCAGCCCCAATGGGAGCAGCAACAACGGCCACGCGGCGCACAACGCGCCCGCCGTGTCGAACTGCGTGTTGAACCGGATCCAGAATTCCTCGGTGAAGACCCGCACCTGAAACAGGGTCGGTACTGTAAAATTCGCGAGCGCCAAGGCGAGGGTCACCACGAAGGCGATGCCGAGTTCCGCTCGCGCCGAGGGCAGCAGCAGTCTCCGGAGCACTCGTCCGCCACGCATCAGCGGTTCGGCCTCCAGTTGCTCGGTCTGGAGTTTTGACCACGCGCCCAAAGCGAGGAAAGTCGTGAGCGGCCACAGCAGGCTCGCCAGCACCAAGGCAGTCAGCGGCAGTGAGCGCAGGGCGACCGTCTCGGGTGCTGCCAGCGCGCGCCAGTTGGCCGTGAGATCCAGCCAGGCGTTGGTGCTGAGAAACGAAGGCAGGGCGAGATTGGCCGCCGCCAACACCAGCACTGCGGGACGAAACCGGGCCTGCGCAAGCGCGACGAGCGCAACCGCAATTCCAGTGACCAGCGCCAACAGCGCCGCACCGAAGCCGACCCCCAGCGAATTGCGGAACAGCACCCAGTTCATCGCCGGAAGACCTCCCCGAGCTGGCCGGTTGCCCGGTCGAGATCGCGCAAAAGAGCCGTCCAGTCGGGCCGGAGGGTCGGTGTGGCTGCGGTCTCCGTTTCCAGCGCCGCCGCCGCAACGAGGCGTTCACGGACGGCCGACGATTGCAGGTAATCGAACAGCTTTTGCGCCGCAGCCGGGTGCGGACCGCCCCGGATAACCGCAACCGTGTTCGGTATCAGCAGCAGTTCCGGCCCGATCGGCAAGGCCGCCACCGGCAGTCCTTCGCGCCGGCCGGACTCGATGTCGTCCGAATCGGTGAGCCCCACCAAGGCCTCACCGCGCGCGACCCGTTGCACGACGTGAGAATTACCTTCCTCCAGAAACGGCCGGTTGGCCGCCAGCGCCCGACACCAGCCCAGCCAGTTGCTCTCCCCCCAACGATCCCGTAGCGCGAGCAGATGTGTCGCCGTCGTGCCAAACAGGGGAAAGGCGAGCGCAACCCGGCCCTGCCAGTGGGGATTGGTGAGTTCGATCAGCGAATGCGGATAGTCCGCCAACGCAAGCCGGTTGGTGTTTACCACCAGCCGCCGGCTGCGCTGGCCAAAAGCCGCCCAGCCGTTCGTCTCCCGAAACACACCGGACGCCGCGAGCTGACGCGTGCGAAACTCCTCGTTGCCCCAGAAGACATCGCAGACCGGGTGTTCCCGCTCCGCCAGCAGCCGGTTGGCAAGTCCGACAGTTTTCACCGCCTCGCTGTCGAAGACCGGCAGCACCAGGATGCCGGTCTGCTTCCCGAAATCACGAAGAATGGGTTCGGCGAAAACCTGGTCTTGAGCGCAATAGAGAACGACAGGCCGAACCTTATGAGGGCGATCGCCGAGGTAAGAACCGAATAAACCAATAGCAACCATCAAGACTGCCACGATCAAACTCAGGCTCCAACGCCTTGTCTTGGGAGTTCCCGACTCGGTTTCCTTCTTCACGCGGTCCTCCGGTGATACCACCACCACTCGGCCATCATCACCGCCAGCGCGCCCGCAGCGAACCAGCGCCACCACTCGAGATTGGCGCGCTTCAGCGTCGTCGCGGTGACCTCGCCATGGCGGCCCAGGCTCAGTTCATTGCGGGGTGTGATGTTGCTCTCGGCGGAATCAAGCAGGTTCGCGCAAAAGGCGAGTTGGTTCGTGCCCAGCGCGATCCGGTAGGTGCCCTGCTTCGAGGTGTCGCCGAAGACCAGTTCACGGGCCTGCGGTCCCAGGGGGATTTCTTTCACCGCACCATCCGGAGTCGTGACTGTTGCCGAGGTTGGCTGACCGAAATCACCGAGTGGCAGCCGGAACGCATCACCCGCATGCAGCTGGAACCGGTCGGCCTTGGCGGTGGCGGGATTCAACCAGTCCACCGCGTTGGCGATGAAGATGGGGAAGCTGATCCGCAGCGGCCAGGTGCTCTGCAGCGTGTCAAAGCCGATCCAGACGATGCGCTGGCGGCCCAGTTCACCAGCCACCACGAGGGGCGACGTGGGCGAATCCACCAACGACACCGCCCACGACGGCGTCCGGATCGCCAGGCTCGAGGCGATCTGCACATTGTCGAAGCTCACAAACCGGAGCAGCGGATGCGTGTTCTTCCAGTCCACAATGGGCGGCGCCTCCAGGCCGCCAATGCCGCCGTCGAACCAGTTCGTGCTGGCGACGTGGATGGCGAGCACGTTGCCGGTTGGCCACGCGGCAGGCGGAACATCATCCAGTACCACGAGGTCGAACTTCGCCCCTGTCTCCGTAAAGTCGGTGGCCGTCGCCAGCTCGACGTTCGGGGCCGCGCCGCCGAGCGCCTTTTCGAGGAAGCGGTTGCCCCGGGTGACCAGCAGCACCCGGACGGGCTGCGGCAGCAGGCTGACGACGCTCGCCTGGTTGTCGGCGGCGAGGTCGTCTTTCGCTGTCAGCCGCACGGTGAAGACACCATCCCGCGGTTGCGCGGCCAGAAAAACGACCGGCGTGGTGTTCGTCGCCCCCAGGGTGACCGGCTTGGTCTCGACGAGCTGGCCGTCAAACAGCAGCTCGACCGTGGTGTCCACGGAAGCGTCCGAGAAATTCGCAATGCTGGTGAAGAGCGCCCGTTTGGCCGGGTCTTCCGGATTCGGCTTCACGTCGAGCGTGACGATCCCCTGATTGTTTCCCCGCGTGCCGACGCGATGGAAAACCAGCCGCAGGTCTTTCGTCTCGAATTCGCTCAGGTCCACCCCCGCGCCGTCAGAGAAGAGGTGGATCTCGGCGTTCGGCTTGTCGCGCGTCAGCGTCTCCGCCACGCGCAGCGCATCGGCCAGACGCGTGGGTGAATCCGTGACCTGGGCGGCCTGCAGGGCCCGGCGGAGCGCCGCCTTCTCGGAGGTCGCGGACTGCTTCACCTCGGCATTGGCACCGGCAACCATCAGCAGCATCTGCTGGTTGTCCTGGCTGAAGCCAGTTTTCAGACCATCCACGAGCTGGAGCGCCTCGATGCGCGCCTTTTCGAAGCGGCTGGGGGTCTCGTCCGTCGCCTGCATGGAGGCGCTGGCGTCGATAATGACGATCTGCAACGCGGCCTCCCCGGTCTTGCCGGCGAAGTAGGGACGGGCCAGCGCGAGCACGAGCAGGAGCAAGAGCAGGAGCTGGAGGAGTAGCAGCCAGTTATGGCGCAATCGCTGGAGCGGGGCACTGGCCTGGGTCTCGGCGAGGAACTTCTGCCAGAGCAGCGATGACGGCACGAGCTTCACCACCCGTTTGCGCTTGAGCAGGTAGAAGACCACCACCGCCGGCAGTGACAGCGCGAACAGGAAGGCCAGTGGACTGAGGAAGCTCATCGCGTCGGGGCGTTACTTCGGCGGGCTCTCTTTGCCGTAGTTCGCGGTGAGGTAATCGACAATCGCCGGCACCTGGTTGGTCAGGATGGTCGCCCCGAACTTGCCCCGCATCTTCTCCACCGTGGCTGTCCATTGGGCGCGCAGCAGCGGCGGCTGGGTGGTGACGTATTCCGCCGAGTGACAGAGAAGGCAGTTGCCCGTGACCCGCTCGACGCCGGCGGCCGCCTTCAGCACGGGCTTCTCCGGCGGCAGCTTCAACTCGTCGGCGACGAAAGGGTTCTTCACCGGCTCAACGGGAACCCCCGCGAGCGAAACCAGAACGCCGACAATGCCGGCCGACAAGAGCGGAATGAATTGGGTAGTTCTCATGGTCAGGCAACGAGGACGTTCACCGGTTCCACACAGTTGCGCATGTAACCTGAGGGATTCCAAAGTGGTTCCATCGGCTGCGATTGGCCGAGGCGGTTGGTGGCCTTGGCCATGAGGGTCAGCTTCCCCGCCCGTTCCGGAGCGAAGGGCATCGTCCATTCGCGGAACGCGTATCTGTCCACCTGCTTGCCCAGCTCCGCTGCACGCCACGAGCGCCCGCCATCTGCGGACACCAGCACCTCGCGGATACCATGGCCGTCGTCGAAGGCGATCCCCCGCAGCGGAGTCGCCACCCCGGCCTTCAGGGTGGCTCCCTCTTCGATGCTCGTGATGAACGAGCGCACGTTGAAGCGGGTGATCGGGATGGTGCGCTTCGGCGTCGTGCCGGGTTCGATGGCCCCGCACGGTTCATCGGGGATGCGGTAGGCGGGATTCATCCAAAAGCCCTTGAACTCGTCGTCCACCACCGTGATCTCGTTCAGGTGCTTCACCCAATAGGTGCCGTAGTATCCCGGCACCACCAGGCGCAACGGGAAGCCATTGAGCCACGGAAGTGGTTCGCCGTTCATCTCAAACGCCAGCAGCAGTTCCGGGTCGAGCGCCTGGTCCACGGCGATGGCCTTGAGGAAGTCCGGCGTCTGCGGCACGAACGGTGTGTCCAGCCCGTTGAAGATGACCTGTTTCGCGGTCGCTTCGGGAGCGGCGGCCTTCAGCACATCGGCCAGACGCACCCCGCGCCAGCGTGCGCAACCCATTGCACCGTGACCGAGCTGGCCACCGGGAATCCGCGGCTGGAAGAAGCCTCGGCTGTTGCCGGAGCACTGGTTCACCGCGATGACCTCCGCATTCTCAAAGTGCGTCTTCAGCTCTTCTACCGAGAGGGTGATCGTCGTGGTGACCTTACCTTTCACCGTGAGCCGGAACCGATCCGGTTGGAGCAGTTCCGCGCGCGGCGGCGAGTTTGTGAGATGATAGCGGACGAAGAAGGCGTCATTCGGCGTCAGCAGGCTCTCGTTGAACACGCCAAATGGCGTCTCCAACTGTGGTGGCCGCGTGGTGAGCCGGATGAGGGGCCGCTTCTGCGGATATTTCACGAGCGACCGCTCACCGTTCAGAAAAGGCAGCGTGAGCGTGTCCTCCGCCAGCAGGCGGGCGATGGCCGAGGCGCCGAGCCCCAGCGCCACACCCTGCAGCAGGAAACTCCGGCGTGGAAGCCGTTTGATGAGTGTATGACGAGACATGACAGAACGATTCATCCCCAGACTTCCGAGGCACGCAGTTGTTTGAGCAGCAGATCACCCAGATCGGTCGCGCTGCTGACACTGAAGAAGCGGAAGCCTCGCCCCTTCGCAAACTCACTGAGGCGCTGGATGTAATTGGCAACACTCTGCTGGTACGCGCTGAGGCGGTACTTGCCAAAGGTCACCTCGGTCTCGCTGCCGCTCTCCGAGTCCACGAGCCGCAAATCGCCGAAGGTGGTCGGGGTGAGTTCCTCGGGCGCCAGGATCTGCACCGCGTTGATCTGGAAGCCGCGGCCGATGAGGGCGTTCAGGCCAGGCTCGTAACCGGCGGGGTCCAGGAAATCGCTGAGCACAATGGCCACGCCCGCCTGCCGCGCCTCCATGGCGCCGCGTTTCAGCGAGCCGTTGAAATCGGCCCTGCCCGATGCCGACAGGGCGGAAAGGTTCTGGAAGAACTGCATCGCGGACTTCTTGCCCCGGACCGAGCGGAGTGCGTTGCGATAGGCCAGCTCGCTGTTGCCGGTGGTGGTTGCCGCATCGGGAAAGACGTTCACGCTGACGCGGTCAAAGCCGCAGACGGCGACGTAGCCGATGGCGGCGGCAATCTGCCGGGCAAAGTCGAACTTGGTGGGCACACCGAAGTTCATGCTTTCGCTGGCATCCAGGAAGATGCGGACGGGCAGCTCGCGCTCCTCCTCGTACAGCTTCAGGAACAGTCGGTCGAGTCGGCCAAAGAGGTTCCAGTCGAGGTAGCGCAAATCATCGCCCAGAACGTAGTTGCGGTGATCGGCAAACTCGACACTCAAGCCACGGGCGCGGCTGCGGCGCTCGCCCTTGAGCGAACTCTTGGCCCGGCGCGCGGCGAGAAGCTGCACCTGCTCCAGCCGACGGAGCAGTTCGGGGGTAAGAAGGGAGTTCACGCGCGGGAAAAACTTGGCTGACGGAGGTTTGGCGAAGTGGCGGCGGTGGACAAGCGATTCTTAGACCGGGCAATCCCATTCCCGTTTGAACTTCGTCCGAATTCGGTCGCACAGTCCACGTCACTTGCTTCCTGATATGCCGCACCCCTACCGCCTGGCCCTGACTTTCTGCGCGCTTTTCACCCTGTTAACACCCGTTGGTGCCCAGAGCGGCGCGGGGGCCATCCCCAAGCCGGTCTCCCTGTTTGACGGCAAGACGCTGGACGGCTGGGAAGGCAAGCCGGGCCTCTGGCGCGTGGAGAACGGGGCGATCATCGGTGGCTCGCTGAAGGAAACGGTGAAGGAAAACGAGTTCCTCGCCACGACCCGGCGGTTCACCAACTTCGTCTTCCGCACCAAGTTCAAGCTCACGGGCACGGGCTTTGTGAACAGCGGCGTGCAGATGCGCAGCGAACGCGTGCCCGGCAGTTCCGAAATGGCCGGCTACCAGTGCGACCTGGGCGATCCGAACTGGTGGGGAAGCCTTTACGACGAGTCACGCCGTAACCGCACGCTCGTCTGGTCGGACATCGCCAGCCTGGAAAAGCGCCTGAAGCGCAATGACTGGAACGACTACGTGATCCGCGCCGATGGAAACCATATCACCACCTGGCTCAACGGCATCGTGGGGGTGGATTACTTCGAGCCGGACGACAGCATCATCGGCAGCGGCAAGATCGGCTTCCAGGTGCATGGCGGCGGCGCGACCGAGGCTTCTTTCAAGGACATCACGATCGAGGAACTGCCGGGGCATCCCCAGCTCGTGGGTGCGCCAGAACCGCCCGCGCCCCCGCACGACTCGCCGCTCTCGCCCGAGGAGGAGCAGGCCGCCTTCAGCGTACCGCCGGGCTTCAAGATCGAACTCGTCGCGGCGGAGCCGGATGGCGGGAAGTTCGTCGCCATCGACTTCGACCATGCTGGACGTATGTGGACGATGACCGCGCTGGAATACCCGGTCGATGCCAACGAGGCCGGCGCGGAGGCCAAAGCGCTCTTTGCCCGGGGCGGACGCGACCGGGTATTGGTCTTCGACACGCCCACCGCGCCGGGACGGCAGACCGCCCGTACGTTTGCCGACGGACTCGTGATGCCGCTCGGACTGCTGCCGTATAAGGACGGCGCCTATGTCCAATATGGCACGGAAGTCCGCTTTTACCGGGACTCCAACGGCGACGGAAAGGCGGACGGCTACACCAACATGCTGACCGGTTTCGGCATCGAGGATTCACACCTCTTCCCCCACCAGTTCACTCGCGCGCCCGGCGGCTGGCTATGGCTGGCCCAGGGGGCGTTCAACTACTCCAAAGTCACCACGCCGAGCCATGAAGTGACCGAGTTCAACAAGACCAAGCTGGCGCGCTGGCGGCCGGATGGCAGCAAGTTCGAGACGATTGGCTGGGGGCCGTGCAACATCTGGGGCCTGGTCATCGACCGTTTCGGCGAAGCGTTCATCCAGGAAGCCAACGACCAGGGCTGGCCCATGATGCCCTTTCTCGAAAGCGCCTCCTACCCGCTCTGCGGCGATGACGTGCCGCGCCCCTATGCCCCGCCGTTCCCCAAGACGGGAGAGAAAGAAATGGGCGGCACCGGTCTGAGCGGCCTCGCCCTCAGCGAGGGCAGCGACAGCTTCCCCGGCGAATGGCATGACGTTTTCTTCCTCAACAATCCCATCACCCGGAAAGTCCAGGCCATCCGCGTCCACCGCGGCGTGGAACCACTCGAAACTCGAAACTCGTCACTCGAAACTTTCCAGAATGGCTGGCAGCTCGAACATCTGCCCGACTTTGTGCTAAGCAGTGATCCGTGGTTCCGCCCGGTGGCGATGACCTTTGGCCCCGATGGCTGCCTCTACATCGTGGATTGGTACAACAAGATCATCTCGCACAACGAGGTGCCCCGGAATCATCCCGAGCGCGACAAAACCCGGGGCCGTGTGTGGCGCATCCGTCACGAATCGCAGCCGACGCGCACCAACATCCCTAACCTCTACAAGGCAAATGATGCCCAACTCCTCGCGAGCCTGAAGGCCGCGGACACTTGGGAGGTCAACGCCGCCTGGCAGGAGATCGTGGACCGCCAGGCCGTCTCCCTTGCCCCCGCCTTGGCAAAGCTGCTGTTGGACCAAGCCCAACCGACCGACCTGCGCATCCGCGCCCTGTGGTGCCTGGAAAGCCTGCACAAGCTCGAACTGGCGCAGCTTAGCAAACTGAGCAAGGCCCCGCACCGGTCGCTTCGCAAGGAAGCGCTGCGGGCACTGGGTCAGGGCGAATTTGATGCGACTGCCACCCTGAATCTGGGTGCAGCGGCATTGGGCGAACAGGACGCCCTGGTCCGACAGGAGGGCATCCGGGTCATGGCGCGGCTGTTGTCCCGGGGCGAAACCGAACCGGGGTTTGCCGCCATCAACTCGCTGGCCACGGCCTACCTGTTGACCACCACGGCGCCAAGCGAAGCGGGAACGTGGGCCAAGGCTCCGAATTACTTCCCGGAGTTTGAGAAATACCTGCGCCGTCGGACGCTGGAGAAATACCCGGACCTCGTCCGCAACTTCCTAGATCATGATTCCCGGCCCCTGTCCCCTGCCCAGCGCACCTTTGCCGCGCTGGCCCTGGACGGTGCCGATGGGGCCCGGCACCTGGCCGCCGATGTCCTGAAGTGGCGTCAAATCCCTAGCCAGGCCAACGAACGGCTCTCCGACGAAGGACTGCTGCTGCTGGCCACCTACCCGGGCGATCCCACTGTGCTTTCGGCGCTGCAGTCTTCCTTCGACGACCCGGCGGTGCTCCGCCTGCTCTATGCGAACCGCTCGCGACTGAAGGATCAGGCAGCCTTGGCGCCGCTGCTAACGAAAGCGGCCCAGGCGCTGGTCGCCCGCGACGGCAGCGAGGCCAACGAGGCGCTGCTGGCCCAGCTCGCGACCGGCTTCCATCTGGCCGGGTTGGAAAATGAACTGCTCACTGCCGCGACGCGTCCCAACGCCAAGCCCGATGCGCAGGTGGCTCTCCTGCGCGCGCTGCGCGAGTCGGGTTCGACACGCGTGGATGTGTTCCGTCAGTTCGCCAGCAGCGGCAATGAACCGGTCCGTCGCGAGGCGATTGCCACGCTCGCCGCCAGCAAGGGCGACACGGCGGTTTCGGCCCTGCTCGAAGTTTGGCCTTCGCTCACGCCCACGCTGCGCAAGACCGTGGTGGATCGCCTCGCGAGTTCTGCCGCGAGCGCCAAGCAACTTGTGGTCGCCATTGGTTCGGGAGCCATCGCCCGGGATGAACTGGAAGGCTACACGCTCGACAAGCTCGCCACCGTGCTGCCTGACGATGCCACGGTGAAACGGCTCGTCGCGGAGCTGGGTTCGTCGTTGAAGCCCGTGCTGCGCCTCGCCGGCGGCGATGGTGATTATGTGAACACGGAGCTGACGCTGGACGGTCCCTTCACCGTGGAGTGCTGGGTAAAACTCGCTCCCGGCATCAACAACGAGGATTCCCTCCTGGGCAGCCCCACTGGGCTCGATGCCAACTTCTACGACAGCCGTTTCCGCATCTGGGTGGCCGGCGTCAACGACATCGTCGTCGCCACGAAGCCCACGGCCGCCGAGGCATGGACGCACCTGGCCTTCACCCGCGACGCCGACGGCACCTTCCGCCTCTATCTCAACGGCGAACTGAACGCGACCAGCACCGCGAAGGAGACGCGGAAGTTTGAGAAACTGACGCCGTTCCGCTCGAACCCGGCCGGTGGCACTGCCGGTGATTTCTCCGAGTTCCGGGTCTGGAGCGTGTGCCGCACTCCCGACCAGATCCGCGCCGGAGCCAATCTCGCCCTGCCCGCCGGCACGACCGGGCTGGTCTTCCTCGGCTCAGGCGAGTCATGGGGCAAACTCAACGGCGGCGCAAAGCTCGAGCGCACCGCCGACCTTCCGCCGGTGCAGACGCCGGACGAGGCCAAGGCGATCGAGGCGAAGTTTGTGCAGTTCCATGCACTGGCCGCCCAGTCTGGGGATCGCGCGCGCGGCCAGCAGATCTTCACCGCGACCTGCGGCGTCTGTCACACCGTGAAAGGCAGCGGCGGCAAGATCGGACCGGCCCTCGATGGCGCGGGCGCCAGCGGCCTCGAAGCTCTGCTCCGCAATGTCATCACGCCGAACGCGGCGATGGAGGCCGGCTACCGTCGCTTCCGCGTCGAGACCAAGGACGGCGATGTCATCGAGGGATTGCTCGCCGGACAGGACGCCGATTCGGTGACGCTCCGTCAGCCCAACACCGAGGATCAGCGCCTGCTCCGCGCGAACCTGAAACGCGCCGGCTTCCAGAGGATCAGCATCATGCCCGAAGGATTGCTCGAAAGCCTGCCTCCGGCCCAAGTCCCCGACTTATTCGCCTATCTGATGACGCTGAAGTAGTCCCGGTCTCGCCGCTGCTTGCCGGTCTCACAGTGGGTCAGTCAGCAGTCACGAAATGGCGACGCTTCGCGACAGGATGTCGCGGCTGCCCTATTTACCGGGCTGCAACCGGCCTTCGTCCACATCGATGAACTCGAACATCGTCAGCACCGTGCCCGGCGGCAGGCCGATCTCGGCGAGGCGTTCGTGCAGGCGCTGGGTACCGGAATCGCGCCAGCCGCGCTTGCACATGAAGGCGTTCCAAATCTCGATTTCATCCTCGCTCGGCTGACGGCCATGGGCATAGGCCCAGGCGAGCAGTTGCTCATCGCTGCCGCCCTTGAGCGTTTCCGCCTCGATCGCGGCGTAATCAATGTGGAGGAATTTGCAGCAGCGGGAGTCGAAGCTGGCCTTCATGGCCGCGCCCCGGGCGACCTGCCAGCCCTCGGGCAGCTTGCCGGCCGACGCGAGCCGGATCTTGTCGAGCATGCGGCCGAAATAGACGAGCCCCTTGACCTGGTCGGCAGGGCTGCGAAGTCCCGGAATAATCGTCGGATACAGAAGTGCCATGCCTGAGTGAATCACGCGCGCTCCGAGGTCGCAAGCTGGCCAACACACGGGCGAGGAAGAGTGTTGAATCTGAAAAACAGGAAAACAGGAAGGGAACTGAACCGTTTTCCGTCTGATGCTTCTTTCCTATTTTCCTGTTTTCCAGAGGGCGTTACGAAAGTGGTTTGGAGAGTTGGCTCCAACCCCTGAGAAATTGAGGAAAACGAAGCCGGGCTCCTTTTCAGCCGAAAGGACAGTGGGAACGGAGATGGCGGAGGAAATCCTGCTCTGCGGAGAGGTGGAGCTAGACCATGTCATCGGTCAAAAGCCGCTACAGCAGCCCTATTGATGATGATCGGTCAGCTAGTCCAGCAGCTCGGCGGCGGCCATCGCGAGAAGGATTTGGACCCTGCTTGAACCCCAATTCCCTCCCCTCTGCAACCAACCCCACCTATTTCGGCGTAGCTAGCTACCCATCAGTTGATTGCAAAAACTTTCGTAACACCCTCTTCCAAATTGATCACTCCGGTTCGGTTTCAGGGGTTGGCCCGCATCGCAGACCAACCCCGTTGCCCCACTCGTAACTCGCAACTCGTCACTCGCAACTCACAGGAGTCCACCGGATACGAGCAGCGTCTCCCCCGTGACCCAGCCGGAATCGTCGGAGGCGAAGAACGCGACCGCCTTCGCGATGTCGTTCGGCTGGCCGAGGCGACCCAGCGGAGTTTGGGTGACCAGATGCTTCTGGAAATCCGTGCCGATGAACCCGGCGGCGTGGACGCCTTCCGTTTCCACCATGCCCGGATTGATCGAGTTGACCCGGATTTTCTTGGCGGCCAGCTCCTTCGCGAGCGACTTCGTGATGCCATCCACCGCCGCTTTCGAGGCACTGTAAACCGCCGCCCCGGGCAACGGGTTGACGCCGACCACCGAGCTGATGTTGACGATGCTGCCACCCGTCGGCGCGAAGTTCTCGACGGCCTTCTGCGTGGTGAGGAGCAGGCCGAGCACATTCAGGTTGAACTGCTTGTGGAAATGCTCCTCGGTGATCGCCTCAAGCGGGCCGAACTCATAGACGCCCGCGTTATTGATGAGGATGTCCACCTTGCCGTAGGTCTTCCCCGTCTCGGCGAAGAGCCGGTCGATGTCGGCCTTCTTGGAGACGTCCCCCTGCACCGCCACGGCCTTGCCGCCGGCGGCGGTGATTTCCGCGACGACCGCGTCCGCCCCCGCCTTGCTGGAAGAGAAGTTGACGACGACGGACGCGCCTTCCGCCGCCAGGTGCTTGGCGATGCCCGCCCCGATGCCCTTGGAGGCACCCGTGACGACTGCGACTTTGCCGGTGAGTTTCTTGGTAATGTTCGAGCTCATAACTGGTTTCTTTCGATGTTCGGTTTTACTGGTTTTGCTGACGATTCTGTTACGATGATCGTAACAATTAAAATGAAAAATTTACCGTCGCACGTCGGCGATGACGTCCGCGAGGGTGATTTTGCTGAGGCTGGCTTCCATCCCCTCCTGTGTTTTCGCCAAGACGTTCTCCAAGGCGGCCTTGATGTTGCAGCTTACCGCGCAAACCTTCTGGGGCGCATAGGCATGGATGGCAAAGGCCTTCGGCGCATCCACCGCCCGATAGACCTCCAGCAGCGAAATCCGCTCCGGCCGCTTCGCGAGCCCACATGCGCCCGACTTGCCGGTGGTCGTCTCGACCAATCCCGCCTTCGACAGCTTGGCCAGCGTGCGCCGCACAAAGCTGGCGCTGGTATTCACACTCTCCGCCAGGTGCCCCGACGTGGTCGTCCCGCCCTCTACACAGCCCAGCCCCACCAGCAGGTGGACCGCAATCGAGAACTGTGTGTTGAGCGCCATAACTGCGACTACAATAGTAACAGTTAAGCGGTGCGCAAGATTCTTTCGGAGAATATTTTCCCGGAGGGTGTTACGAAGGCGGTGGTAGTTTTCAAACCGCCTGATTAATCGCGCCAGTCAAACCGGGTGGTTTCCCTCCGGCATCGGCGATGCCGCCGGAGGCCAGGTCAGCCGCAGTTCCGGTCTCGCGTAGCGACCCGCCCGGTCAGCTGCTGACAAGGCCAAGCTGTTGCTGCATTACGGAAGGCAGATTGTAGCAATTAAAGGATATGATCTTTCCACTCTCGAGGCGAAAGACATCGACACACGGGACATCTATTGCCATTCCCGTGGGAGCTATCGTGTTAGAACCAAGGGACAGCTCACCTTTATGCGTTCCCCGGATTCTGAGCTCGACGACGACGACGCTCTCCGTGACGTGGATGCCCAATAACTCACGGTGGAGATCCGGAAAAGCCCTTGCGAGGGCGGCAATGGAGTCGCCAATTGCCTTACCGCGAAACATTGTTCCGGAAGGAACGTCATACATGTATCCTTCCTTCGAGAAAAAGGAGACAAACTTCCCGGTATCCATTCCTGGCCCCTCTCCGGCGGCATAGAGTGTTCTGATGATGTCTTCATTGCCTAGACTCATCTCGGAGGCCCTCGCCAGTGCTTGCGTGTCGATATACTCCCGGATGTTCGTCAGTCTGCCATTTCGAACGGTAATGGCGAAGACCCAATTGTCCTTGAACGTTTTATTCGTGGCTATGATTTTCCCGCTTGCGAAGCCGACGACCAGAACCCGGTCTCCCTGCGCAACGAATTCGAGAGGCTCTGTTGAAGTTTCCAGCATCTCGGACTTTTGAAGCAACTCCGCCAATCCCGCGTGCCCGCGGTGCGTGCCAGCCAGCGGCCAGTCCTCGCCTGGAATGATCCATTCGATATCTTCGGCAGACAACGCCAGCAGACCTTGCTTATCGCCGCTGCCCATTGCTGCAAAGAAATCCTTCACAACCTGGACATTCTCCTGTGTGTTCATATGCTTTTTACTTCGTTGTGTTTTATGAAAAGCGACCGCGCCGGGGTCAGACCATGGAGTGACCGGCCAAGCGTAGCGCGTCAGAGTTGCGCCAGGCCACCGTCGACGGCGACCTCGCTGGCGGTCATGAAGCTGCTGTCCGACGAGGCGAGAAAGGCGGCCACTGCTCCGATTTCCGCCGGCTCGGCCATGCGCTGGAGCGGGGTCATCGCGGCGTAAGCCTTCTGGCCCTCCTCGCCTAGCGCTGCCTTCGCGAGTTCGGTCGCCGTCGCGCCCGGCGACAGCACGTTTACCCGGATGCCGGTGCCCTTCAGGTCCGCCGCCCAGGTCCGCGCGAGGTTGCGCACTGCGGCCTTGCTCGCGCTGTAGGCGCTCATGGCCGGGGCGCCCGTGGTACCGGCGCTCGATCCAGTCAGGATGATCGAGCCGCCCTTGTCCATCAGCGGCAGCGCCTTCTGGACCGTGAAGATCGTTCCCTTCACGTTGGTGTCGAAGGTTTCGTCAATGTGCTCAACGGTGATCTTGCCGAGGGCAAGCGGGCTTCCCGCCCCGGCATTGGCGAAGACGATGTCGAGGGTTCCGCGCTCGGCCTTCACCGCCGCGTAGAGCCGGTCGAGGTCGGCCTCGTCCGAGACCGAGCCCTTCACCGCGCGGGCATTGGGCCCGAGGTCGGCCACGGCTGCGTCGAGCTCTTTCTGCCGGCGGCCGAAGATGAACACGAAGGCGCCCTCCTTGATGAAGCGCTTTGCCGCAGCAAGACCGATTCCGGTAGCGCCACCGGTGATTACGGCGGTCTTTCCGTCCAATGTTCGTCCGTGATTCTTACTCATATATTTTCTTTGTGTCGTCGCCGTGAATCATTGGTGCATTCATTGAACGAAGGTGAGCACCGCGGCGTGGGGGCGCCATTAGGTGTTCACCCCCATTTGAGGACAAAACCCGATCCTCTCTCCAGACCCGCCCCCTTAATGAGGGTCAACTGGATGCTGCTCTCAAAAATGCCGCGCGGATGGCACAGCGAGTAGGGCCAGCGGTCACGGGTGCGTTGAGCTTGGCCGTTTGACCGCAGCGGAGCCGGTGGGGTGAAGCATGGTGTTCTCGGGCTTCCACTGGGACACCTTGGACCGCTGCAGGTTGCAAACCTGCGATCCACGCGGCTGAACAAGTGAGTGCGGGTGGGAATCCTGAAGGGATTCCATCATTCAGCCCAGGGTTGCTGCCACGCAGCTACCCTGGGAACACATGCCTCCAACCCTGAAAGGGTTGAATCAAACCGCCCCCTTCCCCACTCTTTCACGGTGCCGCAATCACTCGCCAAAATCCTGGTGCACACGGTCTTCTCCATCAAGGACCGGCGGCCCTTCCTCCGGGACAAACCATTGCGCGACGAACTGCATCGCTACCTGGGCGGCATCCTCACCCATCTCGAATGCCAACCCATCAATGTTGGCGGCACGGAAGACCATGTGCACCTCCTCTGTGCGTTGGCCCGCACCTGCGATGCGGCGACGATGGTCAAAGAGGTCAAACGCGGCTCATCGATATGGCTGAAGGCCAAATCGCCCGACCTCGCAGAGTTCGCCTGGCAAGGCGGCTATGGCATTTTCTCCCTCGGCTATTCGCAGATCCAGTCGGTGCGCGATTACATTGCCGGACAGGAGGAACACCACCGCAAGGTTTCCTTTCAGGACGAGTTCCGCCAGTTGTTGCGCCGTTACGAAATCGAATTCGACGAACGATACGTGTGGGATTGATTCAACCCTTTCAGGGTTGAGGCAATGGGTGGGCCCGTGACCGAGGGTAGCCCCGCGTTGCGGGCCAACCCTGGGCTGAATGATTGAATCCCTTTGGGATTTTGAGAATCCGAATGGAAGCCGAACTTCGGTTTACGCCTTCGCGTAAACCTCGGCACCCTTTTCCACGAACTCCCGCGACTTCTCTTCCATGCCCTTTTTCAGCGCCTCCTCCTCGGCGATGCCCTGTTCGGCGGCGTATTTGCGGACGTCCTCGGTGATCTTCATCGAGCAGAAGTGCGGGCCGCACATGGAGCAGAAGTGGGCGGTCTTCGCGCCATCCTGCGGCAGGGTCTCGTCATGGAACTCGCGCGCGGTCACGGGGTCGAGGCCGAGGTTGAACTGGTCCTCCCAGCGGAACTCGAAGCGGGCCTTGCTGATGGCGTTGTCGCGGTACTGCGCGCCCGGATGGCCCTTGGCCAGGTCGGCGGCGTGGGCGGCGATCTTGTAGGTGATCACGCCGTCCTTCACGTCCTTCTTGTTGGGCAGGCCGAGGTGCTCCTTGGGCGTGACGTAGCAGAGCATCGCGCAGCCGTACCACCCGATCATCGCGGCGCCGATGCCGCTGGTGATGTGGTCGTAGCCGGGGGCGATGTCGGTCGTGAGGGGCCCGAGGGTGTAGAACGGCGCCTCGCCGCACCACTCGAGCTGCTTGGCCATGTTTTCCTCGATCATGTGCATGGGCACGTGGCCGGGACCCTCGTTCATCACCTGCACGCCCCTGGCCCAGGCGCGGCGGGTGAGTTCGCCCTGCACCTCGAGTTCGCCGAACTGCGCCTGGTCATTGGCGTCCGCGATGGAGCCGGGGCGCAGGCCGTCGCCGATGCTGAAGGCGACGTCGTAGGCGGCCATGATGTCGCAGATGTCGTCCCAGTGGGTGTAGAGGAAGTTCTCCTGGTGATGCGAGAGGCACCACTTGGCCATGATGCTGCCGCCGCGCGAGACGATGCCGGTCATGCGCTTCGCCGTGAGCGGCACGAAGCGCAGCAGCACACCCGCGTGGATGGTGAAGTAATCGACCCCCTGCTCCGCCTGCTCGATGAGCGTGTCGCGGAAGAGTTCCCAGGTGAGATCCTCGGCCTTGCCGTTCACCTTTTCGAGGGCCTGATAGATCGGCACGGTGCCGATGGGCACGGGCGAGTTGCGCAGGATCCATTCGCGGGTGGCGTGGATGTTCTTGCCCGTGGACAGGTCCATGACGGTGTCCGCGCCCCACTTGGTGGCCCAGCGCATCTTCTCGACCTCCTCCTCGATGCTCGACGCGACGGCGCTGTTGCCGATGTTGGCGTTGATCTTCACGAGGAAGTTCCGCCCGATGATCATTGGCTCGGACTCGGGGTGGTTGATGTTGTTCGGGATGATCGCGCGACCCGCGGCGACCTCGGCGCGAACAAACTCGGGTGTGATCTGCTCCGGAATGCGCTGCGGGAAGCGGCGGAAGACTGACGGCAGATAGGAGCTGGAAGTTGGGAGTTGGGCGGACCCGATATGCTGCTTGTCCAGGTCGTTGCGGGCGTTGTCGAGGGTCAGGTCCGCGATCTTGGCGCGGCCCATGTTTTCTCGGATGGCGATGAACTCCATCTCGGGCGTAATGATGCCGGCGCGAGCGTAGGCGAGCTGGGTGACGACCTTCCCTGCCTTCGCGCGCAATGGGCGGCGGCGCTGGCCGGTGAGTCCGGGGAACTCGATAAGGCGGTTCTTTTCCGCCTTGCTCGCGTACTCGGCGTGTTTGCCGGTGAGGTAGCCGTTGTCCTGCGGCTTCAGCTCGCGGCCTTCGATCTCTTCCACGTCGCCGCGGTCGCGAATCCACCTGGCGCGCAGGGCGGGTAGGCCCTCGGAGGAGGTGCCGGTGAAGGCGGGATCGCCCCACGGACCGGAGCAGTCGTAAACGCGCACCGGGGCATTCTCCGTGACCGCGCCGGTGTACGACTTGGTCGGCGTAACCGTGATCTCGCGCATCGGCACGCTGACGTCGGGATGGAGGGTGCCGGCCACGAAGACCTTGGTGCTGGCGGGGAGCTGTTCGCGGCTGTGCGGCTCGATGAATTCCGGTTTGGCGATCATAGGAAAATGTTCAGCTTCAAGTTGCAGTGTCCGCAGGAAAATTCCCGGCGGAGAACCTGAAACGGGGCGACGAGGAGAAGGTTTTCCTTCGCCGGCATTACCCGGAGCAGGTTCTACGGGTCTCGCGCTGCAGCGAGACTCTCAGCCATGACTTAATGGCTCCCCGAACGCAGATAGGATGCCCGCCCGGCGCGCACGGTCAAGACGGGCTGAGGAATTGCGATTTACGAATTTCGAATTACGAGTCGTGAAGTGGCGTGGGCCTCCAAAAGTCTCGCTCCTCCCTGGAAGCAAAAAAACCCGACAACGACGACTGACTACAGTCCGGTGGCGTTCACGTTCTTTTTCGTCCGGTCGGCGATCCGGTCGCCCAAAGCCTTGTCGGCCAGCTTCTTTTGGGAATTGCTGGTATAGGTCAGCACCACCGACTGCTTGATGATTGTGAGGTCGATCGTCACTCCATCCACCTCTTTTGTCCGCACAGTATCCGGCTCAGACCCTTGGGAAAGCGGCCCATATTTGCTCGCAAGGGCATCCGCGAGCTTCCCGAACATCTCCGTTTTCTGAGCCTCATCCGCCGTCTCAAACCAGCCTTGCAGCTCGTACACCGCCTTGGTGGCAGGGTTGATCTTGGCGAAGTAGCGGTTCAGGTAGGGGGTGGGCGTGGGCGGCTTGATCTGGACGGCCACCTCAAGATCACTGTCCATCGTGTAGGTGACGATTTTGGGCGGCAGGGGTTTGCCGAACACGACCCCAAAGGCACCGGGAAGATTGGTGGAGACCTTGGCCGGTGCCTCTTCAGCCCGCCCGACGAGGCTAAGACACCAAAGGGCAAGGCAGCAGATCAGCGAGGATTTCATGGTTCGAAAGCAGGCCCAACAAAAAGACCCGCCGGAAAGGCGGGCCGGAAAGGGAGTGAAGCGTTTTACTTCAGTTTGGCAATGGCTTCCTTCATCTCGTCGAGATGCACCTGGGCATCCTTGTTGTCGGTGACGTGCAGGATCTTGCCGTCCTTGCCGATGAGGAAACTGACGCGCTTGGCCATTGGCCGGCCTTCCATCGCCACACCAAAAGCCGTGGTGAGCTTGCCGTCGGTGTCCACGAGCAGGGGGAAGTTGATCTTGTACTTCTCGCGGAACTTCACGTGGCTCGCCGCGTCATCCCGGCTGACGCCCACCACGACGACCCCGTCCTTCTGCAGGTCGCCCATGCGGTCGCGCAGGCCGCAGGCCTCCTTGGTGCAGCCCGGGGTGTCGTCCTTCGGGTAAAAGTAGAGCAGCACGACCTTGGGGCCGATCTGGTCGGCGAGTTTCCAGAGGTGGCCGTCCTGATCGTTGGCCTCGACCATGGGGGCCTTCTCACCGGGCTTCGGCGTCTCGGCATGCGCCCGGTGTACGGTCACGGCCAGGGCCAGCGCCGCGAGCAGCGCCAGGAGCCGGAAAGGAATCGTGTTTTTCATACGCCCAACTCAGACGCGGCCAAAAGCCAGATGTTCAAACTTCATGGCCGCAGCCACCCTGCCCTTGGGCATGGGTTTTAGGCGGCCGGCGTTTCCCCAAAGTGCGCCCGATGCGAGGCGTAGGCCGCGACGTCGTTGAGCATGGCCTCAACCGTGGCGATCATCGGGCCCGCCGAAGCCAGACCGGAGAACACCGCCTTGTCACCGATGCTGTCCTCGATGACGAAGGTGGGCCGCTGGGTGACCTGCAGGGCGTGAAATTCGACGGTGGTCGCCCGGGCGCGTGCCTCGACCTCGGGGGACCGGGCATGGCTCAGCAGCTTGGCAGCATCGAGTCCGGCGCTCTTCGCGGCCACCTCGGCGGCGACTTCCCACCGGCCGACCTTCAGGCCCTCGCGCAGACCGGCGTGGGCGATGGCAAGGCGTGCGCGGTCGTCGGTCACTCCAAAATCCTTCGCCGCCTCGGCCACCAGATTCGGGGCGAGATACTCCTTCAGTTCCGGCTCGTACCAGCCCGCATTGAGCATGTAGGGCGAACGGACCATGGGGCCGCTGCGGCGGTAGAACCACTCACACTGCGAGCGCGAGACGGGCAGGCCGGAGTCGTCCATGAGCGAAAGTTTCCAGATGAATTCAGCCCGACCAGCATAGCACTGCTTCAGTTCGGCCCAGGCGGGTTCCGCCCAGTGGCACCACGACGAGATGACTTCGAGATAGTAGGTGATCTTGATGCTCATTTTGTGCGGGGGAAACGCTACCAACGCCGGACCGCCTTGCCAGTCACAGTTGGCGGGTTTTTTGTGGTCAACAGTTCCTGCAACTCGGGGCGGAGTAATCAGTATTCAGTGATCAGTAATCGGAGGATAAAGCCGTGCCGAAGCCACCATGACCGCCGGAGTCATGCAGAAGATTTTTTCCTGGCTGGTGGCCCCAACACACCGGCGCGGTCAGCGACAGCGGCGGCGCAGCAGCAGCGCGGCGGGCAGGGCGAGCAGCGACATCTGCCAGAGCGTGCCCACCTCGGGCACCGGCGTGACCGCGACGCCGCCGTCCAACGTGACATTGATGTCGGGGTCGGTGCCAAAGGGTACGTCGAGCGTGTAGGTCACGTCGTAGGTGTAGAAGCCGCCCTGTTCGATCTCGCTGCCTCCTTGGGTGACATCCATGGAGTTGGGAACTCCCAGGGAGGGATGTTGCACCCAGGACGCACTCCAGCTGCCCTGGGTGGTGAGTGCAGTGACATTGGGAAAGTTAAACGTGGTGACGGCGGCATAGCTTCCCGGTTCGATCAGCATATGCCAGTTGACCACCAGTTTGGCGTCGGCAGGGGAACCGGACAACTGGGCGCTTTGGGCGCTGACGTGGGCGTGTAAAACCAGACTGAAGTCATCAGCCGTGGTGGCGTCGCCCACATGATATTGGAACTCGGAGTGCGAAGAAATGTAGTCTTTTGCGGCTCCGGAATTCGGTGTCAGCGAGGCGATGTCGGCCAGGTAAGTCGGCGAAGTCAACGGAGGTGTGAGGGGGGTGAATGCCAGTCCGGGAGGCGTCCCGAACGGCCCGCTGATAGTCGGGCCTCCGCCCAAGGGAATGCCTCCGCCGGCAAATGAACCCACGGAGCTGGCCGTGGCCGTAGGTGCCCCGGAAGCGGAATAGGTCGCGGTCGCATCCGTCTCAACTGAAATGGTGTCGTTCGCAAAATAGTGCAGCAGGAACGATTGCCCGTGCGCGGCTGTGGCACCGGCAATAAGAATGGGAAGGAAGAGTTTGTTCATTGAGGAAGGGACGGTTGCGCTTGACTGGCTTTTATTAGAACGAGACAGACGGGACAAGCCTATTCATCGTCCGTCGTCGTCGCCTTCGTTCATAATACATCCTGCCTGATTCGTCCCTTGCCAAAAGACAGAGGCTTTCCTGGCCGCAGCGAAGGATGGTTTTAGCCCCTCCCCACTCAGCCGTCCAGCGCCGCGCGGATGGTCTGGGCCAGCTTGGCGGCGGCAAACGGTTTGGTGAGGAAATTCACCCCTTCTTTCAGCGGGAAGTCCTTGCCAGCCACTTCGGCGCTGTAGCCGCTCATGAAGATCACCTTCAGCTGCGGATCTTCCTTCAGAAGACGCTCGGCCAGCTCCTTGCCGGTCATGCCGTCGGGCATCACAAGGTCGGTGAGCAGCAAGCGGATCTCGGCGCGGTTCTGTTCCCAGACTTTCAGGGCAAGGTTTGCCGTGGGCGCCTCGACAATCCGATAGCCGAGCTGGGCCAGCGTTTTGCGAATGGAGGCGCGCAGCGAAGGATCATCCTCGGCGAGCAGGATCGTCTCATTGCCGCCCCGCATCACCGCCATTCCCGCGGGCAAAGCGGTGGCGGATGCATTCCGCGCCAGCCGGGGCAGGTAGATCCGGAAGGTGGTGCCATGCCCCACCTCGCTGTAAACATCGATCCAGCCCGCATGCTGCCGCACCACGTCGAACACCGTGGCGAGACCGAGGCCGGTGCCCTTGCCAACGCCCTTCGTGGTGAAGAAGGGCTCGAAGATCTTGGAACGGATCTCCGCAGGAATGCCACAGCCGCTGTCACTCACACTCAGCCGCACAAACGAACCCACACGCGCCTTGGGCGATTGGGAAACCGCGAACTCATCGAATTCAGTTCCCGTGGTCTCGATGATCAGCTGGCCGCCCTTGGGCATGGCATCGCGCGCGTTTACCGCGAGATTCAACAGCACCTGGTCCATCATTCCGGCGTCTGCGTGGATGAATATCGGCTGCGACGCCAGCCGGAGCTGCATCCGGACATCGGCGCCGAGGATGCGCCGCAACATTTTCACCGTGTTGCCAATCGACTCGTTCAGGTCCATGTCCCGCGGTTGGAACACTTCCCGGCTGCTGAAGAGGAGGAGCTGACGGGTGAGCGCGGCCGCACGCTGGACGGTGGTGCTGATCTCGTCGGCAAACTCCGACTGGTCGGGTGTCAGGCCGCCGCTGCTTTTCAACAGCTCCGACTGCATCTGGATGATCGCCAGGATGTTGTTGAAATCATGGGCCACGCCGCCGGCCAGCTGCCCGATGGCCTCCATTTTCTGGGCCTGACGGAACTGTTCCTCCAGCTGCTGCTTCTCGGTGACATCCTCCGCAATCCCGACGATCCGATAGGTTTCACCGGCGGCATTGCGAACCGGAAATCCCCGGTCGTGGACCCAACGGATCGAACCGTCCGGTCGGGTGACACGATAGGTCTCGTTATAGCCGCCATGCTCCAACTTGCGCGTCACCGACTCATGGCCATTTTCACGGTCGTCGGGGTGAATCGCTTTCATCCAGTCCGTGGGGGACTGGTACAGGCTGTCGCAAGTGCGCCCCCAGATTTTCTCATAGGCGGGGCTCACGTAAATCATCTGCTCCAGTGAGGGGGTGCAGATCCAGAAGACCTCGTGAATGTTATCTGCAAGCTGCCGAAAGCGCTCCTCGCTGGCGCGCAGGCTTTCGCCTGCCTGCCGCTCATCTTCGAGCACGCTGAGCAGTGCGCGCCGTGACCTCTCCCCCAGCGCCAGCAAACGGTCGGCTTCCGCCTTGCTGGCCGACAATTCTTCCACTTGCGGGCTCAAAAGGCCCTCCGCGTGACGACGCTGCCCGACTTCCCGGGCCAGTTGGGTGGCTTGGCGCCGCAATTCCAGCTGGGCAACCGCCTGCCGGCCCAGGGCCAGGAGTGCCGTCCGCTGGTCAGCGGTCAGGACGCGCGGCTCACGCCCCATGACACAGAGCGCCCCCAAAGCGTGCCCATCCGGCGTGACCAGGGGAGCTCCGGCGTAAAAGCGGATGTGTGGATCGGCGGTGACGAGCGGGCTGTCCGCAAAGCGCGGGTCAATACTGGCATCGCTCACCTCCATGACCTCGTGAAGGTTCAGGATGGTATGCGCACAGAAGGCGATTTCACGCGCGGTCTCCGTCGCGTCGAGGCCGATCTTGGATTTGAACCACTGACGGTTCCCATCCACTAGCGAAACCATCGCGATGGGTGTCTGACAGATCTGGGAAGCCAGCAGGGCCAGATCGTCAAACGCCTGCTCCGGCGGCGTATCCAGGATCTTGTATTGGTGCAGAACGTCCAGGCGCCGTGCTTCGTGGTCGGGCAAAGGGGTGTTCATGACGCCTCCGGACTGGTGTAGCGCAGTGACAGCCCCCGGGCGGCCAGTTGCTCGTTGACCTCGCGCTTCAGTTGGAGAATGCGATCCTCACGGTCGAGCATGACCTCGTGCCAGCGACGCAGTTCCTGCAGCTGGCTGCGGATCTCGTCGTCAGCCCGCCGACGCTCGTCCAGCAGGCGCTTCTGCTCCAGCGCCCGTTCGATGGCGCTGCCAAGCCGCCCGATGCGATCCTTGAGGATATAATCCGTCGCCCCCTGCTTCATGGCCTCCACGGCAACATCCTCTCCGACCATGCCGGATATGAGGATGAACGGAGTGTCCAGCCGCCGTTCGCGCAGCAGCAGGACCGCCCGGATGCCATCAAAATGAGGCAGGCTGTAATCGGAAAGAATAAGGTCCGGACCTTTCTCCAGTTCGGTGAGAAAATCGGCCTCGGTCTCGACCCGGCACCATTCCGGCCTGAAGCCGGCCCGCTGAACCTCGCGGATCAGCAGTTCGGCGTCGGTGGCGCTGTCTTCCAAGAGCAGGATTCGGAGGGGTTTGTCCATGGGCAGAGGATATGGGCCGGGCTAGAGGGGCTTCTGATTCAGCAGCAGCCAGTAATGCCCCAGTTCCGCCACGGCAGCGGAGAAGTTCTCAAAGTCCACCGGTTTGACGATGTAGCTGTTGACGCCCAGCTTGTAACTCTCAATGACATCGCGGTCCTCCTGGGAGGAGGTCAGCACCACCACCGGTAGGAGACGGGTTCGCTCGTCAGCCCGCATGGCGCGGAGCACTTCCAGCCCGTCCACCTTGGGGAGTTTGAGATCCAACAGCACGACCTTCGGAAGCTGACTGACATCGCGACCTGCATGGGCGCCCTCGGCAAAAAGCCATTCAAGCGCCTCCTGGCCGTCCTTCACATGCACCACGCTGTTGACAAGGTTGCGCCGGCGGAGGGTGCGCAAGGTCATTTCCGCATCGCGCGGGTTGTCTTCGACCAGAAGAACTTCAACTTGGGATTGGCTGCTCATATCGGTCAGTTGTGGCGGTCCGTCGGAAGCGTGAAATAGAACGTGGCACCCTCTTGCAGTTTGCTCTCCGCCCAGACTTTGCCGCCATGGCGCAGGATCACGCGCTTGACCAGCGCGAGACCGACACCGGTGCCTTCAAACTCAGCTTCGCCGTGCAACCGTTGAAAAACGCCAAACAGCTTGTGCAGATACCGGTCATCGAAGCCGACGCCGTTGTCTTTCACGTAATACACGTCCCCTTCAGCACCGCTTTGGCTGCCGATCTCGACCGTTGCCGTCGGATTATGCCGGGAAAACTTGATGGCGTTGCCGAGCAGATTGGCAAAAACCTGTCGCAACATTGCCGGATCCCCCTGAGTGGGAGGCAATGGTCGCAGGTCGAGACGCGGCACCCGGTCCTTCAGGTCACGGGTCTGATGTTCAAACTCGCTGCGGGCCAGGGCCGTCATGTCCACCTCGGTGCTGCCCATCTTCTGGCGTCCCAGACGGGAGAAATCCAGCAGGTCGTCAATCAGCTGTCCCATGCGTCGGGCTTCGCTGCTGACCACGTTCATCAGCCGTACTCCCTCCGCGTCAAAACGGTCCCCGTAATCCTCCATCACCATGCGCACATAGCCATGGACGCTGCGCAGCGGGGCACGAAGGTCGTGGGAGACGGAATAGCTGAAGGCCTCCAGCTCCTTGTTGGCGGCTTCCAGTTGGGCGGTACGCTCGATCACGCGCCGTTCCAGTTCGGCATTGAGCCGGCGGACCTCCTCTTCCGCCCGTAGGCGCTCGGTAATGTCCGTGCTGTAGATTCTGACCCGGCCACTTTCCGGGATGAGGTTGACGGTCTGGGAAAAGCAACGGTCGCCCAGGACCCGCTCGTGCCGCATCGGCTCGCCATCGGTGCCCTGACCGGTCGCTTCGAACAAGGCGGGCAGACCGGCGAGAAACGGGTGTTCTAGGCGCAGTTTCGGCAGATCAGGAAACAGCCGGATTGCGGCGGGATTGATGTAGGTGATCTCGCTGCTGCGGAGGTCCAATTCAACGATTGCGTTGGGATTCTTCTCCGGAAACGAGGCCAGCCAGGCCGTCTTTTCCTGGGCGAGCTTCCGCTCGGTGATGTCGCGCGAGATTTTCGAGGCGCCGATGATTCGCCCCTCATGGTCCGTGATCGGGGAAATCGTGACGGAAATGTCCACCAGGCTTCCGTCCTTGCGCCGCCGCAGGGTTTCAAAATGCTTCACGCTCTCGCCCCGTGCGATCCGTGCCAAGATTTCGTCCTCCTCACTCAGTCGGTCCGGCGGAAACAGCATCGCGATCGGTTGCCCAATGGCTTCCTCCGCCGTATGGCCGAACAGTGTTTCGGCTCCCGGATTCCAACTGGTGATGATGCCTCCGAGCGTCTTGCTGATGATGGCGTCGTCGGAGGAGTTGACGATGGCCGCCAGGCGCACCTGCGCCTCTTCCGCCCATTTGCGCGCCGAAATGTCGGCGCGTATGGCCACGTATTGACGCGGTTTACCGGCGGCGTCGAGAAACGGGACGATGGTCGTGTCCACCCAGTAAAAGGTGCCGTCCTTGGCCCGATTCTTGATTTCGCCATGCCAGACCCTGCCCTGGGAAATGGTCGCCCACAGGTCGCTTATGAATTCCTTGCTGTGATGCCGTGAATTGATGAGGCGATGATCCTGGCCGAGTAGCTCCTCACGTGCGTATTTCGAGAGCGCGCAGAACTTGTCGTTGACGAAGGTGATTTTTCCCCGGGGATCGGTGATTGCCACGATCGCATGCTGGTCCAGGGCAGTCCGGATCTCACCGGCATCCGCGAGGGCCGCTCTCAGATTGCGGTGGTTGGTCCGAAGCGCATTTACGAGGACAACGATCAGGACGGCAACGATGATCATGGCCACCCAGTTCGGCAGGTTCAGGTCGCTGGTTCTGAAGGAGTGGAGCGGCGTCAGCAGGTAGTAGCTCGAACCCAGCGCGGCAATCGCTGTCGCAAACAGCCCCGGCCCCAGCCCTCCCACATAGGCACTGAGCACGACTGGAAGGATGAAAAGGACCAGCACCGGCTCATCGCCCGCATGATAGCCAAAAGCCAGCCGCAGCCACAGCGTTCCCAGAGTCGTCCCCAAGGCAAACAGGTATGACATGAGCCAGCCGGGCCGGGTCTCAGACCCCGGCTGCAATAGCGATTTAAGATTCACAATTCCCTATTTCCCCGGACATGGCCCGCATCGAACGCAAGCCAACATGAAAGCTGGCAATCCGGACGACAGCGGTGCTGTCCGTCCGGTTACAAATGGCTCCCATTTGCGGTTCCGGCTGCATATGCCCGGTGACCTGATATTTCGCAGGCGGCCCCTGACGTCCCAACCGGGAAAGGTTGAGACGTGCTGAACTCTGTCCGGCAATGACCCAACAGTGAACCGGTCCTTCCTCATGGCAACCTTATTTGTGGGCCACATTGAAGCCTATCAAAGCAAAGGCGGCCTTCGCGCAGGAAGGCCGCCTTGTTTTCAGACCGCCAGGATGGATCTGGCACGGTCCCCGGCTGGGGTCACTTCTTCTCGGGCTTGGGCGGCAGCAGGGCCAGGATGTCCTGCTGCTTGAGGTACCATTCGCGGAGCGAGCGGGAGAGGCTCGAGTCCTTGAAGTCCTTGAGGTTGGCGCTGTTCAACGCGCCCTCAACCTCATCCTTGAGCGCCTTGTTCAGATCGCCCTTGGCGTCGGTGGCCCAGCCGCGGAAGGAACCGGTCTTGTCGTTGAGCGCCTTGGCGGCGGCCAGGCGGGTCTCGTTGTCGTATTTGAAGTCCACGACCTCGACCAGGCTCTTGTCCACCTTGCCCTTGATGTGGACGGATTCGTCCTTGGCCAGGATGACCGTCCGGGCGAGATCCATGATCCGGTGCTCCAGCTTCGAGACCGAGTCATCCTCGGCCACGGTCCCAGTGGCTTCGAAGCCGAGGTCACGCGGCGCATTCTCCAGCCGTCCGACAACCTGCTTGACGACCTCCTTCTCGAACTCCTCGAAGAACTTTTTGCCCCGCTGGTTGATCAGGTCCTTTTCCTCCTTCGTGAAGGAGTATTTTTTCTCATCCAGGCCGACAAAGTTCGTGTAAGCCGGGGCCTCCAGCAGCTTGGCCAGCCGTTCGGAAAGGGTGGTGGCGTTGATTTTGTCGAGCGCGGCGACCTCCTTCGGCTCGTCCTTGAGTTCCAGCTTCAGATCCACCGGCATGAACGCGAACAATGCCCGGTCCACGCCACCGAGCTTGTCGATCTGCTCGTTGAGTGACTTCCAGTGGGCCTGATGGCGCTCCTTCTCGTTCAGTTCGCCGACGAAATCGAACTGGTTCTCCACGCGCAGGGAACGGATGTTGCCACGGAACCAGTTCAGCATGGTGGAAAAATCCCCGCTGACCGAATAGGCGTAGCTCCGCACATTGAGGTTCACCTTTTCAAACGGCACCCGGTCCCGCGGGTCCCGCGGTGCGCGGGCATTGATAAAGGTCTCGATCAGGTTGTTCGGCAGGTTCCGCAGGGTGCCGGACAAGTCGCTGTAGGCGGCCACGACCGGCTCGACGCCGAAGTCAAAGCGGATCACATCACCGTAGCGGCCCACATCCTGATCGGTTCCGAAGAGCAGCTTCTTCTCGCTCGGCTCCTTGCCGTCGAAATAGCCCCATTGGATCGCGGCCTTGTCATGCGGCAAGGGCTCAACCCCGTTACGCATCTTCCAACCGACGAACACGGCCGCCTTGAAAACCGTGTATTCCATCATCGAGGTCGTGACCAGCTTGTTGGTGAAGGCTTCCAGCCCTTTGTTGGACAGGTATGCCTTGAACCAGTCGTCGAGCTCCTTGGGCGTCATGGTGGCGGCCAGGCTGCCCGCAAAGTTGTGCCGTAGACCCAAGACATGGCCGACCTCGTGGGCCACCACTTCACGGACGTAATCCTGGGAGGCGCGCAGGACCGCCTCGTCGGTCAGCTGGTCATTGGCCAGCAGGTCCTGCAAGCCTTGGGCGTACTGGGCGGCAAATTCGCCGGCGTTGATCTGGCAGGCGGTGGCGGACCCGAAGAACGACACACCGAACGGAAGCTGGTGCTTCTTGTCGCCATCCTTTTTGTCACCGTCCTTTTTAGCCTCCGCCAGTTCGATCATCGCCCGTAACGCGGCCCGCGCACGGGATTTGCCGACGATCCCGAAGACGGAGGTCATGTAGGCCTGCCCGTGCTTGGACTCGCCGGTGAGGGGGTCCATGAGGATGTCGGCGTAGGCGAAGCCCGCATTATCCCACGGCACCCATTGCACGATGTTGTAGCGCGCATCGGGCGCGGTGATGCCGTCCGGGGCTTTGTCGGCTTTGACGACATTCGTGCCAAAGGCGCGGTTCCAGTAGAGGATGCCGTCCTTCATCGCCTCGACGTACTCCTTGGGCGTGTTGGCGCTGTAATAGAACTGTATGGGCTTCGAGAGGTCGAAGCGCGCGATCTTGGCGGTCCGCCGACCGGTGGTCGGCTCGAGCAGCGACTCCGTCTCGAAGAAACGGGCGTAGCGGGCCTCGATGTCCGATTGTTCCTTGCCCGGTTTTTCGGTCGGCACGTAGGGCGAAAAGAAATAGCGCACCTCGTAGCGGGCCTCCACATCCCCCTCGAACTCCCGCGCCTGCACGCTCTGCCGGATCACCAGCTGGCCATCCTTGACTTCGGCCCCGAACACGCGGCTCTGCGGCACTTCCATGACCCGGTCGCGCTGGGCGAATTCACCGCTGGTCCAGGAGTCGGTGAACACGCGGCGCATGCCCTTGTTGAAATCCACCACCAGCTTCGTCCCATCCTGCTCGACAATGGGAAACGTGGTCAGCAGCCGGCGCGCGGGAAGATCCTTGGTGACCACGATGCCATCGGTGGCCTCGTAAAGGTCCACCCCGTCATGGAAGGCCTCGAAGAGGACCACCTTTCCAGCCAACCCTGTGCTCGTCGCCGCCGTGGCCTGCGGGATGATCGAGGCGGACATCAGGAAGTTCTTTCCCAGGGCGGAGCGCGGAATGGTCAGGTTGTTGTTGGTCGCCACGGCCAGCTCCAGCGGGCGGGCGCTTTCCTTCGCGGTTTCGGCCCGCGACGGCAGCATGGCCGCCAGCATGAGCAAGCCGGCAAGGCAGAATTGAAACGGCGAGCGCGGAAGGAATTTCCGCAACAGAGGGACAACGCTTTGGATCATGACGTCAGCGGCGGGCAATGAAAGCGTGGCGCAGCATTCTGACAACTGAAAGTATCGGCGAATTTCCTGAGACTTAAGGGGTAAGGCGGGACGATGCCGCGCGGCGGAGGCGCCGGTTGGCTTCCGCCACCGCCTCCAACTGGTACGCCCGCGCATTCGTGGCCGTGACGCTCCAGTCGTCCGCCTGGCCGTCAAAATCGAACACCCACAGGGCAGCGAGCGGCACCTGTTCGCTCTCCAGTCGCCTGAGAATCTCCGCAAACCGTTTTCGTGATTCCGGGGTGGGATTGCCCGGCACACCAAATTCGCCCACGAACAGCGGCTTGTGCACCTGCGCCGCCACTCCCATGGCCGCGCCAAGACGGTCGGCGTCCGAGGTGTCGTACGCGCGCACGCTGAGGGAATTCACCGAGCCCGGATTGTCCCCGGCCAGCATCTGGGCGAACTGCTCCGGCGTGTCCTTCGCCCATGACTTCTCAGCGCGCTGATGCCAGGCGGAGACGCGGGGAAAGGCGTTGCCGGTGATGATGAGCCGGTGCGGATCGTACCGGTGCACCTCCATCGAGAAGGCCGTAAACGCCGCCCGAATCTGTTCGTGGGTCAGCTCGTCGCGCGCCGAGCGGGCGGCCGGTGTGCCCAGCGATGGTACCACGGATGGACGGTGGTCGGCCGCGTTCGGCAGATCAGCGACCAGATTGTATTCGTTGCCAAATTCCCAGGCCCAGATCGCCGGCGAAGCGCGATAGCGGGTCACGACCTCGCGGACATAATCGCGCATGAAGGCCTGCGTACGGCTCTTGGGGTTGCCCCACTGGTTGCAGGGCTCCCCGACCAGGTCCGGCACGGTGCTGAGCAGCCAGAACAGCGACGGGATCAGCCCCACCTGGTTCCGTTCCGCCGACTTCACCACCGCGTCCAGCCGCGCGAAATGTTCGGCGCGGTTCGTCTGGTAGAGGCCCCATTCAGCGGGCCAGTAGCCACCTGCCGAAAACCGCGCGAAGGGAATCCCAAGCCCCGCCAGCACGCGGAAACCCGCCTCGTAGTTCGTCCGTGACGGTTCCGCGAGCGTGCGGACGAAGGTGTCGTAATAGTTCACGCCGATGCCCCGATACGGTTTCCCGACGAGCCGCAGCGTGCCGTCGTCACCGGCCGAAAGGCCCGGCGAAACGTCCGCGGCCCGACCACCCGAAGCGGTCAAAAACAAGGTCAGCAGCAACAGCATTGTTCTCATAGGCGTGGCTCGTGAAGTTCGGGAAGTGTTCTTCGCCCCGACCGCTTGTTCAAACATCACTTTTTGGCAAACCATGCATCTAAACTCTTCCCGTAGGCGTAACTCTGACCATTGGCCGGTCACGGTGCTCCGGACGGCCGGACTGGAAGCGTCCCGCTGGCGAGGGCTGTCTCAGTAACCGACCAGATCGAACCGCCCCAGATCGCCAGAGCCTGTGAACGGATCTCAGGCCTAGCTAGATTTCGTCCATAGAAACTCGCGCAACCCGTTAAACTCTACCACGATAGCAGCCGAATTAAGGTCACGATCGACACGTTTTCCGGCCGATGCCTGAAGCCAACGAAAAGGAGTCTTTGATGAGACGGCTGGCCCAGCTCATGGCCACCGTGGGATGCACGTCGGCGCGTTTTCTGGGCCAATGGCAGCCAGCGGACCCGGAAGTGGCCCGACGAATTCGGCTGATCACGAATTTTGGCTTTCTCGGTTTCCTCTTCGGGATGGCCTACGCCGCGTTTTACTGGTTCATCGGGCACCCTTGGGGCAGCGCCATCATTGTCGGGTGCAGCATCGCTTTTGTGCTCACGCCGTATCTGCTCCGGGCCACCCATTCGGTCGAACTCTGTGGGCATCTCCTCAGCGGCATCATGGCGGCGGGCTTCACCGCCCTCTGCGGCGTGGAAGGTGGGATGAACGGCCATGCCATCGCCTGGTTGGTCAGTGTGCCGCTGTGTGCCCTGCTCCTGGTGGGGCGCAAGGCAGGCCTCTGGTGGACGGGCCTCAGCCTCCTTGCCGCGGGGGCCATCGTGGTGGCCCACCTGCTGGGTGTCCCCATGCCCACCCGCTATGATCCCCGATGGCATTCGCTGGTCACCGCGCTCGGCTACCTGGGTCTGATCGCGTTCATGTTCCTCCTCGGGCTGATCTTCGAGAGCGGACGGGAACGGGCCTTTGGCCGGATGCAGCACGCGCTGGGCGAACTCGAGTCTTCCAACCGGCAGCTCATCCACCTGAACGAGGAAAAAAACGAATTCCTCAGCATCGCCGCCCATGACCTGAAGAATCCTCTCACCGCGATCATTGGCAATGCCGAGCTGATTGGCGAGATCGAGAACCGTGAGAAGGTCGTGAAGCTCGCGGAACGCATCCACACGGCGGGCACCCGGATGAACACGCTGATCAAGGATCTGCTCGATGCCAACGCCATCGAGGAGGGCCGCTTCTCCTCCCATATCGAGCCATGCGACATGTCGGAGCTGGTGGACGAATGCATCCGCCAAAACCACACCAACGCGAGCCGTAAACAGATCACCGTCAACCAGCACGCCGGCGAGGGACTCCGGGTGCTGGCCGACCGCCTCGCCACGCTCCAGATCCTCGACAACCTGCTCTCCAACGCGATCAAGTATTCCCCGCTCGGCAGCACTGTGGAGATCGGTATCGTCGCCTCCAACGGGCTCATCCTCACGATGATCCGCGATCAGGGGCCGGGCCTGAGTGACGACGACCAGACGCGGCTTTTCCGCAAGTTCACCCGTCTGAGCTCGAAGCCAACCGGCGGCGAAAGTTCCAGCGGTCTGGGGCTTTCAATCGTGAAGCGGCTGGCCGAGGCCATGTCCGGCTCCGTGGAATGCACCAGCACTTTGGGCCACGGCTCAGCGTTCACCCTGCGGCTGCCCGCTGGCGACCGGGCCAGTCTTTAAACCGCTCATCAACGCCAATCCGGGCTGATAAATCAGATTCGTCCGCCGTTTTGTATCGGTGACCAACCGTGGTTCAACTCGCTAGAACTGATAGCCCGTCGTCAGTCCGAACCAGTGGATGCCCACTTCCGTGCGGCTGTTGGAATATTCCCCGGCCTGCAGGTCGCTGACCGCCACCGTCATCGCCATCGGCAGGTCATATTGGTAGGCCCCGACAACCGAGAAATGCCCGTGCCACCATTCCAACCCGGTGCTGACCGTGTGGCGGGCGATCGCCGCCGTCAGGGGCAGGAGGGTTGCCGCCGGAACCGGACTGTCGCCAAAGGCATAACCGGCCCGCAACGTCAGCTCCTGGGTAGCCTTGAACTCCACCCCGGTACGGAACACCACCCGGTCGCGCCAGTGGAGCGGCACGGTGTCGTCGATGCTGCTGGTTCCCAGAAACCCGTTCAGGTCGGCGTTGTTGCCCGAGGTGAGGTGGATCGGCAGCTCGTCAAAGGCGTCGCTCCAGTTGATCCAGTCCACCTGCACCGCCAGCCGCCAACGCGCATTGGCCTGCCAGGAAACGCCACCCGAGACCGATTGCGGGAACACATTGGCCACCAGCGCGTCATAGCGGAAGTCCGGGCGGACGGACGCAAAGGGTCCGCCCAGGTTGGTGAGCTGCGTACCGGCATTGCCGCTGGCGCTGCCTTTGCTGTCCACCGAGGTCTCCGTCTGATAGCTGAGGCTGAGGGTCAGGGAATCCAGCGGACGATAGATCACGCCCACATTGCCGTTGAAGCCCACCCCGGAGGTTTCAAGGTCCAGCAGCGTCTTGAAGCCTTTCAGCACCGGATGGCTCTGGAAAATGTAGGGCGCCTTGAGTGAGTTCTCGTTGTAAACGATGCCCAGGCTGCCGCCGATGGCAAGCCGGTCGGTCAGTGACAGGCCGAAACCAAGCGCCGTTCGCAGCACGGTGATTTCCGACCGCTGCTGCTGGAGGCCGTATGAAGTCGTGCCGCCCAGACCGCCCGGGGCATCCACGTACTTCCAGTCGGCATTCAGCGCCGCATCGGGGATGAACCCCAGCCCAAGGGTCAGCGGACCGGAGCCGACCGGCAGTGCCAGGCCAAATTCCGGGCCGGCCTCGACCTTGTCGCTCAGATGACCGTCCGAATTGGCCGCGTTCGAAAAATTCCCGGTCGCCAGGCCACCAACCGCCCCCAACTGCAAGGTCGTGGACGACGAAGAGCGCAGGGCCGCCGGGTTGCTGTGCAGCGCCGAAATCGGATCGTTTTCCAGCCCAACTTCCGTCCCGGCCAGGGCCATCGAACGGGCCCCGGCACCGTCACGGTAAATGCCATTGGCCTGCGCCGGCCGGACGAAAGAAATTGTCGCCATACTCAGGGCGGCGAGCAGCAACGGTTGGGCCGGAAAGGCCGGAGTAACTCCGGCGAGACGAGGAGATGACATGGTGTGGTTGGAACTGTGCGGAAGACGGGCGGCCCAAAGCCACCCCGTATTCTAGCGAGCGGCGGCGAAATTTCTTTAGAAACAAAATCTGCGCGGAAATCCCGGCCGGCGTTTTCCCTCCGTCACGCCCCGGGGCATCATGCACCTATCCGCCGCAAACTTTCTGCTCCCCCTCTTCCCGGCTTCGTGTCTTTGCTGTGCGGCATGCAGCCCCGCTCCCCTGATCTGACGGATCGTCGTGGTTTCCTACGTCTCGCGGCAGGGGCAACGGCGGCGGCGGGACTGGGTGCCTCCCATCTGCTTCAGGCGCAGACGCCGGGCGACCGTCCCGCCCGCGAAAGCGGCGTCACGGTGATGCACCCGCGCACGCGCCAACCAGTCGCCCTCATCATTGATGACTCGACCTGCCTGGTGAACCTGAACCGCTACGCCATGCCGCAGTTCAACGAGGCCTTCAGCGGAGCGACGGAGACATATCACCGGCCCTGGCGCGACTGGCCGGTGGAGATTCCCGATGCGTTTGTCCGCAAGTTCGGGGAATGGTGCGCCGAAGCGGGAGTGAAGGGCAAATACAGCATAGTGCCCTACCCCGCCTGTGTCGGCCGGCTGGACCGCATGCTGCCCGGCTGGAGCCCACGCGAACTGCGCGAGTCAATCGATCTCGTCCGCACGCTGATGACGCCCAACTGGGACATCCACCCGGAGATGGTCACGCATACGCGGGTGATCGACCTGAAAACGGGCCACCCTTACCCGGAGCTGTCGCCGAAGTTCATGGAGAACTGGGAGTGGACCACCGGCCGCAGCGCGGACGAGATCGGGGCCTATCAGGCCTACGCGCTCGGCATCCTCAAGGAAATCGGCCTGCCGTGCGAAGGCATCACCACGCCGGGCGGCTTCGGCAACAAGGCGCTGCCGCAACTCGCCCGCGCCACGCTGGAGTCCGTGCGCAGCGTCTTCGGCGCGGAGATACCGCACTACTTCCGGCACATGTTCACCGAGGGCGATGAGAGCGTCGCGCCGCGCGTCGAACTCGCCGGCGGGCTCGACGGACCGGACCCGCGCTGCGTGGTGAGCATCGTCGCGTGCGCCGGCGACTGGACGGGCGGCTGGGACTGCACGAATCCCGGCGGCGCGGACAAGTTCATCAGCGAGGACGGCAAGCACGGGCGCATGGTGGACGTCATCGCCCGCGGTGAGCCGGCCCTGATGCTCGCGCACTGGACCGGCATCTGGTTTAACGGCTACGAGGTGGGCTTCAACATCTTCAAGGAAGTCGTGAAGCGCCTGAACACCCACTACGACAATCTGCTCTGGATGAAGCTCAGCGAAGTGTCGCGCTACTCGGCCGCCCGGGAACTGACACGCATCGGGCGCAGCGGGGAGACAGTAACTTTCCATGCGCCCTTCGCCTGTCCCGACTTCACGGTCCGCTGGGATACCACGGTGAACTCAGCCCCCCGAGTGAAGGCTGCCGGCCGCATGACGGAGCTGAAAGAGGTCACCGCCGCGCTCAAGCTGACGGCCAACACCTGGTGCCGTGAGGGGCAGCACGTGACCGTCTGCTTCGCGCTGCCGAAGGGCGAATCCCAGATCACTTTTGCATGAACGCGACTGGCCAACGCGCGGGGTCAGAGACCGGCGCTCCCTCTGCGGGACAGCGCCTCCAGTCGCTCGATGCGTGTCGCGGGCTGATCATGTTCACGCTGCTCTGCGGCGGCATCTTCCAATCCCTCGTCAAGCTGCCCGCGTGGCACTGGCTCGCGGTGCAGAATGAGCACGTCGACTGGGCGGGATGCGTCTATTGGGACCTTATCCAGCCGTCCTTCACCTTCATGGTCGGCGTGGCCATGCCCTTTGCCTATGCGCGGCGCGAGGCGCTGGGTGATTCTTGGGGGCAACGCCTCCGCCATGCGCTCGTGCGCGCCTTCAACCTGCTGCTCATCGGCATCCTGCTCGACCATTTCGGCGCGGAGAAAATCCAGATCGGCTTCATCCGCGTGCTGCAGCAGATCGCCATCAGCTACTCGATCGCCTTCTTCGTGGTCGGTCGTGGCCTGCGGGCGCAGGCAGTCATGGCTGGAGTCATCCTGATCGGCTACCAGGTGCTGTGGATGTTCAATCCCTGGAACGGCCCCGGCGGTCCGTGGGCAATGGGCAACGAAAACCTCGGCAGCGCCTTCGACCATTGGCTGCTCGGTCGCAATTACTCTGGCCTGTACGTCGGGCTGAACGCGATCCCGGCGACCGCCACGATCCTCTTCGGCGTGATGGCGGGAACGCTCATCCAGAAGGCAGAGGAGCAGGGGGGAAAGGGAGCCGGGGTGCGGGGGAGTGGGAGTGCGGGAGTGCCTCTCGCCGCTTTGAACACCCCTGGTCCCCTGCCCCCTATCTCCCCTGCTTCCGCCCTCGCTGCCGCGAAAAACCGCGTGTGCCTCACCCTGCTCATCGCCGGACTGACCGCGCTCGCCCTCGGCCTCGCCGTGAGCCCCTGGTTTCCGCTCATCAAACGCATCTGGACGCCGAGCTTCGCCATCTACGCGGGCGGCTGGTCGGCCCTCATGCTGCTGGCCTTCTACTGGAGCATCGAGGTAATGGGATGGAAGCGCTGGGCCTTCCCTCTGGTAGTTGTCGGCTCGAACTCCATCGCGGCCTATGTGCTGGGCAACTCGTTCGGCGGCTGGTTCCGCAGCGCGAGCACGGCGTGGATTGGCTGGCTCCGCGAACCACTGGGTGAAGCGTGGTGGCCGGTCTTCCAGCATGCGCTGTTCGCCCTCGCCGCGTGGGGCGTGCTCTGGTGGCTCTGGCGCCGGAAGATTTTCTTCAAGGCGTGACGGGCCGGCCAAACGTCGCAGGAGAGTTCAGCTCAAGCCTGCGTCGGGGGCTTGAGCTGAAGACCCCTGACAGCAAGGGATGCGGGCGCTCAGTCGTACTCCGGAAGCTCAGGCTGTGGCTTGCCGTTTTTCTGCTCCTTCTTTTCCTTCTCCTCGGCCTTCTTGGTCTTCTCCGCCTTGTCTTTCAGGATCTTGTCCGCCCGGATGCGGCTCTGGACATCGTCGTCACGGAAGGTCTCCTCCAACTGCATGATGTCGCCGGAATCGCGGCGCTGCTTGTCAGTCTCCTTCCGGACATCCCTCGGGTTGGCCAGGATGGTCGGATGAATCAGCACCATGAGCTCGCTCTTTGCCTTGGTGCTGCTGTGGCTCTTGAAAAGGTAGCCGAGCAACGGAATGTCCTTGAGCAGGGGCACGCCCGAATTCCCCTTCGTCGAGGAATTGTTGATGTAGCCGCCCAGCAACACCGTATCACCGCTGTTGACCGAGACCTGCGAATCTGTGGATCGGCGCGAGGTCTGGGGCGGTACGCTGCCGGTAGGATCAATCGTGCCGTCAATGTCCTCGATCTCCTGATTCACCTGCATCACCACCAGGCCATCCGGGGTGATGTAGGGTTCGACGGAGAGCGTGACACCGACCTGCAACTGGTTGTACGTCGAGCTCGTCCCGGTGCCATAGCTGTATTCGCCCTGCTTGAAAGGCACCGACTTGCCGACGAAGAAATTGGCCGGCACCGCGTGCGAAGTGATGATGCGCGGACGCTGGATGACATCAATCCGGCTGTCGGAAGCCGTCGCTTCCACCGTGGCCTGCCAGTTCTTGCCCAGATTGGCGAAGTAGGCAAAACCGCTCGTGGTCGGAAATGCGGTCGCCGCATTGGTCAGGAAACCGAGCCCGCCCAACGGATTGGAAGAGGCCGGATTGTTCACCACCCCGCCCCCGCTGTAAGCGCCATCGCCCGTGTAGTTCTGGCCGTGCTGGCCATAGTGCACGCCCACTCCCCATTCGTCATCGAGCGTCACCGACATAATGATGCCCTCAATCATGACCTGCGGCAGCAGCGTATCCACCTTCTCCAGCACCCGCTTGATGGTCGCCATGTCCTTCTTGCTGGCATAAACAATCAGGGAGTTGCCCCGGACATCCGGCGTGATCTGGGCGTCCGTCACCAACGGCTCAATCTGGCCCCCGGCCTTCCCCGAACTGTTGTAGCGGCCCTGAAAACTCCCGGTGGCGCCGGTACGGGCCGCGCCCGTGGTCGTGGAGGCTCCTGGGGAAATGACACTTGTGCCCGCCGCCTGCGGGGTGAATTCACCGGTGGAATAGCTGCCATAGCCGCCGACCCGTGACCCGCCAATGCCGGAACCATAGCTGCTGCCATAGCCGCCGCTGCTGCCGTACCCTCCAATGCCGCCGGTACTGCCATAGCCGCCGACGCCACCGGCCCCTCCGATGCCACCGCGCGCCCCCCCCCGGCTGCGACCCGTCAGGCCACCACCGCCCGGAATTCCTCCCACACCGCCGCCCCCGCCGATCACGCTGCTCATGGTGGCGTAAATGTCCTCCACGCGGCCATATTTGATGGGAATGACTTCCAGGGAGAATTCTGTGTCCACCTCCACATCGATCTTCTCCAGCAGTTCCAGCATGCGCTTCACGTTGATCGCATAATCACGGATCACGATCGTTTTGGTGCTGGCCAGGCCAATGATACCGTTCTGGTTCTTGGCAAACTGCCGGATGGACTCCACCGCCTCCTCCACCGCCACATGCTTGACTTGCACAATGTGGGTCACGAACTGGCTGGCCTCGGCATAATCCACACCGTTGGTGGACTTGCTGAAGGCGCTGCCCTCCTGCATCGCCTGCGCGGTGGGCACGGCCAGCACGGCCTTCTCGCTCGTGGGCAGCATCGTCACGCCGTTCAGCACGAGAATGGTGTCGTACATCTGCATCCGCTCCTCGTGCGTAAGCGGGGTCATCGCCTTGAAGTCAATCTGCGCCTGGAGCGGCAGGTTTTGGGCGCGCAGGACGGAGCGCCGGGATTCCACCGCGTAAATGTCGAGAAACTGGCCCAGCGGCATCTGCTTGATGTCGATGATTTCCGTCGGGTCTTCCGTCGCGCTCTTGATGTCGGCGGGATTGGTGGCCCCAGGGTCGGCCGCCGCCGGCAGTGCCGCCGCTGCCGGATTGGGGTTCCCCCGGGCCGGATTGGCTGCCGCATTCCCGGGATTGGGTCGCGGCAGATTGGGAAAGGCCGGTGCCCCGTTGGTGCCCGCCGCCCGGCGCGGGAACGACCCCGGCAACGCCGGCAGCCGGTTGGGGAGCGGGTTGGTCGTCACTTTGCCCGGGGCCGGCGGCGTCACCTCCTGCGGCTTGGCGGGTACGACGGCGGCGGGCTGATTGGGATCGGGGTCCGCCGGATTCGACGGCGCATCGTCGGACTTCGTGGCGGGCAGCGGCTCCTTGGGCAAGGTCGACGGAGGCTGCTGGGCGAGCAGCGGGACGGCACCGAACCAGGCGGCGACCACAAGTTGGAGAAGCTTTTTCACGGAAATTTACTTTTTGACGGGCTTGTTGGTGCCGAGCACCGGCGGCGGCCCCTTGGGTTTAACCACGGCGGCGGTGGAAGGTTTCGAGGGCGGGGCCACGGACTTCATTTTTCTCTGGAAGCTGGCCACCAGCGTGAGCGTCGTTTGCAGCTTGGTCTGCGAGCCGTCCAGCCGCAGGCGGCTGATGTCGCGGACCCGGATCATGGAGTCCCCCGTTCCCAGGTCCTGCAGAAAACTCACAAGATCACCCTCGCTCGCGATGAGTTCGACCGACCTCGCCACCTCGTTGAAGAAAAGGTTGGTCGCACTGGGGTTGCCAACCGGCACGTTCCGGATGACAGTGACGTTGTGGGTTGCCGCCTGCGTGAAGATCGTGGACGTCACGCGGTTGTCCTGATCCTCCTCCAGCACCTCACCCGCGCCGGATTTCTCCAAGTCCCTCAGCTGACGTTCGTAAACAGGCTTTTTGTTGATCTCGCCAAGATAGACCGTTTTGCGCGATTCCACCTTGGCCATGTCGGCATTGAGCTTCGACCACTCGCCGAAGTAGGGCCAGATGAGCCAGTAGTTGAGGACCAGGGCGACGATCACGATGCCGCCCAGCACCAGGCGACGCTCCTGCGGCTGCAGGTTCAGGCGGTTGAGCCACTCGTTCATGGCGCGTTCCCCTCCGTGCGTTTGAGATCGGCCTTGAAGCTCCACCGGCTGATTGACGCTCCCGGTTGCGCCGTGACTGTGGCCGCGCCCACTTTCGCGAACAGCGGCTGTCCGTTGACCTCGACCTTTTTCAGGTCGGAATCGTATTTCGTCACGTCGCCCGTGCTTTCATTGGCCACGGTACCCGACAGTTCCAGCGTCCGTCCGCGCACGAAGTCGAGCTGGGAGAACGTGAGCGTCTCGGGCAGGTTTTCGACTGCCGCGCGCCAGGAATCGAGCCCGGCGAAGCGCAGCCCCACCCGATCTTGCAGCACCGCCACCTGCGCCTTGAGCTGGAGCACATTCGTATAGCTCTGAGCCATCGCATTGGCCTCATCACGCGCGTTGTCGAAGCGGTACTCCTGGACCTTCAGCGTGATCATGTAGAAAAACACGAACACCAGATAGGCCATGCCCGCCGTGCCCAGCCCCTTCATCCAGAGCCCGTCCACGAACTGGTCGCGTCGCCGCTTGGCCAGGTCAGGCGGGACCAGTGAAGTGACCGTCGGTTGGAGGTGATGCAGCGCGCCCAGCTCCGCCAGTTCCGGCAACGGCCGCCGTGGTGCTGTGACCACCGGTCGGCCCGACCATTCGCGCAGCGGGGCCTCCAATTCGGCAGCCACCTCCGGCTGGGCCAGGAGATGGATCTCCGGCAGCGCCTTGATCCAGCCCGCGAGCTCGCCTCCCCAGGCGTTCTGCGTGAGCAATTCCACGAGTTGCGCGGCACCCGCTTCACCGGTCGTCAGGCGCAGCAGTCCGACCTCCTGCCAGACCCCGTTCACAAACCAGCCCGCCAGAACATTTCGGCCGGTGGTGCTGGCCTCCACCAAAACCCAAAGGCTGGCCCCTTCCGGGCGGATCGTGCGCAGCTCACGCACCAGCGGCACCTCGAGCTGGTCGGCCACATAGCCGCCCTGCTCCAGCTGCCCCAGATACTCCTCGACGGCGCTGCGCGACGCGATGATCACCAGCGCGGTCTGCTGCATCCCGTCGGCCTGGGGGATGGCTTCAACCGTCCAGACCACCTGCGCGGGGGGCAGCGGGGAGAGTTTTTCCAGCTGGAACTCAACCATGCCCGGCAACTCGGCGGGGTTCGCCGCCGGCAGTTGCACCGCCCGGATGAAGACATGCTCCAACGGCAGCCAGGCCAGGTTGAGCTTGGGCTTCACCAGGTGCCGCCAGTCGCGGGCAACCGCCGGCTTGGGCAGGGGTTTTCCCACCTCCAGCACCAGATCACCCGCCGGGGTGACCTTGTCCTTGCCAACCGTGAACTGCCACAGGCGGCGTCCTTCGGGAGAGACCGCGAGGACATTGCAACCCTGATAGCGTGGGGCTTTCGCGCTCATTTCCCTTCGCCCTTCTCCTCTACGAGGCTGCGGATGTGCTCCTCGCTCTGGGTCACACGCAGCACCTCTTCCAGGGTGGTGACCCCGGCGCGCACCTTGCGCCAGCCGTCTTCCCGCAGCGTCCGCATGCCATGCTGGCGCGCCGCCATGGCAATCGTCGAGGCGGCGGCCCGGTTCATCACAAGAGGACGGATGGCGTCGTTCACCATCAGCAGCTCGTGGATGCCCGTCCGGCCCTGGTAGCCAAGCTGGCGGCATTCCTCGCAGCCAATGCCTTTGAGGAAGGTCGTGGAGGCGATCTCGTGCTCCGGGAAGCCGCACTTGATCAGGTAATCGCGGTCCACCTTCTGCGGCACCTTGCAATGCGGGCAGATGACGCGGACAAGCCGCTGGGCCATGACCGCCTCCAACGACGAGGCCACGAGGAACGGCTCGATTTTCATGTCGATGAGACGGGTGAAGGCGCTCGGGGCGTCGTTCGTGTGCAGCGTGCTGAACACCAGGTGACCGGTGAGTGATGCCCGGATGGCAATTTCCGCCGTCTCCTGGTCGCGGATTTCGCCGACCATGATGACGTTCGGGTCCTGCCGGAGGATGTGCCGCAGGCCCATCGCGAAGGTCAGCCCGATCTCGCCCTTCACGGGAATCTGGTTGATGCCCTTCAGCTCGTACTCGACCGGCTCCTCGATCGTGATGATGCGCTTGGTGACCGAGTTGATGGTCGAGAGAAACGCGTAGAGCGTCGTGGACTTGCCGGAGCCGGTCGGGCCGGTGACCAGGAAGATACCGTGCGGCTTGACGATGACGTCGCGGATCGCGGCGTCCTCGTCCGGCGCGAAGCCGAGCTTGTCCAGGCCGAAGAAAATCTTGCCACGGGTGAGCAGACGCAACGAGACGGACTCGCCCCAGACCGTCGGCACCGTCGAGACGCGGATGTCGATTTCCTCGCCCTTGATGCGGACGTTGATGCGGCCGTCCTGCGGCAGGCGCTTCTCGGCAATGTTCATGCCGCTCATCACCTTGATGCGCGAGATCAGTGCGGCCTGATAGCGCTTGATCTGCGGCGGCAGCGGCGTCTGGTGCAGGATGCCGTCAATGCGGTAGCGGATGCGCAGCTCATCCTCGCTCGGCTCGAAATGGATGTCCGTCGCCCGGTCCTTGAAGGCCTCCCAGATGACCTGGTTGACGAACTTGATGACGCTGGCGTCCTGGTCATCACCGGTGATCTCGCGGTCGCTGGAGAGTTCGAGTTCGAGCGGCTCATCCTCGCCCATCTCATCGAGCGTCTCGGCCCCGACGCCGTAGTATTTCTTCAGGGCCTTCTCGATCTCGACCTTGGTCGCCAGGGCGAACTGCACCGGGCCGCGCGCATCGAACTGCACTGCCGCCTGCATTGCGGGGTCGAAGGGGTTGTGCGTGGCCACGGTCAGCAGGCCGTTCTCGAACTGTGTCGGGATGACCGAGAACTGAAAGGCGGTCTTGGTGGAGACCTTTTTCCGCACTTCCGGCTCGATAGTGAGCTTGGGCAGCTCGACAAACGGCCAGTTCAGCGTCGCGGCGAGCTTCTGGAGGAACTGCTCCTCGGTCTGGCCGCTCTCGCGGGCGAAGAAGGACAGTTGCGATTCCGTGACTCCCGACCCCGCCGATTCGGCGAGCTTGTGCCACGCCACGCTCCAGTCACGTAACTGCGCCGCCGTGGCAAGTCCGGCGCGTTCAAGGATGGATTGGAGCGGCAAATAGGCCATGCAAGTCTGACTACGAGCGGTTTAACGCTTCCCGTCGGTAAAAGTTGCGCGGGAGTTAAGGGGTTGGCACTTCCGGGAGCAATCACCAAGGGCATGCGAATCGCGAAGGTCTCAAGGCCCAAGCGAGCCCCGGAGTGAGCAGCGCGGCCCAAAAGGGCCGTTTAGCGGGATGCCTGCCCACATTAGACGGAACGATCCCACCGGGATGACGCCTTAAAGACGCGGGGACCGGGTATTGGCCGCCTTTTCTCCCGAACGGTGTCCCAGCCAGACGTGGGCTCCCAAGATCGCCACTGCCAGCAAGCCCAGCAGGTCATGGACCCAGGCCGTCCATTCGCGCACCCGTTCGTCGCCAAAGTAGTAGAGACCGTAGCCGCTGACGGTGAGCAGAGCGAGCCAGGCCACCAGCATCACGCCGCTCCGGCGGTTCTGGCTGGCCCGCCAGGCGCGCCGGACATGGTTCGGCCAGAGTGTGCCACACATCACCAGGAAGGCCATGGCGGCCCCGCCGTGGATTTTCAGCAGCCACGGCCTGGAGGATCGGGCGAGGTCGGTGCCCGACGACCCTGATTCGGGCGCAAAACCGGCCAGCCACCACAACAGCCCGGACAGAAACAAGGTGCCCGCAATGAGATACAGCCAGCGTTTGTGCCGCTGGCCGAGTTGAAACGGGCGTCTTTTCATGCGGCCAATGGCAGCGGTGCCGCAGCCAGCACGAAGGCTTCGGCACCGTGGAGTGCCAGTACGGCTTCCGCGAGTTGACCGCCAAACAGCACCACCTTCGTCAACGCGTCGGCCACCATGCAGGTCGGCGCCCGCACACTGACGCTGACCCCGTCAACCAGGGCCGCGCGGGTCGGGGGATGGACCAGGTGGCTCAGATCCCCATCCGGTCCGGCGCGTCGTGAAAACGTGGGTGCGGAAGTTGCCAGCGCGGCCTCGTGCAGGCGCAACTCGTGCGCCATCCGCCCGGGGCTCTGGGGATCACGCAACTGCACGGTCTCTTCACCCGGCCCGAGAGCCCGCAGGTCACCGCCGGCATTCACGAGGCCGGATTCGGCCCCGGCGGCCCGCAGGGCCGCCACCGCGCAATCCACCGCAAAGCCCTTGGCGATGCCGCCCAAATCCAGCGTCAGGGGCCGCCTGAAACGGACCCGCCGTCCAGCCAGGAGTTCCAGGTCACGCCAGTCACCGGATGCAATATCGGCTCCGGTGGAAGGCAGGATGCCCCAGCGCTGGAGCGTCGGCGCAACCGTCGGGTCAAAAGCGCCGTCGCTGGCGGTGGCGATTTCTTTCGCGGCCGTAAGCACCTGGAAGGTCCAGTCATCCACGGTGACGGGCCGCTTCGCCGCCCGCCGGTTCAACTGGCTGAGCTCGCTCGCCGGATCATGAAAGCTCATCAGCCGCTGGACGCGTTCGATGGCGTCAAAAGCCGCGCTCACGGCACTCTCAATCCGCGCCGGGTCGCCGCGGACGGTGATTTCAACGAAGGTGCCGAGCAGCGGCCGGCAGCGGCAAACGCTAGTGCTTGAGTACGAGCTCATAGAAGGCCAGCAGGCGCTTCACACCGTCGGTGATGTGGCGGCACGAGAGCGTCGCGCCGGACACATTCCTGATGTCATCATCCAGCTTGAGCTTCGCGCCATGCTTCTTGCCCAGAAATTGGGCCCGCCAGTCGGCGTTGCGGATCTCGTAGCCGTAGGTCTCCCGGTAATCCATCACCTCGATGCTCTGCACGCTGCCATCCGCCTTCAGCGCGAGCGCCCAGGTGATGTACTCATGCTTCCCCAGCACCTCGTCGACGATGAACCAGCCGGCGGGTTGGCCGCCCCTGCTCGCCTTCCATACTTTCTGCGTGTCCAGCCGCACGCGTACGCCGCTGTCCTGCTCGATCGCTTTCATCTGCTCCTTGGTCAGCTTCACGTCCGCAGGCGTGAACTCCGTTCCGTCCGGGAAGCACGCTTTTTGCGCGCTCTCCACGGTGTGGTACGTCGTCGCGTAGCCATGGAAGCTGCCGCCGACCAGGGCGGGCAGGATCAGGTGATGGATTCGACCGCTCATAACAAATCAGACGCCCGCGACATGCGCGGAGACTACGACGCCAGCCGGAGGGAGGAAAGGTGCGCGGCGTTCAAAAATTGAAGCCGACTTTCAGGCGGATCTTCTGGCGGGTTTCCTCCGCGAAGGTGATCCCATCATGCGGCTCATCCACCCCGTGCCCCCAGACCTGCGGCGCCCAGGTGAGTGTCGCCCACCAGTTCTTGCCGCCGTAATGCAGGCTCGGGCCGGCATAGACGACGACGTGCTCAAAGTTGTTGAAGTCGAACAGCGGATACTCGGCGCGGAGATTCGCCTCGACACCAAAAAACCAGTTTGCCGCAAAGCGGTAGGACACTCCGGCGGCGGTCTGCAGGGCCAGCTCGTGCGGGTACTGCTCGGCGGGCAGCTTGCCCCAGGCCCATTCCGCACCGAAATTCAGGTCACAGATGATGGTGTCGTCACGGAAGTTCTTTTGCAGGTCCACCTCCGGTGCGACGTAGAATTCATGCTGCAGCAGACCGTCCACCTCATCGTGCCAGAGATATCCGCTCTCCAGCCGCAGGGCCAGACCGACGACGTCCTTGAAGGGACTCAGCACGCGGTACTTGCCCGAAACCGCCAGGCCACCAAAACGATAACCGTTCGTGTCGTCCAGCTCGTCGCGGTCCCCGTTCACGTCATGATTGTTGAAGTAATGGTGCTCCATGGAGATGCTGCCCTGGAGCTTGTCGGTGAAGCCGTGCTCCACTTCGGTCTCAAAATCCATGCCGTAATAGCTCCCCTCCGCCTTGCCGGTGCGCAAGGTCACGAACTGGTACGCTTCGCTGCGGCCCTGCGGCAGTGTCTCGGCACCGCGCACGAAGCCAAACAGCTGTTCGTCCGCCCGGAGGGCGGACGGGGCAAGGACAGCCAGGGCGGCCAGCCCGGTAAGAAAACGCTTTGTCATTTCCGGCGCACGGTGACGGGAAGCGGCCGGATGCGCTCCCGGTAGGTTGCCATTGTTTGTCGGGAGATTGCTCGGGGACTGGCCGATTACCGGCGCATGGTGCCGGATCCTAGCTCACGAGGCATCGGATCGCGCCACCGTTTTCCGGGTGCGTCCCCACCAGATGAGTGGCCCGGAGATGGCCAGGACCGGCAGCGACAGGGCCGCCAGGAGCGAGATGATCCGGGTGGGCCAGCCGAGGATCTCGCCGGTGTGCATCTGCTGGTTCCACAGCTTGAAGTTAGGCCCCTCGGAAAGCAGCACCTTGCCGGTGGTGGGATCGAGCGCGAGCATTGTCCGCCTCGCCGGAGAGTGGTCCTCCACATAACTCACGCGCACCCTGACCGGATTCTTCAGGCCGCCAATACCTTCGATCGCCATGATTTTTGCGCCGGGCTGTTCACGGGACGCGATCTTCTCGATTTCTCCCACGGTCAATGGCGCCGCGCCGGGGGCGGGCGGTACGGGTTGCGCCATGACCGGTTCCGGTCGGCCCAACCACCGGTTCACCACCCTGGTCGCATCTCGTTCCCAGAAAACACCCAGACCCGTGATGGCGAATATCAACAGGGAAACGGAAACATATACGCCAAGGGCATTGTGAATTTCAAAGTTGCGGCGGCGCCCCGAGGTGGAACCGCTCAGCTTGAAGAGTTTCTGCCGCGTCCAGAGAACGACCCCGGTTAGGGAAAGTACGATCAGGCTTCCCGCCCCCAGAGCAGTAATCACCCGGCCCGTATCGCCCAGGAACAGGGTGCGATGAAATTTCCGGAGATTCTCAACGAACTGGTTCCGGGAATTCTGCGCGCCCATGACTTCCGCCGTATAGGGATTGACGTAAACGCCCATCGATTTGCCCTCTGTACGCGGTCGCAACGAGACCAAAGCGGCTTCGTTGTCCGCCACCGGCAACGTAATTGCCGTCACCTGCCGTTGCGGATCGGCCTGCTCCAGTCGCCCGAGGAGATCGCCCAGCGGTAGGCGTTCACCTTGCGTCGGCACATGCATGAGCTTTCGGTTGAAGGCGACATGAAGCTCCTTCTCGAAGGCCAGGAGGCATCCGGTGGTACTGGAAACGAGCAGCAGCGCGGCGGCAATCAGTCCGGCCACGAGATGCAGGTATTGGATTGTTTTGCGGAAGGTCATCCGATCGACCATGGGCCCCAAAAACCTTTTGGAGTGCAGCGCGTCATTTCAGGGATCGCTTGCAATAAGTCCAATCCCAAGGATCTCCATGAGCTGAATGGACATGGGGTGGTTGTCAGCAAATTTCTATCGGGACGCTCCCCCGAAAACAAGATTCCCGAAACTTGGCCCCTTGGTCACTCCCGGCTTGCGAAGATTCGTTGAACATCAACGACTTGAAAATTGGCTCCAGAGGTAGGACTCGAACCTACAACCCCACGGTTAACAGCCGCGTGCTCTACCATTGAGCTACTCTGGAACTCGGTAGCGGGCGCGGAACGTAGCGGCGCGTTTTCCGGCCCGTCAAAGGGTTTTTTGTTTTTCCGACGCGTTTGAGGCGGTCTTAAATTTCCCGCCACCGCTGGGCGATGGGAATCCGGCGGCCGACGCCGAAGGCTTTGGTGGTGATCTTGAGGCCAGGTGCGGCCTGCCGGCGCTTGTATTCTGCGCCGTCAATCAGCCGTACCACGCGACGCACGTCGGCTTCGGCAAAGCCCGAGGCGATGATCTCCTCCGCCGGGCGGCTCTGCACCACGTAGGCCTCCAGAATGGCATCCAGCACCTCGTAGGGCGGCAGGCTGTCCTGATCGGTCTGCTTGGGGCGCAGCTCCGCGCTGGGCGGCTTGGTGATGCTCGCCTGGGGGATGATCTCCCGGTCACGGTTAATCCAGCGGGCCAGGTGGTAAACCATCGTCTTCGGCACGTCGCTGATGACTGCCAGGCCGCCGCACATGTCGCCGTAAAGGGTGCAGTAGCCGACCGCCAGCTCGCTCTTGTTGCCGGTGGTGAGCAGCAGCGAGCCGAACTTGTTCGACATGGCCATCAGTGTCACCCCGCGCAGGCGGGCCTGCAGGTTTTCCTCGGTGGTGTCTTCCGCCCGCCCGGCAAACAGCGGGCGCAACTGTTCCTTGAGGGCCGCAAAGGGCGGTTGGATGCCCACCACGTCGTACTGAATGCCCAGATTGGCCGCCAGGGCCTGTGCGTCATCCAGACTGCCCTGAGAGCTAAATTCGGACGGCAGGGCCAGTCCGCGGACGTTCTCCGGTCCCAAGGCGGCGGCGGCGAGGCAGGCGACGACTGCTGAGTCGATACCCCCGCTCAGCCCCAGCACGACCGACTTGAAGCCGCACTTGTACAGGTAATCGCGTGTGCCCAGCACGAGTGCCTGATACGCCAGCTCCTCGTCGGTGTAAAACCTGGGGGTTGCGCCCCCAGGCACATCGGTCTCGATCACCCGGAAGTCCTCGGCAAAGGCCTCCGCCTGGGCCACCAGACCGCCCTTGGCATTGAAGGCCAGGCTTTGGCCATCGAAGATCAGCTCGTCGTTGCCGCCCACGAGGTTGCAATAGACCACTGCGCGCCCGGTCTTGAGGGCAAGGCTCCGCAACATGTCGTGGCGCGTCCGCTCCTTGCCGAGGTGCCAGGGCGAAGCGGAAAGATTTAGGATGATCTCCGCCCCGGCCCTGACGAGGTCTATGGCGGGATTGGGGCGGTAGCGCCGTTCCGGCCAGAAGTCCTCGTCGTTCCAGACGTCCTCGCAGATGGTCACGCCCAGCCGGTGGCCGCGAAATTCGATGGGCGTGTTCCCGCTCGCCGGCTGGAACCAGCGGTCCTCGTCAAACACGTCGTAAGTGGGCAGCAGCGTCTTGTCCCGGGTGGCGACAATTTGACCGCCCGCCAGCAACGCCGCCGAGTTGGTCAGCTCACGGCCAGGACGCTGCCGGGTTTCCCCGACGAATCCCACCAGCAGGCCCACTTCACCCGTTTGCGCTGCCAAACGATCAAGGGCCGCCAATCCGGCGCGCACGAAGGAGGGTTTCAGCAGCAGGTCGCGCGGCGGATAGCCGACGATGGCCAACTCGGGAACGACGACCAGGTCGGCCCCGGCTTCGACGCCGCGCCGGTAGGCCGCCAGGATTTTGGCCTCGTTGCCCGCCAGGTCTCCGACGGTGGTGTTGAGCTGAGCGAGCGCGATGCGCATGGCGGGAGCTTACCGCAGAACCGCCTGTCGCGCGAAAACCTCCCGCAAGGAGCCGCGCTCGGCCCGGATCAGCGTGCCGGGGCCGACCCCGTTGCGAGTAAACCAATCGGGTGCGGTTTCAAGGACGAACTGGATCGCGTTGGACTGTGAAGGCACGGGCGTCTCCTCCTGCTTCTTGAGCTGCACGATCTCCTGCACGACGCCCTCCGAGTCGATGTAGGCGGCGGCGATGTCGAAGGGCACATTTCGCATGTAAAAGCTGCGCCGATCCGTGCCGCCGAACACGAACAGCATCGCCTCATTCGGCCCGATGCCCTCGCGATACATCAGGCCGGTCATCACCTGCTGCAGGGTGGTACACACTTCTGACTGAACCTCGGCGGCACCGATCCACAACTTGGTCGTGGGTCCCTTGGGCTGGGCATGGTCGAGGTAGTAATGCGGCTCGTTCGCGTCGGACTTCGCCGCCGCAGGTGCCGTGGTGGTGACCGTCGTAGAAGCGGTATTGGTCGGCCCGCTGGCCGAAGGGGAACCCCCGCAGCCGGCCAGCAGTCCCGCCATCCCCACCGCTAAAATCCAAAGCAAGCGCATGGCGGCAGCGTGCGGACGTGGCGCACTCATTTCAATCCTGCTTGATGCGCCTCCCAAGTGAGGCGCAAGCCTTCCAGCGTGAGGCCGGGGCAGACCTCGGTGATCTCGGTCACGCCCCGGGCCATAAGCTTGGCATAGCCACCCGTGGCGACCACGGGCAGCCGCCGTGCGCCCAGCTCGCCCTTGACCTCCCGGATCACCTGTCGGACCAGCCCACGATAACCGTGGACCGCGCCAACGAGCATCGCGTGCTCGGTATCTTTGCCGATGGCAGAACGCGGCTCACGGATACGGATGCGAGGCAAAAGCGCCGTCTTTTCGTGCAGGTAGTCCGTCATCGCCGCCAGACCGGGCGCAATGACTCCGCCGATGTAGTTTCCCGCGCGGTCCACCACGTCAAAAGTCACCGCGGTGCCGAAATCCACCACCAACACTGGCGCCCCGAAGCGATGCCTGGCCGCCACTGCGTTAGCCAGCCGGTCCTGCCCGATGGAGGCCGGCTTTGGATAATCGATGCCCACGCCCCGGATTGTTTCGGGCCCGAGCTGAAGCGCGGAAAAACCGGTCAGTTTCTGCAGGGCGTCTTGAATCGGCTGCGTTGCCATCGGAACGACGGAACAAAGGCACGCCCCTTTCAGACGACGCTGCCCCACCAGGGATTCCAGCAGTCCAAACGCCAGACCGCCCCGGACGTCTTCGGTCTTCCAATTTTGCCCGCGAGAAATCCGTCGGCCGAACGCCAGCGCGACGTGCGTATGGGTATTGCCAATGTCGAGCAGCAGGATCATGGGTGCGTCCTCATTTCTCCAACGTTACGTCACCTCCAACCACGCGTTCCAACCGGCCATGTTCGGTGCGCACGAGCAGCGCCCCTTCCTCGTCGAGCGCCTCCGCCAACCCGGTGACCGGCCGGTCACCGATCAGGATGCGCACGCGCCGTCCCAGCGTGATGCAGCGGCGCATCCATTCGTCGCCAATCTCGTGGAAATCACCGGCCCGCAACCGCGCGTAGGCGGCGTCCAGTTCGCGAATGACTGCCGCTGCCAGCTCGGGCCGGTCGATCGGGTGCCCCGCCTCGATCCGCAACGAGGTGGCGATGCTGCGAAGCTCTGGCGGAAGCTCCTCGGCACTCAGGTTCACATCGATCCCGATGCCCAGCACGACATGGCGGATGTGGTCCAGCTCCGCGCTCAGCTCCAGCAGGATGCCGGCACACTTCCGCCCCGCAAAAACAATGTCGTTGGGCCACTTGATCCCCGGTTTGAGCCCCGTCTGCTTTTCGATGGCACGGGCCACTGCGACGGCGGAGATGACCGTGAGCTGCGTGGCCGACTGCGGTCGCAGGTCGGGGCGCAACAACACGGAAAACCACAGGCCTTTCCCCGGCGGGGAAATCCATTTGCGCCCCAGCCGTCCCCTGCCCTTCGTCTGCGTCTCGGCAAAGACCGTGATGCCTTCGCTGGCACCGTCCCGGGCCAGTTTCTCCACGACATCGTTGGTGGAACTTGTCTCGCCGAACACCCGCACGTCGCGCCCGATCACCTTCGTCCGACCCAGCCGCGACAGGAGGTCGTCCGCATGCAGCAGATCCGGGGTCGCGCGCAGCACGTAGCCGTGGTGCGGGCTGGCGGCGATGTCGTAGCCGACTTTCCGCAGCTCCTCAATCCGGGCCCACACCGCCGCGCGGCTGACGCCCAATTGTCGGGCCAGCTCCGCCCCGGAAACCCCGGACGTACCGGAAGCGCGCATGGCGGTGAGAATTGTCGTGTCGGAGCTCATGAAGAAGGATGACCAACCAAGGAACTAAAGAACAAAGAAGGTTGAGAGAAAAATCGCGTCTTGGTGGTTCACGTAAAATCCAGACCCAGATCGACGGCCCGCGCCGAGTGCGTCAGCGCGCCTACGGAAACGAAATCCACGCCCGTCTCGGCGATGGCCCGCACGGTATCCAGCCGTACCCCACCGCTGGCCTCAGTCTGGGCCCTCCCAGCCACCAGCGCCACCGCCTGGCGCAACTGGTCCGGCGCCATGTTATCCAGCAGGATGATGTCGGCACCGGCCTCGGCCGCCTGCGCGACCTGCGCCAAGGTGTCGGCTTCGACCTCGACCCTCAGCTTCGGGTAAAGCCGACGGGAGCGGTCCACCGCCGCCGCGATGGCGTTGGGTTTTTCCGCAGCCAAGGCGGCCAGATGGTTGTCCTTGATGAGGATCAGGTCGTATAGGCCGACGCGGTGGTTCACACCGCCACCGCAGGCCACCGCATATTTCTCAAAGCGCCGCCAGCCCGGCGTGGTCTTGCGCGTGTCGAGCACGCGGGTCGTGGTGTCCCGGACCAGCTCGACGAACTGCGCCGTCAGTGTGGCCACGCCGGAGAGCCGCTGGACAAAGTTCAGCGCCACGCGCTCCGCCGTGAGCAGCGCCCGCGTCTGTCCGGAAATGCGAAGGACCGGCGATTTTGCGTGGAGTTTCGCGCCATCCTCGGCCAGTCGTTCCAGCTTCACGTTGGGCGATAGCTCGCGAAACGCCGTCTCGGCAAAGGCCAGCCCGGCCAGCACCAGGGGTTCGCGCGCGTTCATCAGCGCGACCGAGTTCTCCTCCGGCGGAATGCACGCGAGCGTGGTGACGTCGCCGAGGCCGACATCCTCGGCCAAGGCGGCGCGCACGGCGGCACGGATTTCGTGTTCAGTCAACGCGAGCACGGGCACAGGCTGGCTAAAAGGGCGGGAAGGGAGAACCGGAAACTTCCGAGCGCGGAGCGGGGAGTACGGAGCGCGGAGCAATCGAGACTTCGACCGCCCACAGTTCAATTCTCCGTTTGCAACGAAGTCCGCTCCAACTCCTGTCTCCCACCTCGCGTTTCCCGTCTCCTGTCTCCACTGCGCCTCCTCACCCCAGCAGTTCCAAGACGCGATGCAGCTCAGCGTCGGTATTGTAATACTGCGGGCTCAGGCGGATCCACTGACGCCCGTCGCGGGTGGTCCGCAGCGAGGTGATGATGTTGGCGGCCATCATCCGCTGGTGCAGGACGGCCATGTCGGCACCCGGCACGGCGAAGGTGATGATGCCGCTGACGTTTTCCGGGGGCATTTGTGGAAGTATCACCTCGCAGCCCTTTTCCTGAAGTGCCGGAACCATCCACGCGCGCTTCCGGGTCAACTCGGTGGCGATATTGTCCACGCCGATCTCGTCGAGCAGCGCCACGGCAGCGCGCAGGCCGGCCAGTCCCACCAAATTGTGGGTGCCGACCTCGTATTTGCGGGCGTCGGTGCGAAAGGCAATTTCCGACGCCGCCAGAAAGTTCGACGAACGGACATTGTGCCAGCCGTGGACGATGGGTTGGAGCCGGGCCTGCACCTCCTTGCGCACATAGAGGACGCCGGCGGCGCAGGGGCCGAGCAGCCATTTGTGCGAGTCGGCAGCCAGAAAATCCACATGCTCCACCGTCGTCGGAAAGGCTCCCAGCGTCTGGATGGCGTCGAGACACAGGAGGATACCACGGGAATGCAGCCATTTGCCCAGGGCCTCGACATTCAAGCGCCAGCCGGTGACGAAGTGACAGCTCGCGAGCGCCACCAGCTTGGTATTTTCATCCACCTGCCCCTGCACGTCGATCGACCGGATCTTGCCGAACTCGCGGATGTTCATCAGCCGCACCTCCACGCCCCGGTCGGCCAGGGCCATCCACGGATAAACATTGGACGGGTAATCGTCGTGATAGATCAGGACGTTGTGACCCTTCTTCCACGGCATGCCGGCCGCAATGTAGCTGAGCGCAAGCGAGGTTGGCCCGACGAAGGCAATCTCATCCGACTGGGCGTGGAGCATCTCCGCCACCTGTCGGCGGGTATCGGCGATGTAGTTTGGCGGGAGCGAAGTCTCCTGGTCCTGAAATACGGCCGCCTCGGTACGGGCTTTCATCGCCTCGGCCACCCGGCGTGGCAGCGGGCAGACCCAGGCATGGGCCAGGAAGGTCTTTTCGGCCACGACGGGGAACTCACGGCGGCGGAGTTCCTCGTTGGCGTGCAGTTCGGCAATCGTCATCGGTGGCGATTCTACCGGAAGTAAGCCGGGGAGACGAAAAAACTTCTCGGCCAGTGTCCGATGACAGACAAAGCGGCATCGGGATACCCCATATCCCCGGGAGGGTGCGGTTCCACCCGCGCCCCATCTTTTTCCCCATCTGGGACACCGAAAATCCGCAAGGCAAAGCGCGCCTGAAGCACCCAATAGGAAATCCAATCGCCCCCGGCGCGAGGGAATCACGGCGCGGGTGGAACCGCGCCCTCCCGCCCTCAATGCTTCACCGCCGCCTTGCTGCGCGACCGGATGTTCAGCATCTCCACGATGGCCGAGTAGGCCATGGCGAAATAGATGTAGCCCTTGGGCACATGCTGGTGGCAGCCCTCGGCCATCAGCATGGTGCCGATGAGGATCAGGAAGGAGAGCGCCAGCATCTTGATGGAGGGATAACGGTCCACAAACTTGGAAATACGCTCCACAAACACGAGCATCACGATCATCGCGAGCACGATCGCGGCGATCATCACGCCAAGCTGGTTGGCCATGCCGACGGCCGTGATGACGGAGTCGAGCGAGAAGACGATATCGAACAGCATGATCTGCACGATGGCAGTCCCGAAACTGAGGACCCTTTTGACCGCCGGTTTCTGGTGGCCGTGCTCGATCTTCTCATGGATCTCCCGGGTGCTCTTGAACACGAGGAAGAGGCCGCCGAGCAGCAGGATCATGTCCTTGACGGACAGCGACACTGCATGTCCAAACAGCGAGGACTGCCAGAAGGGTTTGTCCAGCTTCATCACCCACGCCAGCGAGCACAGCAGCAGGATGCGGGTGATGAGGGCCAACCCGAGGCCGACCTTGCGCGCCTTGGCCTGCTGCTCCTGCGGCAGCTTGCCGCTGAGGATCGAAATGAAGATCAGGTTGTCGATGCCCAGCACGATCTCCAGCCCCGTGAGGGTGAAGAGACCGATCCAGACATCGGGGTCCGTAAGCCATTCCATGCGTGCAAGACTAATGACGGCGTTGTCGGCTGCCAATGGAACCGACCGGTCTTATTTCAAGAGGTTGGGAAACAAAAACGCCGGACAAGGATGTCCGGCGTTTTGTGTCCTGCGTCCGAGATCGCTCAGGCGCGGGCCGGCAGCACTTTTTCCACACGGCTCTTCTCGAGCACGACGTAGTTGGGCAGGCCGTTGACGGTCGGCACCTTCACCTCACCGGCGATCAGCGGGCTGGCGTAGGCGACGAACTTCTCGGTGGGCATCATGCCGTCCTCGCTGATCCAGTCGCGCGGGATGAAGTGCTCGACGTTCGCGACCTCGGAAAGCGGGTGCAGCTCCACGGTCCACTTGTAAGGACTGTCGCTGAGGCGGACGATCTTCGGCATGAAGCCGGACTTGCCGTCCACCGCCGCGCGGACCGCCACCTGGCCGCAGGCATACGCCTCGTCCACGTCGGTCTGGCTCGCATAGTGGGCTGCGGCGCGCTGGGCGTAGCCGAGCTTCACCGTGCGGGTCTTGAGGTTGAGCTTGCCCTGCACGATCTCGGCGAGGCGGTCGGCCGCGCCGGAAAGGACGGGATGACCAAAGGCATCCAGGCGGGACTTGTCCGCGCCGATCTCCTCGCCGGCGGCGTTCTTCAGGCCCTCGCCCACGACGACGATGCAGTACTTCAGCTCGGCGACGGTGGCCTTGACCTTGTTCAGGAAGGCCTCCTCATCCAGCGCGATCTCCGGCAGGAGGATGATGTGCGGCGGGTTGTTGGCGTGGCCCTGCTTGGCCAGCACGGTGCCGGCGGCGATCCAGCCGGCGGCGCGGCCCATCACCTCGATGATGCAGCAGGAGCCGTCGTCCGTGGCCATCGAGCCGACATCCAGGCCGACTTCCATGACGGTGGCGCAGTTGTACTTCACGACCGAGCCGTAGCCCGGGCAGTGATCGGTGTGCGGCAGGTCGTTGTCGATGGTCTTGGGCACGCCGTTCACGCGCATCTCATAGCCGCGCTTCACAGCCTCCTCATGGATCTTGTGCGCGGTGTCCTGCGAATCGTTGCCGCCCGCGTAGAAGAAATAGCGGATGTTGTGCGCGGCGAAGACCTCGAACAGTCGGTCCATGTCCTTGGCGGCCTGCTCGGGCTTCTTGGTGAAATTGATCTTGTAGCGGCAGGTGCCAAGGGCGGCGGCGGGTGTGTATTTCAGCCCGTCGATGGCCTTGGCCTTCTCGTCGTTGAGATCGATCAGTTCCTCGTTGAGGATGCCGAAGATGCCGTTGAGGCCGCCGTAGATGTTTTCAATGTAGTCATGCCGGCCCGCCTCAGTGATGACCCCCGCGACGGAGGCGTTGATGACAGCGGTGGGGCCGCCGGACTGGGCGACCAAAAGGTTTCCGATAAGTTCAGCCATAGGATTGTCTTCCGTTGAAAAGCGGTGCTCACCTTGCCCGGCAGAACGACGGTGAAGCAAGGCGGGAATGCAGCGGCCGATTGGGACCGTTTACCCTTCAGCGCATCCAATCCGGCCATTTCATGCCAGCGGAGGCCCCGGGGTCGAAAGTGCGGGACCATTTTTGCTGCCAGAGTTCCTTCACGCGCAGCTTGCGGACGCTGCCATCGAGGAAACTGCTGTTCACGCCGCCGTTGTGCCGATTCATCGCGAAGTGGTGCATTTCGGCGCTGACCCCGAGCCATTCCCCATTGAAACTGGGTGGCGCATCGGTGTCGGTCGGCCCCCCGCCGCGCCACATCGAATCCAGAAACAGCGGCACGAGACTCGGTTCCGGGGCGGCGGCCATCGAGCCCCAGTTCGAGTCGGTGGGCCGTCCCTGAATGTATTTCACATCCGGCGGCGCATCATACATCCAAAGATTGAGGCCATAGCTGCTGCGCTGGCCGGTGGCGTGCAGGTAGCTGGCATGAGGCCCACCGTATTCGACTGCGAACAGGCCGTCCCGGCGCACGCCGGTGGCGTCCGGGCAGAAGTAGAGCGGCGAGTTGGTCGGGATGAGGTTTTGGGCGGTCAATATCCACGCGCCGCGGGCCCACTCCACCTGGTGGCCCTGGCTGAACTTTCCATTGTAATTGTCCGTGTAGAGCGTCCAGGTGAGCCCCCATTGCCGAAGGTTCGAAAGGCAGGCCGTCGCCCTCGCCTTCGCTTTCGACCTGGCCAGCGCCGGCATGAGCAAAGCCGCCAAAATCCCGATGATCCCAATGACCACCAGCAGCTCAATCAGCGTAAAACCGGCCGGGCGTTTTCGGAGGCGCAACAACTTCATGGTCTGACAGTGCCCAGAGGGTTGTCGTTCCGATTATTTTCCAGACGGGGCAGGTGCTGGAGAGTTGGTCGCGGGTGCGTTCGTCGCCGGCGTCAGCCCGTAGCGCCGGGCCATGGCAGGATCCATCGAGTAGAATTTGCCCGCCGCCGCCGCAGGGGGTTGGGGCGCGGGTACGTTCGTCCCTGGAGAGACGGTAGCTTTCCCCGATATCAGGCCATAACGCCGCGCCATGACGGGGCCGAGGCCATAACCGGTTGCTTGGGGCGGCTGAGTCAGCTGTCTGGCAAGATCTTGGACCGCATCGCGACCCCGCGTGGCGAGGATGGCGTCAGTAAGCGCCAGCGGGGAGGCATTCGTCGGGACGTTAAATTGGCCGTAGATCTCCGGCGTGAGTTTTCCGGAACTGGCCAGTCCCCGAACTGTGGCCACGGCGTTGGACCGTTCCATCCGCTGCATCTCAAACCAGCTCTCCTGCTGTTTCAGCACCATCAGCTGCCCAGCGATAGCCCCGAAGATTCCGAGGCAAACCAACAGTCCCAGCGTCATGCCGGCAAATTGACGGACCACGTCCCGCACTGGCACAACCTGCCGCCGGCAATTTTGGCCCCCCAGCCAGAGCAGTCCCGCCACAAAGCCGAGGACGAGGATGGCGGGAAATGCCATTCCCAGCACTGCCAGCAGTTCCTGCGAGGGAGCCCAGTCCGGCTTCCCGGCATTCATGGCCTGCCACTTCTCCGGCAGGCCGGAGAACGTTTGGTCAAGGTTCGCCGTAATGCTGCCCGCCACTGTCGTGATCACGGTGGCAAAACCCGCCGCCAGGCCGACAGCGGCCGCCGTGGCTTTCATGGTGTTCCGCGAGATCGAAGAGGCATAGATGCTCGTCGCCGAGGCCATGAAAAAGAGTCCGGCAAGAATCACCCCAACCCGGATGGCCTGCTCGTCCGACTCTCCGCCGAGTTGCCCCCGATCAAACCCCAGCCACAGCAACAGCACCGGCAGGAGGATCCCCAGCCCCAGACTCAGGGCCATGGTCACCGCCACCTTGATCCACCATTGCCGGCTGACTGAGACCGGCTGCGTGAGCTGCCATTCCAGGGTGCCCAGCTCGCGCTCTTCCGCCACACAGGCGGCCCCGGCTCCGACCACGACCAATGTTCCCAGTATCCCGGCGAACACGGTCAGCGCGGAAGCCTGGTTCAGGGTCGAGCGGAAATCTTCATCCTGGGCAAAGTGACGCAGGGTCAGCCACAGCAACCACAGGCCGATCATCAAGCCCGCCATCAGCCAGGGCACGACGTGCAGGCGGAGTTCCTTGCGAACCAGTTGCACCGTCCCGCCCGGCACCGGAAAGAGCCGCCGAAGGACGGCATCCACTGGCCGGCTCAAAGGGTGCAACGCCGTGCCACCCCTTCCACCCGCCCCACCCTCGCGTACCTCCAGATTGCGGAAAGTGCGCCAGCCCAGCATTGCAGTTGCCACCAGATAGATCGGCGTGCCGATCCAGACCAGCCGCTCGCTCCAAACCTCGGAAAACGTCTCGCCGGGATGGCCGAAGCGTTGGACCAGTTCAAGGCCGAGGGCCCCGATCCCACAGAGAATCATGGGCACCGTGAGTGTAAAGATCAGCGCGGCCAGCGTGCTGCGGCTGATGAGGCTGAAGAATGGCCCGGAACAAAGGACAAAGACCGGCACCAACAGCATTTCCCCCCCTGCTTCAGAAGCATAGGACTGACCTGGCACCAGGATCAGCGAAAGCAACAGGTTCGCGGTCGCGAGCGCCAGCAGACTGCCCAGCGTTCCGATCTTCTCCGCGAACACCACGCTCCGGGGCAACGGCTGGCCCAGGAGCGTGGCCATGGTGCGTTGCTCAAATTCACCGCCGAAGGTGGAAGCCCCCATCAGCAAGCAGCCCAGCCCATAACCCCAGACCGCAAATCCGGCCGCTTCGCGTTCGTCGACCATCGCCAGCCCGCCCGGCACCAGCACGGCCAGGAGACATCCCGGCAACAGCGCGCGCACTTCTTTCAGCAGTCGTTGGGTACGTCCGCCAACCGGCCCCGAACGCATCCAAAGCAGCGGCCCTACCAGGAGCAGCACAAGGCTCAGCCGGATGACCTGGCCGATATACACCGGTGGATTCTGGTTCCACCAGATCAGGCCGAGGCTGACCAGTGGTGGCACGACCAGGAGCAGCCAGGCGGGGTGAAAACTGTTCCGGGAACTGGGAAAAGTGATGGTCATGGGGCTGGGGTTTGGGGTCTTGGATCTGGGGTCCGGGGACGCCCGGCAGCGAGGTTCGTGGCGACCCGTTTCAGCGGACCGAGGCCATGAAAATTTCCTCCAAGGTCAGTGACTCGGTGGTCACTTCCACCGGTTTCAGGCCGCGCAGCTTGGCCAGCAGTTCGTCACCGTTGCCATTCACGATCAGTTCGACCGAACGACCGTCGCGCTTGAACGACTTCGCGGTCTTGAACTCGCTCTCCGTCGGCGCGTCGCCCTCAAAGCGCGCCCGCAACCGGCGAAACTTGGAGCGTGCCTCGTCCGCATCGGCGGTCAGCACCGCCCGCCCCTGATCCAGCACCGTGAACCGGTCGATCAATCCCTCAAACTCGGTGATGAGGTGGGTGGAGACGAAGACGGTGCGCTTACCGGGCGCCGCGTCCTGATACGCCCCGATGATCGTCTGGATGAACTCACGCCGCACCAACGGGTCGAGGCCGGAGGTGGGTTCGTCGAGAACCAGCATCTCCGGCTCGGCCGCGATGGCCCCGATGAGCGCCAGCTGCGTACGTTGCCCCTTGCTCAGTCCCGAAGTCGGCGCGGCCGGATCGAGCTGGAACTGCTTCAACAGCGATTCCTCCGCACCCCGGTTCCACCGTTCGCGAAAACTGGCCTGATAATCCAGCGCCTCCCGGATGCTCATCCAAGGGTAGAAGGCCACAAAGTCGGGCACATACGCGAGCCGGGCCTTCACCTCGGCTTCGGAACGACGTGGGTCCATGCCGAAGACACGCACGGAGCCGGACGCCGGACGGAGCAGGTTCAGCAGGCACTTGATGGTGGTGGTCTTGCCGGAACCATTGCGGCCGAAGAAGCCGTAGCACTGGCCGGGCTCGACCGTGAGGCTGAGCCCGTGCAACGCCTCGGTGCGGCCGTAGCGGTGGACGAGATCGTGGACTTCGATGGCGGGCGTGCTCATGGCAGTGACGGGTTGGGAGGTTGAATTGCGCTCAGGCCCGGGTGCGTCCCGCGCCCTTGATCAGGGCCAGCAACGCCCCGGCCATCAGGGCGACGCCCAGGAACAGCGGCAGAATGACCCGCATCGTGTCCATGCCGCCCTGCCGCCACCAGGCGACCGCCGGCATGATGAAGCCCAGACCGACGAGCACACCGACCACGCCGGCGCCAATGAGGAGGATTCGTTTCATGATGAGTGAATGAGGTTTGATGGTTTACAGTTTGTTTTGCAGAGAATGGGTCCGGTCAGAAATGTCCGCTCAATTTTGGCCGCGTTGCCGTTGGCGCTCACGGAAATCGGTGAGGCGCTCCTCCAGCAGCGCCCGCAGTTCGTCATCGCCAATTTGCAGGTGGTGCGCCTGCACGATCACGGCATCCAGCTCGGTGGCGAGCCGCTCGGAGCGTACCGCCCGGCGCAGCGGCGAGGCGCCATTGGCCTTCAGAAAGCAGCCGCTGCCCTGCCGCAGCTCCAGCACGCCCTCGGTCTCCAGCTCGGCGTAGGCCTTGGCGATGGTGTTGCGGTTGACCCGCAGCTCCTCGGCCAGCGCCCGCACCGACGGCAGCGGATCGCCGGGCCGCAACGCCCCGCTGGCGGCCGAATCCTTCACCTGCGCGACAATCTGCAGGTAAACCGGGACTCCGGACTTGAAGTTTAAGTGTACTAACATCGGGTGACGTGCTGATAAGTGACATAGGACACTATGACAGTCAATCGGAAAGTTCGCAGGCGTGAACGATTTCCCGGAAACACGCCGAGATTGCAGCTTTTGCCCGCGCCTGCACCTGACTAGGGTGTCCACGTGCTTGACCGTCTGCCCCCCATCCTGCTCCGCGTGCTCCGGGAAACCCCGGAGCTGACGCAGGCCTATCTCGTGGGTGGCGGGGTACGCGACTCGCTGCTGGGCGTGCCCGGGCAGGACTTCGACGTCGAAGTGTTCGGGGTGGATTACGGCAGCCTGGTCAGCGCGCTGGGCCGCTGGGGGCGGGCCGATCTGGTGGGCCGGTCGTTCGGCGTGGTGAAACTCACCATCGACGGGCAGACCTTCGACTTTTCCCTGCCCCGGCTCGACTCGAAGGTCGGGCCCGGCCACACCGGGTTCAACGTCCAGTTTGAACCGGCCCTGACGCCACGTGAGGCGGCGGCCCGCCGGGATTTCACGATCAACTCGCTCATGTTCGATCCGCACCGGGGCGAACTGCTCGATTTCTTTGGCGGGGCCGCCGACCTGAAACAGCGGGTGCTGCGCCACACGAGCGAAGCCTTTGTCGAGGATCCGCTGCGCGTGCTCCGCGGCATGCAGTTCGCCGGCCGCTTCGACCTGACCGGCGCGCCCGAGACGCTGGCGCTCTGCCGCAGCATCGCCAATTCCTATTCGGAACTCGCCCTCGAACGGGTGCGCGAGGAGTGGTTCAAGTGGGCCGCGAAATCCACCCGCCCATCGGCCGGTCTGCGCTTCCTGCGCGACAGCGGCTGGCTGCGGCATTTTCCCGAGGCGGCGCTGCTGGTCGGTGTGCCGCAGGACCCCGGCTGGCACCCGGAAGGGGACGTCTGGACGCACACGCTGCACTGCCTCGACGCGCTCGCCGAACTGCCCGACTGGCAGGCGGCCGACGAAGCCACGCGGGTCGTCGTGATGCTGGCGGTGCTGGCGCATGATTTTGCCAAACCCGCCTGCACGCACACCGACATGCGGCACGGCAGCCTGCGCATCGTGTCGCCGGGCCACGAAGCGGCTGGCGGTCCGCTGACCGAAGCCTTTCTCCAGCGCCTTTCCGTACCGATGGCGCTCGCCGACCGCGTACCTCCGCTGGTCATCAACCATCTCGCCCACCTGCACGACATCACTCCCCGCTCCGTGCGCCGGCTGGCCCAACGGCTCGCGCCAGCAACGATCCGGGAACTTTCCTGGGTGATGATTGCCGATGCCTATGGGCGGCCGCCGCTTCCGCGAATGACGCTCGCGAGCGTGAACGAATTGCTCGCGCAAGCGGCCCAGCTCAATGTGCAGCTACAAGCCCCACAAGCCATCCTGCTCGGCCGGCACCTGATTGAGCGCGGCCTATCCCCCGGCCCGACGTTCAAGCCGCTACTGGATGCTGCCTTCGAAGCGCAGCTCGACGGCGTTTTTACCGACATCGAAGGCGCGAAAGCCTGGCTGGACCAGCGGTTGTCGGCGACAGCGGCCGCGACGGTGGGTAGTCCTGCATAGGGGTCTTCGAAAGGGCCCAAGGTCCTTCGTCAGGCTCACTCACGCCCGCCGTTGCGGGTAAAGATTTTTCCCGGCAACTGTCGCACGAGCTTTTTCATTTCAAGGCTGAAGAGCGAGACATTGACCGCGCTGGCCGGCAACCCGCTGGCCCGGATGACCTCGTCCACCGACCGCTCTTCCCCGGCACCAAGCACCGCCAGCACCTTGGCCTCATTGTCCGACAGTGCGAGGCCCGGCAGCGTTCCCGTTTCCGAGGGAGAAGCTGGCCGGTTGCTGGCCGGAAACAGGTACTCAAACTCGCTCAGGATATCCTCGATGCCCTCGCAGAGCTTGGCGCCTTTCTTGATGAGATCGTGGCAGCCCTTGCTGCGCGGCGAATCAATCCGGCCCGGTACCGCGAAAACCTGCCGGCCATACTCGTTGGCGAAATTGGCCGTGATGAGCGCGCCACTGGTGAGGTTCGCCTCGACTACCACCGTGCCGAGCGTCATGCCGGCCACGATGCGGTTGCGGATCGGGAAGGACTGCTTGTCCGCCGGCCGGTTGAAAGGGAACTGGCTGATGACTGCCCCATTGGCCGCGATGCGCTCGAACAGCTCCGCGTTCTCCGGTGGGAACACAATGTTGATTCTGTTATCTTTTACACCTACAATCAATTCGTGCGCAAAATTGCCTATTCCTACATCCGTTTCAGCACGGCACAGCAGAAACTCGGTGACAGCAAAAGGCGACAATTAGCGGCTGCGGAGGCTTATTGCGCGGAGAACGGCTACACGCTCGACACTTCCTTATCGCTCACCGATGAAGGCGTATCTGGGTTCAAGGGAAAGAATCTAACGCACGGGAAATTGGGCGAATTTGTCCGACTGGTTGATTCGGGAGTCATCAAACCCGGCGCGACCTTAATCATCGAGAATTTGGATCGGCTGACCCGCACGAACATCGTCGATGCGCAGACCCTCTTTCTCCGTTTGGTCTCAGCCGGCATCGCCATCGTAACGCTAACGGATCGGCAGCACTATTCACGGGAAAGCATCGAGGAACGCCCAGAACGGCTCTACGTTTCGCTTGGAGGGCTGATCCGAGCCAATGAGGAGTCCGCCACAAAAGGCACCCGAATCAGGGCGGCGCGGGCAAAGAGACGCGAAGAGGCAAAAACTGGTTTTCCAGTCAAAGCATGGACTCCGCCATGGTGTGATTTTCAAAATGGCCAGTTCGTCGTCAACCAAGCCAAAGCAGCGTTGGTGCGAAGACTGTTCGATTTGTATCTCGGGGGCCAAGGAAGCTTCTCCATCGCCAAGCTCCTTAACGCGGAGAAAATCGCTCCGCTGGGTCGAAGCTCCAAGGGAAGGAAGGCGTCGGAGTGGTACAAAAAAATCATCTACGACATTTTACGGGACAAGCGGGTTTACGGTTTCGCGCACCAGCTAGAAAAAGAAGACTACTACCCGCCAATCCTGCCCCGAGAGACATTCCTCCGCGCCCAGCATGTCAATGGAGAGCGGAGAAAGAAAAAAGGACCGACGGGCAAGACCGTGGGCAATCTCTTCACCGGCTTGGCTTACTGCTCTAGCTGCGCCGGTCCAATGAGCAAGACTCCAAAGCATCGCGGCAAAAGACGGTACGAGTATCTGGTTTGCGAAAATAGCCGCGCCGGAAAAACGTGCCTCTATCGGAGCATTCCGTACCCCGCTTTCGAGGGTGCCTTTTTCGGCGCGATAGCATCGAACGAGTTTTTTGGCACGCTAATCGACGCCAACAACGGCGCGGCGGATCGTATCGAGGCCAAACAAGGCGAGCTTGCCGAATACCGTAGGCAATTGGAGGCCATCAATGTGGCGCTGGCCGACTACACGGTGTTTCCCAAACTCCTAGTGGAGAAAATCAACGATCTGGAGGCGAAGGTGAAAAAGAGTTCGGCCGAACTCTTGGCGCTAGAAGGGGCCAGAGTTCCTGTGAGCGACGACGAAAACTTGGGGGAGATTCTCGGTCTGACCAACGAGTGGCAGGATTTGATTCCCACCAAAGAATTTCGCCTCAAGGTGCGCGAAAGCCTACGCCGACAAATTCAGAGCCTGACTATCGACACCTTGAGCAACCCATGGAGCTGCGTCATCCGTTTCAAGTCGTCCAAAGCCGTGGGATTCCGTTTCTGGCGCGTTGAGGATGCGTCAGGCGTGTCGGTGGACTTGGACATTTTTAACCCGGACGACGGCAAGAAAGTAGGAAAAACCAGATGCTGGCCCTTCAGCCCAGACTGGAAAGACGCGTGGTGAACTTGAGCCCCTACGGAGATTGGTTCCATGCAAGACGGTTCCCCGGAGGATCGGCTAGCCTGCAAAATCCATCCCTTTTTCACCCAAGCGTGCGTAATTGCATTTTCGAGGGCAAAAAAAATGCCCTGTGTGTAAAGCACGTGTGGGTAGGTCTGGGACACAAATTCGCGTTCCATCCAGACACGTTTTTCAAGTTACTGGTTCAGAGTTACTTACGTAGCCTCTTGCGTTCTGCGTCGATCTCCTTCTTTCGCTTTTCCACCGCGCGCAGCTTCTGCTTTTTCACGGCTATATCTGCCACTTTCGCCTTCAAACGCGCCATATCCCCGTCGAAACGGTCTATTTGTTTTTCTTTGCCTTCCGTGACGGTGGCCATTCCATGTTCCTCGTAACGGCGCAGGATTCCGTCCTCTTCTCGGATGGCCGCTGCCGCGATGGCGAGATGCTTGTTCGTGAGCACGCGCAAATTCACCGCACGCTCAAAGTCTGCTTGCCGGATGGGGCCGCTGCTCATGCTGCCTCCTTCAGTTCTTGGCCGGCGAGCGCCTTGCGTTTCAAATAGTGAATCGGCGGCGTGTAGCAGCTTTGCATGAACGGGTTGTCCTTGGTGATGTAGCGCAACCAGCCGTCATCTTCGTACCCTCGGTAGTGGCTGACACCGTGCTTCCTCCAGTTCCTCTTCAGCCAAGAAACCAAGGCGAGTTCATCGGGAAAGGAATTTTCCGAACCCCGGAGGTAGTGAAATTCCGGCGTCGCATCCATGAGGACGAAATGGCAGTGAAGTCGTTCTTTCGAGTCGTACTCCCAGCGCCAATAGACCGGGACGTTTCTCCAGTCGAATTCGCCATTTAGGTGCCAACTCAGGGCACTAAATAGCTTTTTCACTTTGTCGTTTTGCGTATCCAAGTGCTTCGTCTTGAAGCTCAGGGTTCCGCATATTTTCCAGCCATCGCCGCATGGGGGGAAGTTGGTGATTTTCAGCAACCACGAACGATCCGGATGGAAGGGTCTTTGGGTGATTGGGTTAATTTCTATTTCTGTTTTTACAGGCATTTCGCCGATTATGGTGTGTTTTTTCATATGTAATTTGTTGATAGTCAAGGACTACCGAACCGAAAATCGGTTCCGCATGCGTTACGCTCTTGAATCAACCTCCTACTGGTGGCCGGGAATTCCGCTGGACCAACAGGCGTTCAATTTCAACCTCCTTGATTTGCCGACAATCATACATAGTTCTGCTTGACTTTTCGATTTAATTTATTTTGGAAATCTTCGCCCTCCTGCGGCGAAAGCAGCCAGCAGAGGGATCTCATTTGCATGTAACCTGTAATCAGCAACTTACAAAGAAATGAACACATTTTCTTTAGAATTTGTGTTTACGGCGCGACGATTTCCCTTCAGATTCTGACCCGTGAAAGCGAAAGAGAAGGCGTTTGGGTATCTTCGGACCTCCGGCAAAGGACAGATCGGCAATGACGGCTTTCCGCGCCAGCGCGAGGCCATTGCGTCTTACGCCAAGAGCAATCGCCTTGAAATTGTCCAAGAATTTTCGGATGAGGCTGTCAGTGGCACCACGGATGCGATGGATCGAAACGGGCTCACGGATTTGCTAGTCGCCCTAAAGGCCAACGGCGTGCGTCTGGTGGTGGTGGAAAATGCGACACGACTTGCGCGGGACTTGATGATTTCAGAAATCATCCTCAGCGAGTTCCGTAAAATCGGGGTTCGGGTCATTTCCGCAGATGGAGATGTTGACCTGACTTTGGGCAATGACGATCCCACCGGAAAATTAATTCGTCAGATCCTTGGAGCCGTTAGCGAGTGGGAAAAATGCGCTTTGGTCCAAAAGCTCCGCGCCTCACGGCTTCGTTTGCGCCGGGCCGGCGAGCGTTGCGAAGGTCGCAAGCCCTACGGTCAAAACGCCGAAGAGAAAACCGTTATCGCACGAATCTTGGCACTTCGCGAAGAACGTCTCTCGTTCGTCGCCATCGCCGCCAAATTGAATGCGGATGGGGTTCGGTCGAGGTCGAACAAGCAATGGCACGCCACACAGGTTCAACGCGTGCTTCAGCGTGGAAGTAGGCTTAAGGCCGGGGCGCGTTAATTGCCGTTCGCCTCCTAAGTTTCTTGATATGAATCATTTGCAGAACAGCAACAGGGAACAAAAAAGCCGAACTCATGTAGAGTGCCTGCTTTATCCCACCCGGCTCTCCCGGTCCATCCCGCTTTAACAAGAACATGGCATCCGATCCTCCGGTATCTCGTCCTAGCTGGATGTCATCGTCGACCCGTTTCTGAATTCTGGTCATATTTGCGTTGTACGCTTCCTCGTTCGCTTTTTCAGACCATAATGCAGGAATAAACCAAGGAAACACGCTGAGGACCACCAGAAATAAGGCGAGCTTGCCTTGCCATGTCTTGAATTGATTTTTCATTTCGTTTTCCCACGCAACCGAGCGTGGTCAGAAATGGAAAAGGCGCGCATCCAACGCGCCCAACTGGAGGCCCTGAGAGGTGCCCATTCGGAAAACGCGCCAAGACACGCGCCCAATGGGCACGCGTCAGGACGGATTCCGAATGTGTGTGGGTCTGACGGAAGTCTCTCAGGTTTCCAGTTGTCCAACCCAACTACGCTAAAATTTGCATGGCATTTCTCGCAGGGAAGTGGTGCATTTTCAACGAATTTTCCCTAGAATCGTGATCCATAGCATGGTGAAATTCCCCGTGCTTTCAGACAACCGCCGACTGCTCCGACTTTGTTGTATGCCGATGGTGGCCCTTACTGTTTCCGCTTCGGGAATCTCTGTCACACTAGACCAGAATCGGCTTTCAGTCCAAGCACCCGACGGCGCACCGGTTGTGATTGAACAGTCTGAAGACTTGGTGATGTGGAGTGACTTGGGCAGCGGCATCGCCACCGACGGATATTTTCTTAAGGAAATTTCGGGGGGGGGTACGCGCTATTTCCGTGCCCACGCGGGCGCTACTGTTATCGCCACCAATGCGAGCCCGTTTGTCCTGACGGTGAACCCTGAGCTAGTCACGATGCCAGACGGCCAGATTTGGCGGGTGGCTCCGCAGACCGTCACGGTTCATCCCGGCACAAACTATCTGGCCGGTGATCTATTCGACGGGCGACTCCACGTTCTCAAGCGCCGCCTACATGACGGCGCGGTTTATTACTCACGGGTGATCGCCGACACCAACGGGGTCACACAGGTTGAGCCGATCAACGCGGTGCTTCCGATTACTGCGATCCCAAAAACAAAGGCTGCCATCGCAGCACATCAGGCGCTCAAGGTCGTTCTTGTCGGGGACTCGCTGGAGCAGGGCGCAGGCATAGCGGATTATCATGGAACGTGGCCCTTCTTGGTGTTCGATGCCACGGCAACTACCAACGCGTGGTCATTGCGACCGGAGGTGTCCCCACTCACTTACCGGAACTTCGGAATCGGAGGGATTACGGCCGAATATGGGCTGATTGCGACACGCCCCGGCAGTCCTGTCCTTACTACCGGATATGACCTAGCGATTGTGGGCTTCGGTGCCAATCCCGGCACGGGCGATGCTGTGCTAGTTGAGTCCATGGTGCATGAACTTCGCTCGGCAGGAATCGAAGTTATTCTGCAAAGCGGGGAGCAAAGGCAAGATGGCATCGCCACACCGTTTCTCGACACCGACGTGTTTTTGGCGGGTATTGCAGCCAACCAAGGCTGTGCTCTCGCAGACACCTACTCGTACATGCTTGAGAACGATGGGAACTACTCGACAGACAAGGTTCACCCGTCGGAGCTGGGGCATCAAGTTTGGGCAGGCTGCATGCGGTCTCTCCTGAACGGTCTGCCACAGGAATCCAAGGCCGTCGTTCCGGCTTCCGAATTCCAGTCTCTGACGAGCTTGCCCGAATCCCTACGTGGTGCATTTCCCACGTCAACCACGGTCCAATTCACGCCCACGACCACCACGGGAATTTCTGCGGCCAGCCTTTTCCCGTACAACACGATGGGCGTGGTTCTTGGGAAAATCCCGGCTCTCTCCGCCGTCAACGTCCTTGTGGTAGGGCAGAGCGCCACCTTCCATGCCGACTCGGCCTGTGCCGTGTCGTTATTGACAGAAAATCCAAACGGAGTGCAGGCAGAGGTTTTGGTCGAGTACGGCAATGGGATGCCCAACAGAAGTCTGACCGTGAATGGTTTTTTCCTCCCAAGGATCACCCCTTCATCGGGCATTGGCACATGGAACACCAATCTGCCGGTTGACCTGACCATCACCGTCACGGATGGAGTTTTGACTCTCGCTGGAGTGTCGTTCCCTGTGCGTCACTAATTCAAAACCAGCCCAATTCTCCAATAAAAGTGCATGTTTCTGTGTTTTGAAGATCAATTTCTGGTGGTGGGTGTAAAAGTTACTTCTATCTTGATGCCCGTACCCAGCACCGCGACGGTGCGCCCTTTCGCCGTGAGCGCGCCCTGATGCGCGGCAGTGTCGATCCCCCGCGCGCCACCGCTCACGACCGTCACGCCAGTATAAGCGAGCTGGTAGCCGAACTTGCGGGCGACCTCCAGGCCGTAGGTCGTCGTCTGCCGCGAACCGACCATGGCGACCGAATTCTTGTCCTCCGGTTTGAGCGCGCCTTTCACGTAGAGCACGGCCGGCGGATCATAGATTTCCCGGAGCGACGGCGGGAATTCCTCGTCGAACTGGGTCACTACCCGACAGCCGAAATCCGCGATGCGTTTGAGTTCGCCGGCAAGATCCACCGACTTCTCCCAGCCGTTGATGGACTCCGCCGTGTCCTCGCCAATGCCGCGCACCGCCTGCAACTGGTGCTTGCTGGCGCGCAGGATCGCGGCGGGATCATCGCCGAAATGATCCAGCAGGTGGCGCAGCCTGACCGGGCCGACGTGCTCGACCATGTTCAGGGCAATCAGGGCTTCCCGGGCGTCCATTGGCAGCGAAATACCGGAGGAAGTGACGGAATGCAACGCATGGAGAGGTACTTAATTGGGAAAACAGGAAAGCAGGAAACGGACAGGCATTGGATGTCGTGGAATCAGAGGGACGCAGTTTTGGCGTGCGCTCCGGCGGCTGCGGGCATTTCCTGAATCGGTTGTCGTTGAGCCGAGTCAGTTGATCTATGCCGTTTCATGCTTTGAAAGACCAAGCCCGGAAGCTATGGCCGCTACTCGTCGTCTTATGTGCGGTGCCTGGCCAGGCGAAACCAGTCATGCTGCAGGATTTTGAGTCTCTCGCCGAGCCGCCCAAGGTCTGGGTCGTCAACATTCCCAACACGAATGCAACGACCTCGCTCTCGACTGAGCAGGCGCACGAAGGCAGGGAGTGCCTGAAACTGCACTATCACTTTCTGGAGGAAGGCCAATTCCAGTACCTCGGCGTTTCGTTGCCGGTGAACCTCCCAACCGCCGTACACCAGCTGCGCTTCTGGCTGCACGGTGACGGCTCGAAATGCACGTATGGCGTGCGGGTGGATGATGCGGGTGGTGAGACACACCAGTTCTCCCGCAACAACGGCCAGGGCGGTGTCATCAGCTTCACGGGCTGGAAGGAAGTGGTGATCGACCTCGACACCGGACACGAGACCTGGGGCGGAGACAAAAATGGCCGGATGGATTATCCGATCGGCACCATCACGCTCACCGTCAGTCAGCCCTCGGAAGGTGAAAAGCATCTGGCCGCTGAGGGCGACCTGTATTTCGATGCGCTCAGCGTGGATTCCGAAAAATTCGTCGCGCCTCCCCCGCCACACATCGCCGTCACCTCCCCGACCTACGCCAGCGACATCAGGGGGGATACGATCATTCACCTCGCAGCTCCCGGCTTCAACCGCGCCGTGGCCAGATGCTGGCAGGCCGGAGACGGTCCCGGAACCGATTCCACGGTTGCCACGGTCACACTGGATGCCCAGGGCGACGGCTCGTTTGTTTTCCCGGCAAACCGGTACCCGCACGGCCCCATCACCGTGCGGATCAGTGGCGAAGGCGACGGGGCGAAGGACAACTGCTACCTGCAGCTCTACAACCAAGGAGGCATTTCCTGGCGCGAGGGGATGCCCAAAACCCCGCCGCCCGCCGCCGCCGGCATGTCCCTTGTTTTCGCCGACGACTTCAACGGCCCCCTTTCCATCTCCAGCACCAACCTCCAGGCGACCTACTACGATCACAAACCGCCGGGCGGGGTGCAGGATTTCAGCACGCACCGGTTTTCCGGGCACGAATCCTCGAAAAATCCCTTCCTCCAGCGGGATACCTATCTGCGCATTCGAGCCGATGACCGGACGCACAGCGCAGGCCTGCTCTCCTCCCTTAAGAACGATGCCAGCGGCATCACCGCCAAGGTCCCCTGCTATTTCGAATGCCGCTTCCTCGGCCCCAACGCCATCGGCACCTGGCCGGCCTTCTGGCTGATGACGGATTATATGACCGACCATGTGCAGGGCCGCAAAGTGCCTTGCGACGAACTGGACATCATCGAGGCCTACGGCGGCGAAGGCCCGCACGCACCCAACGCCCACGACGGCTACATGATCACGCCCCATTGCTGGGATCAGGGTGAGACCGGAAAAGCCGTGGAAAAACAGGCGTTCGAGGTGCTGCACAATCCCATCCGCATGGGCCGGTTTGGTGTTCCCTCCACTTGGTACGAGGCGTTCCACACCTATGGGTGCAAAATCACGGAAACCGAAACGATCTACTACTGCGACGACCGGGAAGTGGGCCGGCACGCCACCCTGCCCCTGTGCCGCGAGCGTCCCCTGTTCTTCCTCATCAATCTGGCCACCGGTGGCGGCTGGCCGGTGGACCTGTCCCGCTACGGCGGCGTCGCCGACATGTACGTGGACTACGTACGCGTCTACCAGCAGACCCCGCCCCGCTGAAAGCCGCCCGTCAGGGACTGAGTCAGGACGCTTTTCCGCTTTCGCCCCCTTCCGGTTTAAGGCAATCCAACCGCGTGAAAAGCCATCCCCTCCGGACTCTGTTCCTGCTTTTGCTCTCGACCGGACTCGTCTCCATCGAAGTCGTTGGGGAGAATGCGCCGCCGGCCAGTCCCGAAGTGACGGCGGTCATGCAGCCCTACTTCGACAGCTACAAACTCGCGGGGGCCATCGGCATCATCGCCGACAAGACCGGCAAGGTTCATTACAAGAATCTCCTCGGATACGCCGATGTGGAGGCAAAGCAGCCCATCAGCGAAAACAACACCTTCTGGGTCGCTTCCATGAGCAAAATGTTCGTCGGAGCGTCCATCATGATGCTGGTGGATGAAGGCAAGGTCAGCCTCGAAGATCCCGTGACCAAATTCATCCCGCAGTTGGAGAAGTGGATGGTGGTCGAAGAACAGGACCCGTCCCACGTCCTGCTGAAGCCGCTGGTCCGCCCCGTCACGGTCCGCCATGTGTTAAGCCATACGAGCGGCCTCACCGGCATGTCGGAGCTTCAGAAGGCGACCGGTTCAGACAGCACCCCACTGAAGGCCCGCGCACTCAGTTCCGTGACCGGCCCGCTCCAATGGCAGCCCGGCGACAAGTACGCCTATGGCAACCAGGGCATGAACATTGCAGCCCGCATCGTGGAAATCGTCAGCGGCATGCCTTACGAGGAGTTTCTGCAAAAGCGCTTCTTCGATCCGTTGGGCATGACCGAAACCACCTTCTGGCCCAGCCAAGCGCAGACCGCCCGCCTGGCCGGCGCCTACGGACCCAACAAGGAAAAGAACGGCTACGCGCGCGGCGGAGTGGGCTTCCTGACCAAGCCCTACGACGATCGCATCCACCGCTTTCCTGAAGCGGCTGGCGGCCTGTTTTCCACCACGCACGACATCTTCCGCTACGGCCTGCTGCTGGCCAACGATGGCGAACTGGAGGGCAAACGCTACCTCTCGCACGCAGCGATGGAGGAGCTGCGCAAAGAGCAGACGGGCGCGACCAAGGTCAACTACAGCCTCGGCTATCATCTGCGCAACGGCATGTTCGGCCACGATGGCGCCTACGGCACCGACCTCTCGGTAAATCCGGCCACTGGCATGATCGCCATCTTCATGGTCCAATGCACCAGCGGCGACCAATGGGCGGCCCGTGATCTGTTCCTTAAAACGGCCACCCAAGTCTTTCAAAAGTGATCCCGCAGTAGGAAGCCAGCACGCGCTGACAGGCTCGGGAGAGCCCGTCTTGATCAAGACACTTTGTGTGCTTCGCGTTCCGCCTTGGCCGCCTCGCGCAAATGCTGCGGCGTGTAGTCAAACCACGGGAGCTGGATGAGGGGCTGGTTCCACCAACCGCGCCCGGCGGCGTGGAAATTGAGGAATTCGTGCGTCATTACATTGAGCACAAACGCCAGCCACACCAGAAAGGTGGCGACACCCGCCGTGATCCGTCCCGCGCGCGTACCCAGCCAACGCAGCAGCCGCCACGCCCAATGCCGGGCCGGCTGAGCAAGCGGCGCAAGGAGTCCCAGCCGGTGCATCGCCTGCCATTCGCCATCGGCCAGCTCCTCCGGGGTCACAGTACCGGCCTGTACCCCGTCCACCACGGCCCGGGCATAGAGACGGGCTGCCGCTAGCCGCAGGATGAGAAAGGCGGACACCCCGTAAACCGACACGAGATAGTAATAGCGCTCCAAACGACGCAACTGCTCGGCGGCGGACAGGTTCAGCAGCGCCTCGCTCATCTGCGGCCAGAAGACGGGCAACGACTTGAAGATGAGCAGCGGAAAAGTCAGCGCGAGCGCAAGCAGCGCGAGGCTGAAGTTGGCCAACCAACGACGGCGGATCAGCCGGCGGACCAGGCCAAACTGATAGAAGCTGCGCCAATCCCCCGTGCTGGCCTGTCGCGCCAGGGCCATGGGCACATAGAACATGGCCGCCACAAACAGCGCCGTGCCGATACCGAACAGGCTCATGCCCACGTAATAGTTCTCGTAGCCCTTGTTAAATGAGTTCATCCAGCCCGCATACCAGCCGACCGCCCACAGCAGGGTACCGGGCAGCACGAACACCGCCGTGTTGAACGTGGCCTGTACGCCCAACCGCGCGTTTTCGGCAAGCGAGCCCAGCAGCCCGGCCGCGATTGACCGGAGCGAACCTTCCCGCCAGCCACCGTTCCGCTGCGCCAGGAACCAATTCGGCCACCGGGCCTGATCGGCCGTGCCACCGTCGGCTTCGGCAAATTGAACGAATGTCTCATCAGTTTGTGGCTGGCGACGGCAACGCCACCAGGTTTTCAGCACTTCCCGTCGTGCAGCACGCTGGGCCCAGCCGACGATCAGGAAACTGAGCAGAAACGACAGGCCACAGAACGCACCGAAGCCAAGCCGCCAAAGGGCTCCGGCGACCGTTCGGAGTCGCTCACCGATTCCCCCCCGTGACGGGGCCACCGCCCGAGCTTCGGAGACACTGACGGCCGTCAGCGGAACGCCCTCATGGCTGCGGCTCTCCGGGTCGGGAAATTCCGCGTTCATGCAAATACCTCCTCCAGAACACGGCCCGCCGCAAAGCCTGTCTTGAAGCCCATCAGATGGCCGATGGTCGGCGCGATGGCGGTCTGGTCGGTCAGCTTGTCCACCACCACCCCGCGCGGGACGCCCGGACCGAAGGCGAGGGCAAATATCTCATGCGCCGACCGCGACCCGAAATGGTGCTGGCAAGGCACATCCATGAACGGGTTATCGTCACGTCCGCAGTCGGGCACCACGACGAACACCGTATTGTCGCGGTAGGCCGGGTCGGCCTCGACGGCGGAGACGAGAGTCTTCAACCCTTCGTCCATGATCGTCATGGCTCGCGTGTAGTGGTCAAGATAGCCCCAGTGGACGTAGTCGCAGTCCTGGTAATTGACCATCACCAGCTTGGGCTTGAGCTGCTTGAGAGCGCGCAAGGTCAGCTCGGTAAGCAACCGGTCCCCCCGCGGATTGACCAGGCCGGTATCGCCATAGTAGCCGCGCCACTCGGCCCAAAAATTCTCGATGGCCTCGCCCTGGCCGTGCTCCTTGCTCGCGCGGTAATCGAGCGCTTCCAGCTTCGCCAGTTCCCGCTGCTGTTTCGCGAGCTCTTTCCCGTCCCACTTGTTCGCGGCGAGATTCTGCCGCAGCAGCCAGGTCTTGTAGCGGCGCAGGCTGAGCGTCTGGGAACGGTAGCTGACGCCGAACAGGTGATGGTTGCTGAAGTTGTAAAACTCCTCGTCCGCACGGTCTTCGCCGTTGATGAGCAGCGCCTCATGATCCGGCACCGCAAAGGTTTCGCGCAGATACTCGAAGATGGTCGGCACCTTCGCCTCGAACCGCGCCCCGAGCATCTTGAAGCCGGCGTCCGGCCGCTCCTTGCCGATGTCCTGGTAGCGGTCGTATTTGCCAGTGAGCAGATTCAACGTGCCTTCGCCGTGACTCGTCTGCAGCCCTTCGAACTGCGCGATCTCCATCTTCGGAAAGAGCACGCCACGCTTCGTCAGCTCGTGGGTCAGGAACGGCGCATAGGTGAACTTCGGATCGATGGACTCGCGCCGCCGGGCCCCGCCACCCCAGCGGACGACGATGACGTTGGGTCCGCGATAGTCCGGCCGGGGTGTCGCTGCCTCGGCGAGCAGGCTACCAGCCCCGGCCAACGAGGCGGCACCAAGGGCGGTGGTGCGGAGAAACGTGCGGCGGTCCAGCGGTGGCAAAGAGGAGTGGTTCATGGCGAGCGACGATTACCCTGCGATAAACACACGCATGACGCGGCGAAAGTTTCAGGTCAACCCGCGACTTCGCCGCCGCTGCCGCCACCACGTTCCGACAACCACCAAACACGCCACCAAGCCAAACCACCGCACCGGGCCCGTGGGGAACATGACCGCGCCGTTGAACCACATGAAGAAGAAGTACCCACGCACCAACCACGGCCAACCGCGTGCGGCCTCGCGACGGGCGGGTGCAGCCCACGCCCAAGCAGCATCCATGAGCCAGAGCGCGACCATCGCGTAGTTGAACCACACACCCCCGCCCCAGTTCAGGCCAAACTTCGCCTCTGTCTGCCGCGCTGTATCGGCCAACACGGCCGCGTGGCTCCAGCCATGGCGCAGTTGCATCGCCAAGGCAATGTGCGCCGCCAGTGCCAACGCCCCCAAAGTCCAGAACCACCGCCAGTCGGGCACCGGCTTTCGTTCACGGCTCGTCCCCTCCACCACTTCGGCCGTCGCCCAGGCAGTCAAGGCAAGCCAGACCGTGCCGTGCAACGCCAGTTCGCCTCCGCTCATGACGGCAGTGTCTGCAAGCGGGCCCGCACCAGTGCCAAGACGCTCAGGCCGACACAGAGCCAGCCAAATACATCGCCGTGCGCACGATAAAAGGTGAACGGACGAAGGCCATCGGCCGGCAACGGAAGGTTCACCAGCAGGAAGCCCGCATCGTACACGCTTCCCTGCCCCTGACCGAGCACATCGCGCAGGCGGCCATACTCATCGATCCAGCACGTCAGCCCGTTGTTCGCGCAGCGCACGAGCGGCACACCATTTTCCACGGCCCGGAAGGCGGCATTGGCGCAGTGCTGCCATTGGGCGCCGCTTTCGCCGAACCAGCCGTCGTTCGTCATTTCCAGCAGCCAGTCGGTGTCTGGCGCGAGGGTGTTGCGGGTATGGTGCGGAAAAATATCCTCGAAGCAGATGACCGGCGTGAAGCGGTTGGTCCGCGCCCCCGCCACGACCGGAAACAGGCCCGGGCGGTCGCCGGACGAAAACCCGTCGCCGATGGGCGTCACCCATTTCAGGAACGGCAGCAGGTCCACGAGCGGGACGTATTCACCGAAGATCACCAGGTGCTGTTTGTGGTAGATGCTGGCGGTCCCTCCGGACGGAGAGGCAAGCACGGCGGAATTGTAGAAGCGCGCCTTGCCATTGGGCCCGGTGTCCTGGTCGTCCGCGCCGAAGATCCACCAGGCCTTGGCCGAGCGGATGAGATTGGTCATCGAGGCATACTGCTCCTGGTTGAAGCCGGGCAGAAATCCCTCGGGCCACACGAGCACATCCGGCTGGGTCGCGGCCGCCTGGCGGCTCAGGTCAAAGGCCTTCTGGAAGCGCGCCGGGCTGGCGGCGTCATCCCAGATGAGCTGCTGCGGGATGCTCGGTTGCACCAGCGCCACCCGCAGGTTTGCCGGGGCTGGCGCCGCCTCCCGCGGCGGCAGCATGCGGTTGAAACCGATGCCTACGAGGATCAGCAGCGTGATGAGCGGCAGCCGCCCCTCGGCCATCCACGAAAAGCGGCTGGCCGGTCGTAGCACCACCAGCAAAAGCGCGCTCGCCAGCGCGACCGAACACCAGCACACGAGGAACGAAACCCCGTAAACGCCCGCCACGCTGGCCACCTGGATCACCGGCGCATTCCGCCACTGGGACACTCCAAGAAAGTTCCACGGAAAACCGCTGAACAGGCGCGCCTGCACCATCTCTAGCGCCACCCAGAGGGCGGCGACGCTCAGCGCGATCACCGAGCGGCGAAACCAGGAGAGAGCGGTGAAGGCTGAAAGCGCTTCACGCCAAGTTTCGAGTGACGAGTTTCGAGTGGTGAGTAAAGGGACGGAGGCTCGTTCGACGATTCGCATGGCCAGCCACACCCACGCGGCCGGAAACAGTGCGAGGAAAGCTGACAGGGCCATCCAACCGGCGATTGCCCCGCTGGGAAACGGGATGTGCAGCAGCCAGCGCAGCGAGATGAGGAAGTGAACAAGTCCTCCTGTGTAGCCCAACCGGAAAGACGCCTTTCCGGGCAATCCCAGCGCCGAGAAGAGCCACAGCCCCGGCACAAACCAGGCGAAGCCCGCGATTCCCGGTGTGGGATACGCCAGGCCCAGCAGCAGACCGCCCAGCAGCGCGAGCATGAGCCGCAGGCGGGATTCCTTTAAAAATGCCGTCAGATTCAACCGCCGCAGAATGGGGACAATGCCGCCTCAGGACGAGTGACAAAGCATGCCCGCGCAAAAAACGCCGGACAGACGATGACCGCCTGTCCGGCGTAACCACACACACCCTCGGGAACGGCGGCAGCACCCGCCGGCCACCGTACCGTTGCTGACACACCGAAACTTAAAACCGCCAGCTCAGGTCCACCGTCACGCGATCACGGAAGATGTCTTCCTGGCCGGTGATGCCAAACTCATAGGCCAGGCCGAGATCGAGATTGTCCAGCAGGCGCGAGCGGAAGCCGCCACCGAAGGCCGCCTGCGTCTGGCCGGCCGCCTGGCTGCTGCCGAAGTTGATCAGGTCAAAGCCCTCGGTGTTGATCCCCAGCCCATGGGCCGCGTTCAGCGTGGTGAAGGCGTTCAACGAGACAAAGGGCGTAAACCAGCGGCAGACCCAGTAGTCCAGCATGCCGCTGTAGTGCAGCGAAGCCGTGTTCTTGCTCATGTCCAACGGGATGTTCCCGCCGACATTCGCGGTGACGTGGAAGTTGCCGAAGCCCTTCACCGCCGACACAAAGATGTTTCCCACGCCCTTGCCTTTGCCCTGGAAGACCTTTTCGTTGCCGGTCGGCAGGGTGAACGTAAAGCCGGGCGTGAGCTGGAAGGCGTTCGCGTCGTCCTTGATGAGCGCGTACTTGAGGCCGGCGGCAAGATCCGCCCAGCCGCTGCGGTTGCCAATGCCGGGCGTGTGCGTGTCGATGTAGCCGTCCTTGGTCGCGATGATCGCCAGACGGTCATTCACGGCGTAGCGGAGCTGGAGCGCATACACGTTCACGAATCCGCCACCCACGAAGCCGTCATCCAGACGGTGATACAGGAAGAGCGGGCGGACCTCGTTCTGGATGAACGGGCTTTCGAAGAAGATCGGGTTGGTGACGGGGTTGATGGCTTGATCCGTCCAGTTGCTGTCTGCAACGAGCGGCAGAGCCAGCGCGGCGGTGGAAGTGGCAGTCAGGAGTTTTTTCAGAGCATCATTTGTTCTCATGGCGGAGGTGATACTCACCAGCTCCGCTTATGCGCGCCCTACGCGGCTTGCCCGATGCTGGCCATCTTTTGCTCAGGGTCCCGAGTATCGGATCCTGGGGCCCAGCCGGTCATTGGTTGCGAAGCAGGACGGACGCGATAAAATTACCAGCAGACCATGAACAAGAACACGCTTTGCCTGTGGTACAACCATGACGCGGAAGAGGCCGCGCGCTTTTACGCCAAAACATTTCCCAACAGCACCGTTGGCGCGGTGCATCGGGCGCCGTCCGACTTTCCGAGCGGCAAGGCGAACGATGTCCTGACGGTGGAGTTCACAGTGTGCGGCATCCCGTGCATCGGCTTGAACGGAGGGGACATGTTCAAACACAGCGAGGCGTTTTCCTTTCAAATCGCCACCGACAGCCAAGAGGAGACCGACCGCTATTGGAACGCGATCATCAGCAACGGCGGCTCGGCGAGCCACTGTGGCTGGTGCAAGGACAAATGGGGCCTGTCGTGGCAGATCACGCCGCGCGTCCTCACCGAGGCCATGGCCCTAGGCGGAGAGGTGGCAAAGCGCGCCTTCGGGGCGATGATGGAAATGCAGAAGATCGACATCGCCAAGATCGAGGCGGCCGTGCGGGGATCCTGAAACAAACCAACCGCTGATCTGCGCTGATAAACACTGATACCAGGCGACGATCCGATCAGTTCCCTCAGTGTCGATCAGTGGTTCACTTCAATCGGCGGCTTTGGTCACGATCGCAGCCCGGGTGACCGAATCGGCGAACAACGGCGCTGATGAAAAAGCCTGCCCTGACCGCCCTTGTGCCCTCAATCTTCGCCGTCATGAAATGGGTGAGCACTTCCAGTTTCGTCACCGCTTGCCTCGCCGCCGCGGCGATGCTTTTCACGCTGGCCCGGGGACAGGCCGCACCCGCAGCACCGAAACCGCCCGATAAGCTCGTGGTGCTCACCTTCGATGATTCGGTGGCCAGCCACGCCACGGTCGTCGCCCCGCTGCTGAAGAAGTACGGCTTCGGCGCCACGTTCTTCATCACCGAGGGATTCGATTTTGCGACCAACAAGACCCAGTATATGACGTGGGAGCAGATCAAGGGGCTGCACGACGCGGGCTTCGAGATTGGCAATCACACTCGCCATCACACGGGCGTCACCGGCCAGAACGCGGCGCAGATCGAGGCGGACGTGGCCTACATCGAGGAGCAGTGCGCGGCGCACCAGATTCCGCGGCCCACCAGCTTCTGCTATCCGGGCTATGCCGGGAGCGAAGCGGCGGTGCAGGTATTGCGAACACGTGGATACCGGTTCGCCCGCGCCGGCGGGGAGCGGGCGTTTGACCCGGCAAAGGACGAGCCGCTGATGATGCCGCAGGCTTTCGATTCCAAGCCGGGCGTGACGTTCGAGCAGTTCGTCGCTGCGGTGGCGCAGGCCCGGGCAGGCAAGATTGCCGTGCTCACCTTCCATGGCGTCCCCGATCGGCAGCACCCCTGGGTCAATACCGATCCGACGGTGTTCGAGAAATACCTGGCCCACCTGAAGGAACAGGGCTGCACAGTGATCGCGGTGCGGGAGATGGCCAAATATCTGCCGGCGAGCCGGCAGGGCAGTTCAAACTAACTGAAAGATGCCTATGAAAATGATGCGATGGTGGCTGGGACTAGCAAGCTGTGCCGTGATGGCAATGGCGAAGGGGGCAGAGCCGTTGCGGATCTCGATCTGGGACAGAGAGGCCCCGCTCGGTGACGGGAAGTCGGAAAAGGTCGAGGTGCCGATCACCGTGCATCTGCCTGAGCCGGGCCTGGCGACGGGAACCGCCATGGTGATCTGTCCGGGCGGCGGTTACGCCGGAAAGGTCGTGGAAGGCGAAGGTCACGGAATTGCCCGCTGGCTAAACGTCCACGGCATTGCCGGGGTGGTGCTCGAATACCGGCTGCCGGAGGGCAACTACCATCGCCCGCTGCTGGATGCGCAGCGGGCCATCCGCGTGGTGCGGTCGCACGCCACGGAGTGGCAGCTCGATCCGCGCCGGATCGGGATCGTGGGCTTTTCCGCCGGCGGCCATCTGGCCGCGACGGCGGGAACGCACTTCGACGCCGGCGATGCGAAGGCGGCCGACCCCGTCGAGCGGTACAGTTGCCGGCCTGATTTCATGGTGCTCGTTTATCCGGTGATCACTATGGGGGAACTGACGCATGGCGGCTCGCGGAACAACCTGCTGGGGCCAACCCCCTCGGCCGAACTCGTGGAACTCCTGTCCAACGAAAAGCAGGTTACCTCCCAAACGCCGCCAACCTTCCTCACCCACGCCCGGACGGATGCGGTGGTGCCGGTGGCGCACAGCCAGATGTTCTACGCGGCGCTCAAGGCGAAGGGCGTTCCGACGGAGCTGCAGGAGTTTCCCAAAGGCAACCACGGCTACAACGGATACCAGGGCGAGGAATGGGATGCCTGGCAGAAGCGTTCGCTGGAATGGCTGACCGAACAATCGTTGCTGAAGTCCCCAAAGTAGGCTCGTCAATCCCGCTACTCGGTAGTCGGGTCGGGACGCAGCCACCGGACCATGTGCGGATACGGCGCGTGGCCCGCTTCCTTAGCGCGCTTTTCGTCCAGGGTCATGCCAACCCATTGCAGCATGGGAACCGCCAGATACCTCCCCTGGGCAAAATTCGAGAGCATCGAATCGGAACCGCCCCGGTAGCCCTCCGCGTGAAACACCGTCTCGGGCGGCAGGCCGAGATGCAGGCAGGCCGCATACGACCAGCCGATGGCCATCATTTCCTCCGCCGGATCGCTCCCCATGTCCGCCGTGGCCCGCTGGCGCTCGGCGGGCAGCTTGACCGCGAGATGCCCTGCCTCATGCAACAGATCACCCGGAAAGCTCAGCTTCTCCGGGTCAATCCTGAGAACCCCGTCCTGCACCCATATCCCGGGCAACGACGTATCTTCGAGGATGGAACGTGATTGGACCTCCAGCCCCAACTCGCGCAAGAAAGAGATGATCTTCGCGGTCACGCCCGATTCAATTTCGCGGAGTCCTTCCACGGCGACGGTTGTGTCGCTTCCGCCTCCGGTGGTCAACCTTTCAAGGTCAAAACGGGCTGTCTTCGGTTGCGTCATGGGGCGTGCGTCTTAATTGGGGCCGTTTGGCCGGGTTTGGCACCCCGGAAAGAACGACAGGCATTGTCCGTTTTTTCCGTGTCCAAAAAGCCCAACTCGGCGGAAGTAGGGGCGTACACTCTTTGATGTCTTCGGACTCTCAATCCCGTTCCGAAAGCCAGTCCGCTGCGCAACAACGGTTTTTATCGCTGTTCCTGCGCAGCGAGCGGGAGGTTTTTCGGTACGTGGCCGCCTTGGTGCCGAATGTCGCTGATGCCGAAGACATTGTGCAGCAGACGGCGCTGGCGCTCTGGGAGAAGTTCGACGCGTACGATCCGGCGCAGCCGTTCACGCCCTGGGCGTGCCGGTTTGCTCTCAACAAGACCCGCCAATGGATCGAACGGCACCAGCGCTGGCGGGCCCTGATCGACGGCGGCTTGGCGGAGGAACTGGCCCACCGGCGCGAGGAGCTGCGTCCGGAGCTGGAAGCCCGGCTGAGACGTCTCGAGGGCTGCCTGGGGCGGCTGCCGGAGGAACAGCGGTCACTGGTGGAGGGCTACTACTACCGCCGCCAGGAAATCAGCCAGCTCGCGAACGAGTCCGGCCGCACCGTCGCTTCGGCCTACAAGGCGTTGCAGCGGATTCGCCAAACGCTGCAGTTCTGTGTCGAGGACGGTCCGGAGCCCGAAGGGCGCGTGTCATGAGCCTGACTTTTCCTTCCCTCGGATTTGACGAGACGGTGGCGGCCGTCTGTCACGGCACCGCTTCGGACGGACAACTGGAGGCGCTGCACGGATTGCTACGTCAAAATCCGGCGGCCCGCGATGAATACATCCTGCGGGTGGAACTGCATGCCCGGCTGGCCTCGGAACCCGAACTGTTTGCCCCGGGAACCGGCGATGTCCCGATGCCGACCACAGGGGAAACCCGGTGTGAGTTTCCCACACAGTTTCAGACCGCCCCTGCCGCCGGTCCGAGGCGGACGTGGCGACGAAACCAGGTGCTGGCCCTGGCCGCGTCTCTGGCCCTGCTCCTGACCGCAGGATGGTGGCTGCGGTACGGCTCTGACAATCGCCGGGGAGCAACCAGCCACGCGGTCGCCATGTTGAACCGTGAGGTCAACGCCCGCTGGAACTCTGCCGACCCCGTTCCTCGCCTCGGTGCCCCGTTGGAACCTGGCCGCCTGCGCTTGGAGTCGGGCCTCGCCCAGATCGTCTTCTACAACGGCGCCCGCGTGGTGATCGAGGGCCCCACGGAACTCCGACTCGTGTCCTCGACCGAAGCGGCGTGTGCCGGCGGAAAGCTGACCGCCGAAGTGCCGCCCCAGGCCCGAGGATTTCGGATCGTGTCCCCGCGCTTCGACGTGACCGATCTGGGCACCTCCTTCGGCCTGGACATGGTGAACGGACGAAATGAACTGCATGTGTTTGAAGGCAAAGTGGAGTTTCGCAGCGGTGGTAGCAGCACCAACCAGAGCCTGCTGAAGGGCCATGGTGCCGTGATGGACGGCGGCAGCGCGCCACGACTCGTGGCTGCCGATCCCACGGGCTTCGCATCGCTGTTCGAGCTGCAGGCCCGGTCGGTGGCCGCCGACGCCTTGCGCTATGACCGCTGGCGGGAGGCGAGCCTGAAACTCCGGCGCGACCCTTCCCTGTGGGTGTATTTTGATTTCGAACACGGCACGCCGTCCGACTGGCGCCTGCCCAACCTCGGAGCCCGCAGCGCGACCGTACCGGACGCCACCATCGTGGGTTGCCAATGGCAGGAGGGACGCTGGACCGCCAAGCCCGCGCTGGAGTTCCGCGGCGTGAGCGATCGCGTCCGCCTCAGTGTGCCCGGCACCTGTGAATCGGTGACGCTCGCCGCCTGGGTCCGGGTGCAGGGGCTGGACCGGCAAATCAACTCGCTTTTCATGTCCGACGGCTTTGAAGCCGGAACGGTCCACTGGGTGATCCGCGCGGACGGCGTCCTGGGGCTGACCGTGATCGGGGCCCGAGGAGAGCATCAGATCCTGACGAGCCCTCCGGTGCTGCCGGTGGATCAATTCGGTGTCTGGACACACCTCGCCGTCGTGCTCAATGGGCCAGCGAAGCAGGTGGTTCACTATGTGAACGGTCAGCCGGTCAGCCGGCACGCGGTCCGCATCGGTCCGCCTTACCGGATGGGCACCGCCGAGCTGGGAAACTGGAACGCCATCGGCTTTCCGGGCAATGACCCGTTCCTGATTCGCAACTTCAGCGGGGTCATGGACGAGTTCTGCCTGTTCGGTCGCGCACTGGGCGACACCGAAATCCGGGCCCTGTACGCCGATGGCAAGCCCCAGGCCGAAACCATGGCTGCAGCGGCCAGGCACTGAAGGATGACCACCCACTTTTGAACGCATCAACCACCACCACTCCCATGAAACAATTGCTCAGAATCCTCGCCTTCGTCCCGGCCCTGTCGGCGCTGCTGGCGCTGGCCCAGACCAATGAACCAGCCAACGACTGGAAACCCGCCTCCTCCAACCAGCCGGGCAAGGAGTATCCCAAGGTGAATTCGGAAGGCCGCGTGAAATTCCGGATCGTGGCCACCAACGCCCAAAGCGTCGGGGTGACCTTCCGGGACAGCTCGGCCTTCACCAAGGGAGAGGACGGCGCCTGGTACGGTTACACCCGGCCGCTGGATGAAGGGTTCCACTACTACTCCATCAAGATTGACGGGGCGGAGGTGCCGGACCCGAACAGCCGGATGTTCTTCGGCTCCCAGCGTTGGGGCAGTGCCGTCGAGCTGCCGGCCAAGGATGCGGAATTTTACACCCTGAAAAACGTGCCGCAGGGACAGCTGCGGGAACTGTTCTTTTATTCCAAGAGCACCGATTTCATGCGCCGCGCGTTCGTTTATACGCCCCCGGGCTATGATCAGAGCCCGGACCAGCGCTATCCGGTTCTCTATCTCCAGCACGGCTGGGGCGAGAACGAATATGGCTGGGGGGTCCAAGGCCATGCGCGCGAGATCATGGACAACCTGATCGCCGAGCATAAGGCCCGGCCTTTCATCATCGTGATGATCTACGGCATGACGAACGACACCCAGCCCGGCGGTCTCAGAAATTTCGACATCGGTCCGTTCGAGACGGTGCTCGTCAAGGAACTGATTCCCTTCATCGATTCCAACTTCCGCACCCTGTCCGATCAGCCCCACCGGGCCATGGCCGGCCTCTCGATGGGCGGCATGGAGACCAAGACCATCACCCTGAAGAACCTCGATACGTTCTCGCATATCGGCCTCTTCAGCGGCGGCAGCATCGCGGTGACGAACATCACCGATCTGGCCGCGTTCAAGGCCAAGAACAAGCTGGTCTTCGTCAGTTACGGCAGCCGGGAGCTGGGCAACAACCGCGGTGGCGATCCCAAGGCGAACGTGGAGGCGCTCCAGGCGGCGGGCATCAACAGCCGCTTCTATGTTTCTCCCGACACCGCGCATGAATGGCAGTCCTGGCGCCGCAGCCTCCACGAATTTGCGCCGTTGCTGTTCAAGCCCTGATCCCGCAAAACCACAGCCACCTGTTTTCCACCGCCAATTCTCAGCGAAACGCACACACCATGAAAACTGTAACAACCCTGATCGGCAGCCTGCTCGCGCTGGCCGGATGGATCACCCAGGCCGCCGACCTCACCGGCACTTGGAAGGCCGACTTCGACACCCAGATCGGCAAGCAGCACTACGTCTATGAGCTGAAGACCGAGGGCGAGAAGGTCACCGGCAAGGCCACCGGCGACGTCAACGGTGAAAACAAGCACACGGTCGAACTCAAGGACGGCAAGCTGGCCGGCGAGACGGTGACCTTCGTCGAGTCGTTCGCCTTTCAGGGCAACGACATCACCATCAGCTATTCGGGCAAATTGGCGGGCGACGAAATCAAGTTCACGCGCAAGGTCGGTGACTTCGCCACGGAGGAAATGGTCGCCCGGCGCGAGAAGAAGGCGGACCTCGCCGGCCAGTGGCAGGCCGAGTTCGAGACGCGGGTCGGCCGCCAGAAGTACGTCTTCGACCTCCGGATCGAAGCGGGAAAACTGACGGCCAAAGCCGTCGCCGAAGTAAACGGGGAGAAACGTGACGTGGTGTTCACCGAGCCCAGTCTCGAGGGTGACATGGTGAAGTTCGTCGAGCTGCGCAAGATCCAGGACAACGACGTCCGCATCGAATACACGGGCAAGCTCGGCGACCAGGGGATCAGCTTCACGCGCAAGGTCGGCGACTTTGGCAGCCAGGAGGCGGTCGCGACCCGGGTCGGTCCCGCCCCCGGTGCGGCTCCTCGGGCGGGTGACCGTCCGCGCGGCGGTCGCGGCGGCTTCGGCGGTCCGATTGAACTCGGACCGGACGACAAGGCAGCCTTCCCGCCCGTGCCAGCGGAATTCGACACGGCCCGTGACGGCATCGCCCACGGCACGCTGGAGATGGTCGAATACGACTCCAAGTCCGTCGGCAACAAACGCAAGGCGCTCGTGTACACGCCGCCCGGCTATTCCCCCGGCACGAAATATCCCGTGCTGTATCTCCTGCACGGGATTGGCGGCGACGAGGAGGAATGGCGTCGCGGCGGCCAGCCCAATGTCATTCTCGACAACCTGATCGCGGACCACCAAGCCGTACCAATGATTGTGGTCATGCCCAACGGACGCGCCCAAAAGGACGACCGCCCCGGTCCCGACGCAATGGCCACCGCGCCCGCCTTTGGCGAGTTCGACAAGGATCTGCTCGGCAGCCTCATCCCGTTCATCGAGTCGAAGTATTCCGTGAAGGCGGACCGGGAGAGCCGAGCCCTGGCGGGACTCTCCATGGGTGGCGGGCAGTCGCTGAACTTCGGCCTGGGCAACCTCGACACCTTCGCGTGGGTTGGCGGCTTTTCCTCCGCGCCCAACACGAAGCCGGCCGCCGAGCTCGTGCCCGATCCGGCGAAGGCAAAGGCACAGTTGAAGCTCCTTTACATCTCCGCCGGCAACAAGGACGGGCTGATCCGCATCAGCCAGGGCGTTCACGCCTACCTGAAGGAAAATGGCGTGCCACACATCTGGCACGTAGACGAGCACGCCCACGACTTCCAGCACTGGAAGAAGGCGCTCTACCATTTCTCGCAGCTGATTTTCCAACCGCCGGGCAAGTGATTCATGAAGAGCTCCAAACCAATCCTGCTGCTGCTGACGGGTGGTCTGACCGTCCTCAACTTGTTGGCCGCCGACGCCCCCGATCGTCCGCTGCACGTGCTTTATTTCGGCCCTGCAAGCACGGGTGCCGGTGGATTCGCCGGGGGCGGAGGCCGCACCAACTACGCCTACCTGCCCGGGCAGACGCTGGCGCCCGAGGCGATCTACTTTGATCAGCTCGCCGAGGCCACGTACCTCACCGACGCCTACCTGAAGCATTTTGATGCGGTGGTGCAGGCCCGGCCGGACAGCGAAGTGGATGCGGCCCACCAGCAGATGCTGCGGAGCTATGCGGGCGCGGGCCACGGGCTCATCAAGTACACCGACGGCAAGCGCCCGACGGACGCCGTCCTGCGCGAAGCCGTGCTCGGCGCGGTGAGCCCGAAGGCCAAGGCGGATTGGGAGGCCTCGCTCGCCTCGCGTCCTCCGCTGAAGCGCCTGGATGGCGAGGTGCCCAACTACGAGCGCCGGCCCGAGCCGGTCAAATACCAGGCGCCGCTCGATCCCAAGGACAGCCTGCGTTACACGCAGGTTCCGGCGGATTTCGAGCTTCAGCTCTTCGCCACGGAACCGGACGTCGTGAAGCCCATTTTCGTGGCTTGGGATGAGCGCGGACGCGCCTGGGTGGTTGAGGCACGCGACTATCCCCACGGGCTCGTGGCGGAAGGCGAGCCGGGCCATGACGACATCAAGATCTGCGAGGACACGGACGGAGATGGCCGGGCCGACAAGTTCACCGTGTTTGCCGACAAGCTGAACCTCGCCACCTCGCTCGTGTTTGTGAATGGCGGGATCATGGTGTCAGAAGCGCGCCACATGCTCTTCCTCAAGGACACCGACGGCGACGACCGTGCCGATGTCCGACAGGCCATTCTCCCGGGCTGGGGCACGGGTGACACGCACGCGATGCAGAGCAACCTCGGCCGCGGCTTCGACAACTGGCTCTATGGTGCGGTGGGCTACTCAAACTTCCGCGGCAACGTCGGCGGCAAGGACCTCCAGTTCGGCCAGGGCGTGTTCCGATTCAAGGCCGACGGATCGGCGCTGGAATTCCTGCACCAGTTCAACAACAACACCTGGGGCTTCGGCCAGAACGCCGCCGGCGACATCTTCGGCTCCACGGCCAACGGCAACCCCACGTTCTACGGATACCTCCCGGCCTACATCCTGAATCCCACGCAGCCCGGCGTGGGCCGCCGGGGTGGTGGTGGTGGTGGCGGCGGTGGCGGCGGCTTCCGCCCCGGCTACCGGCTCGGGGCCGACGGCGCTGTCGAGGCCAAAGCAACCGAGGCCAATGCCGCGCAGGTCCGCCGGCTGCCTTCCGCCAAGTCCATGGCACCCGGCATGCGCATGCACCCCAACACGCCGAATGTCCGCATGGTGGACAACTTCGGCGGCTACACCGCCGGGGCGGGACACGGGTTCATGGTCAGCGACGCCCTGCCCCCGCGCCTGCAGGGCAAGGCGCTGGTGACGGAGCCGACCGCCAAGCTCATCGGCATCATGGATATCCAGCCCGATGGCGGCGGCTACCAGGCCAGCGATGGCTTCAGTTTTCTCGCCAGCACCGATGAATGGATGTCGCCGATCTTCGCCGAGGTCGGTCCCGACGGCGCGGTCTGGGTGATCGATTTCTACAGCTTCATCATCCAGCACAATCCCACGCCCAGCCTCCAGTCGGCAGGCGTGCGAGCCACAACCGGTCCCGGTGGAGCCTACCAGACCGAGCACAATTTGCGCGACCAATCCCACGGCCGCATCTACCGCGCGGTCTGGAAGGATGGCCCCCGAAGCCCGATCAAATCATTGGCGAAGGCCAAGCCGAGCGAACTCGTGGCGGCGCTCGACAGCGGCAACCAGTTCTGGAGCCTCAAGGCCCAGGGCCTGATCGTGGACAACCAGGCCACCGACGCCGCGCCAGCCCTGAGGAAGCGCGTTCGCTCCGGCACCGGAGGCACCGGCGCCATCCATGCCCTCTGGGCGCTCGCCGGCATTGGCGCGCTCGACCATGACACCCACCAAGCGGCGCTCCTTGCCAAGGACCCCGCCCTGCGCCGCAACGCCATTCGCGCCCTGCCGGCCGACGAGGCCGGCCGCAAGCTGTTCTTCAGCAGCCCGGTCATCCAGGACCCGGATCTCATCACGCGCCAGGCCGCCTTCGTGAAGCTGCTGGAGTTTCCCACGATCCCCGAAATCCAGACGGTGGTCGCCCAGCTTTCACGAACGCCCGTCAACAGCAGCGATCCGTTCCTGAACGATTCCCTCACCCTGCTCGGTCGCATCCACAAGGTGTCCGGGGTCGGCGAGAACGAGGTGAAAGTTACGGCGGGCGATCCCCGGCGAGGTGAGGAGCTGTTCTTCAACAGCCCGACCGCGGCATGCGCGTCCTGCCACACGGTGAAGGGCAAAGGCGGCAGCGTCGGCCCCATCCTCGACGGGATCGCCGTGCGCGCCGACCGGGCTTACATCGTGGAGAGCCTGATGGACCCCAATGCGAAGCTCGCCAAAGGATTCGAGAATCTGACCATCTCGCCCATGCCGCCCCTCGGCACCTTGCTGAAGGAGCAGGACCTGGAGGACATCCTGTCGTTTCTGTCCACGCTGACCACCCCGCCCAAGGACGGGATCACCGTCCCGGCAAAGAAGCCTGACCAATTCGAATGATCATGAAAAAGCTGTTCTGCCTCCTCGCGCTGATTGCCTTGGGGGAAAGTTCGATGGCGAAGGCCGGCACGGGCGAAACCTCGACCCTTGACCCCGAGGGCTACATTCGCGACTGGGTGACGCTGGCCCCAATTGCTCTCCCCGACGGCGACACCGCCTCCGATCTCCTCCTCCGGGAACAGATCCCGGCGGAAGCCAACCTCAAACCCCGGGACGGGGACAAGCTCACCGTCCGCAGCAAGGAACTGGTCTGGAAGAACGTCACTGCCGCGACCAATTTCTTCGATTTCAATGCCGTGCTGAAGTCCCAGAACGACCACGCGGCCGGCTTCATCGTCACCTACGTCGAGTGCGACCAGGATATCCCCGAAGTGACCATGGCGGTGGCGAGCAATGATGAGGGGCGGATCTACTTCAATGGCGTGGATATCTACGCGTTTACCGAGGCGCGTCCGCTCCTGCTGGACTCGGACAAGGGGCGGATCACCCTGAAAAAAGGCGTCAACGTGATCGTGTTCAAAATCCTCAACGAGCAGAACAGCTGGCAGGGGGCCATGCGCCTGCTGGACAAAGCCGGGACCCCGCTGAAGAACGTCAAAATCAGGCGTTCGCCCTGAGAGCCGGGAGACTCTTCAATCCACCGCCATCCCGTGAATCTTTCCGATCCATTCTCCCGGTTTCGCACCGGCCTGCTCGCCGCGCTGCTGTTTGCGTCCGGCGTAATCGCTTGGGCGGCTGACGCCCCCACGCTGAAGGGCGCCTACCGGGAAGACTTCCAGGTCGGGGTGGCTGTCAACCGGAGCATCGTAACGGGCACGCCGTCCCCCCGCCGGGTCGCCGCGCTGGTGGCCCAGGACACCGAGCTCGCGAAGGCGCAGTTCAATCAGATCTCCCCCGAGAACGATCTGAAGTGGCAGCTCATTCATCCGCGGGAAGGGCCCGATGGCTACGACTTCGGCCCGGCGGATGCCTTCGTAAACTTCGGGCTGAGCAACAGGATGGAAGTGGTCGGCCACACCCTCGTGTGGCACAGCCAGACGCCGAACTGGGTGTTCGCCGGTACCAACCCACCGCCGGCGGTAATTGATGCCCCGGCGGTCGTCGCCGCCAGCACCAACGCGCCGGGCACCAACCGGCCCGGTCCCGGACGCTTCGGACCCGGCGGCTTTGGCCGGTACGACGGTCCGCGCGCTTCCCGCGAGGAGCTGCTGGCGCGGATGCGCGACCACATCCACACCGTCGTCGGCCGCTACCGGGGCAAGGTGAAGTGCTGGGATGTCGTGAACGAGGCGCTCGCTGACGGTCCCGCCACGAACGTGCTGCGCAAATCGCTCTGGCTGGAGATCGTCGGGCCCGACTTCATCGCCAAGGCGTTTCAATACGCCCACGAGGCCGATCCCGACGCGATCCTCCGTTACAATGACTACGGGCTGGAGAACCCGGTCAAACGCCGCAAGCTCATCACGCTCATCAAAACCCTTCAGGAGCAGAAGGTGCCCATCCACGCCATCGGCTCGCAGGCCCACGTCAACGTCGGGACGACCTTTGAGACGATGGACCAGACCCTGACCGAATTGGCGACACTCGGATTGGCCATCCACATCACGGAGCTCGACGTGAACGGCGCCCAGGGCGGCCAGCAGGGTTTCGGTGCCGATACCGCCAGCAACGCCGCCACCACCGGCGGCGGACTCGTCAGCGATGCCGACCGGAAGCTGGCCGACGCCTATGCGGGAATCTTCCGCGCCTTCCTGAAGCACCGCGACACGGTGAAGCTGGTCACCTTCTGGGGCGTGAATGACGCGGTGTCCTGGCGGGCGAATGGCAAACCGCTCCTGTTCAACGGCACCAACCAGCCGAAGCCCGCGTTTGATGCCGTGATTGCTGAGGCGAAGAAGACGGCGGCCGGCAAATGAACCGCCCTGCAATTTGTCGTCGCAGCGCTGGGGCGCGACCGACTGCCTGTAATTTCTCGCCGACCGGAATACTTGGCCGCCAACCTGCTATGTAGCGGCCGACTTCCACTCGAAGTCATCTCGAATTGCGGTCATGGAGTTGGTTTTCGCCTTGGGCGAGCAGAGAAGTTTCACCGTTGAAGCATGGATTTTATAATTCGGACCTTGGTTTTACCATTTGTCGCCGTCGTCCTGGCGGGAAGTTTATACGCGCAGACTCTTACGGACATCCGCTCCGCGCCGGATCCGGGGACAGATGGCATTTCCCAACTGTCCACCAGCGGCAACCAGACCTCTCCCGACGGGCCGTTCCCAATTCCGACCTATGGGTGGAATCTGGGAAATACCTTGGAAGCCACCTGGGGAGTGCCGGGGTTTTCTGCGGCCGTATTCCATGCCGCCGCCCATGCGGGGTTCAACGCCGTCCGCATTCCCTGCGCGTGGGATTTCAACGCCACCACCAACATCAACGGCGGCGTGACCAACTACCGGATCAATCCCGCTTTCATGGCGAAGGTCAGGCAGGCCGTTGACTGGGCTGTCGGCGCGGGGATGCATGTCGTCATCAACGATCACTGGGACGATGGCTGGCTGGAGAACCACATCGGTTCGACGGTTGATCCCACGATCAATGCGAAGATGAATTCCTATTGGAGACAGATCGCCACCGCCTTCGCCGGTTACGACAATCATCTGCTCTTTGCCGCGGCGAACGAGCCCGGCCTGCACAACCCGGATGAGATGAAAACGCTGATGTATTACTACCAGACTTTCGTCACCGCGGTGCGCGGCGTGGGCGGCAACAACACCCAACGCTGGCTGGTGCTGCAAAGCGTGTCGGACCCGTCGTGGTTGAATGCCCTGCCGACGGACCCGACGCCAAACCGTCTGATGGTGGAGTACCATTGCTACTCGCCGGCCCAGTTCGCGATTTTGTCGGACGATGCCTCGTGGGGCATTGCGCAATACTTTTGGGGACAGGCCTACCATTATGCCGCCGATCCGACCCGTAACTGTGTCGCGCCTGAAGAGGGCGGCATCGATGCGGGCTTCCAGCAACTGACGGACCGATACGTCAGCAAGGGCATCCCGGTGATGATCGGTGAATTCGGAGCGGCCTCGAAGCCGTCTCTTGCGGCCACCAATGCAACGGAGTCCGCCTTGAGCCGCGCTTCCCAGCATTATTGGCACAAGTATGTCGCCGAGTCCGCCCGCGGTCATGGACTCAGCCCGTTTTTCTGGAGCACTCCCGGCACCCCATTTGACTGGACCTCGGGCGCAGTCAATGACGCGCAGCTTGTCACCGCCTTGACGGACGGGACTGCGCCTCCGCCACCGAACGGCGCCCCCCACGCCGCGTCCGGCCTCACCGCCACGGTCAGCAACAACACCGATGTGAGTCTGACCTGGACTGCCGGCAGTGGAGCCGCCAGCTACAGTCTCTACCGGGCGGCGGAATCCGGGGGCGGGAGTTCCATTGCCCCATTCGTCACCGGCGTCACCGGCACAAACTACACGGACACCAATCTCAACAGCGGCACCACCTATTATTATCAGGTGGTTGCCGTCAATGGCTCCGGCCCGGCCGGCCTTTCACCCGAAGCTCACGCCACGACCGCCGGAGCTGATCTGGATCCCGCGCTGTTCAACTTTGAAGCCGACCCGCAGGGTTGGGCGGGCGACAACACCAGCCTAATTTCCGGAGCGGCCACTTCAACCGCCCAGCACTTTGCGGGCAGGCAGTCGCTGGCCGTGAACCTCAGCAGCAGGAACGCGGCCTCCGCGTCACTGAAGGTCGGCAACGTAAGCGCTCTTCCGGGCCAGAAGATCACCTTCCATGTCTGGATTCCGGGCGGCCACAAAATCTCGAACCTCCAGCCCTACATGCAGGACAACAACTGGGGATGGACCGCCAGCTGGTATGGAAGTTTCACGCCCAACGCCTGGAACACGCTGTCCCTGACCGTGCCGGCGAACGCCGTGTCGCCCTTCCACGCTCTCGGCATCCAGTTCAACACCAGTGCCGGCTGGACGAACACCTGTTATATTGATTCCGTTTCCTGGAATGCTCCCGCGCCGGACTTCAGCGTGTCCCGAAGCCAAACCAGCCTGACCGTGCAGGGCGGGGCGAGCGGCACGAACACGGTCACGATCACGGCATTAAACGGCTTGAATGGCTGTTACACGTTCAGCGCAACCAACCTTCCCAGCGGAGTGAACGCCACGTTTGCCACCAATCCCATCTCCGGCGGCTCGACCAGGCTGATCCTCACCGCCTCCGACACCGTGACCTCCGGCACTTCGGATGTGACCATCGTCGCCACCTGCGGATTGTTGAGCCACACGACCGCCATGGCACTCACGCTGAATTCCATCCTGCCGCCCAACACGCCGCCGGTGCTCGCCGCCATCGGCGATCGCATGGTGAATGCCGGTCAGACCGTCGCCTTCACCGCCAGCGCCACGGACAGCGACCAGCCGCCGCAGAAGCTGACCTTTGAGTTGTTGTCCGGTCCGGCGAACGCCACGCTCGACACCAACGGCGGCGCGTTTTCGTTCCGTCCGCTCGTCACGCAGGCGGACTCGACCAACCATTTCACGCTGAAAGTTTCCGACAACGGCTCGCCGTCATTGAGTGCCACGCAAAGTTTTTCCGTGGTGGTAAATCCGCTGTCCGTTCCGGGCCTCGGCAGCATTTCATCGGCCGGCGGACAGATCAGCTTCAACGTCAGCGGCCAAAGCGGACCGGATTACGCGATTGAGACTTCGACCGACCTCACGCAGTGGACCAGCGTGTTCCTCACCAATTCGCCCGCGCTGCCGTTCAGCTGGACGGACGCCACGACGAATCCGCCAGTCCGCTTCTATCGCATCAAACTCGGCCCACCGCTGCCCTGAAAATTGAGCTGGAACGATTTCGGGCCAGAGCCCATCAGTCTCCAAACCATGTCATGATGAAACTGCCGCTACGACTGCTTATCCTCGCCGGCGCGCTCCTGTTCCATGTGACGGTCTTTTCCCAAGACACGAATTTCCACATCTACCTCTGCTTCGGCCAGTCGAACATGGAGGGATTCCCCGGCATCGAAGAACAGGACAAAGGACCGGTGGACGAACGCTTCCAGGTGCTCGCGGCCGTGGATTTTCCCAAGCTGGAACGTACCCGGGGCCACTGGTATCCGGCTATCCCACCCCTGTGCCGTCCGTCCGCCGGACTGGGGCCGGCGGACTATTTCGGCCGCACACTGGTATCCAACCTCCCGCCACAGATCAAAGTCGGCATCGTCCACGTCGCCATCGGTGGCTGCAAGATCGAGCTCTTCGGGAAGGACACGTTTCAGGCGTATTCCGCGACCGCGCCGAAATGGATGACCAACACCATCGCGACCTACGGCGGCAACCCTTACCTGCACCTGGTCGAAATGGCGAAACTGGCCCAAAAGGACGGCGTGATCAGAGGCGTCCTGCTGCACCAGGGCGAATCCAACACGAATGACCGGGAATGGCCCCGCAAGGTCAGGGACATTTACGAAAACTTGCTCCGGGACCTGAACCTGAAGGCCGATGAGGTGCCCCTGCTCGCCGGTGAACTCGTCGGTGCAGATCAACATGGCGCCTGCGCGAGCATGAACCAGATCATCCGGGAGCTTCCCAAGGAGATTCCCACGGCCCACGTCATTTCCTCGGAAGGCTGCGAAGCCCGCGGGGATCATCTGCATTTCACGCCAGCCGGCTACCGGGAACTTGGGAGCCGCTACGCGCAGGTCATGCTGTCTCTTCTGGGGCGTCCGGTCCCCGAGACCAAGCAGCCCAAGTAGTTTCCGCGGAACTCGGTCATGCGCCGTGTTTGTCCTGCGCTGGCATGCCTTCACCATCAGAAGCTGGAAGACCGTATAAATACAGGGCAATGCCCCGCACTACGCCCTCCAGTTCAGCCGGATTCTGTACGTCAAACGGTGGAAGGCCGGAAGCGCTTGACCGCCGCGGCGGTGCGCAGTTGCGCCACTTCCTCAGCCAGCGGGTTTGATTTGATTGGAGCCAGGCACGTGAGGTTTGCCAGGCGGGCGGAAGAAGCCGGACGGATGGCCCGCTAATTCATCCCCGAAAGCAGAGAGCCGGCCTGGCATTGCCTGCAAGCTTGTCACAGCCCCAATGCCGACCCGTCCAATGCGTGGGGAGTAAACGGTCCGTCGGATACGATCACCAAAAGGGGATGGACCTGGAACCGCCCGAGTAAGGAAGCGCTGCCCAAAGAGAAGAGATGGGGCGTTCCTGTGAGGCCGATTGGCCACGCCGACGAGGACCGGTTGGGGCGGAGAAATCAAAACCAAAGGCCGATCATTCGGCGACATCCTCGATTCAATTCTGAATGTCACTCTGAATTTGAAACAACCGTCGGCGATAAAGACAAAACAACCTGCTGGTTCTCAGCAGGTCGGAAAGTTTGGCGGAGAGGGGGGGATTCGAACCCCCGTTACGGCTTTTGACCGTAAACCGGTTTAGCAAACCAGCGCCTTCAGCCACTCGGCCACCTCTCCGCGCCGGCGGAAGAAAACATGGCTGCAAGGCATCGGTCAAGGTTTCGGCGTGGTTGGACTTCTTTCCAGTTTTCCGGCAGGCTCCCCGGTCCATGAACAAACGGTTCTACCTCACGACCGCCATTGACTATGTCAACGGCGCGCCGCATCTCGGTCACGCCTACGAAAAGGTGCTGGCCGACGTCATCGCCCGCGTGCATCGCAGCATGGGCGTGGAGGTGTTCTTTCTCACCGGGCTCGACGAGCACGGGCAGAAGGTCCAGCAGGCCGCGCAGGAGCAGGGCAAGACGCCCCAGGCCTATTGCGACGAGCTGGCGGTGCAGTGGCTCGCCTTCGTGCAGAAGCTCGGCCTGAGCAACGACGATTTCGTCCGCACGACCGATCAAAGGCACAAGGATGTGGTGCAGGCCATCCTCACGAAGCTCCATGCCGAGGAGCAGTTCTACAAGAAGCCGTACGTCGGCTTTTACTCCGTGCGGGAAGAGACCTTCCTCACGGAGAAGGACCGCAATCCCGACGGCACCTGGGACGCCAAATGGGGCCAGGTCAACGAGCTGGTCGAGGAGAACTGGTACTTCAAGCTGGGCCAGCATCAGCAATGGCTCATTGAGTATATCGAAGCGAATCCGGGGTTCATTCAGCCCGATTATCGTCGCAACGAGGTGTTGGGCTTCCTACGTTCACAGAACTTGGAAGACCTGTGCATCACCCGGCCGGCGGCCCGGCTGAGCTGGGGCATTCCCCTGCCCTTCGACCCGGCCTTCGTGACCTACGTGTGGTTCGACGCGCTGGTGAACTATTTCTCCGTCCCGGCATCACTCGGTGATCCGGCCGCAGCGGGGGTCTTGGGTTTCAGGTCTCGGGTCTCGGTTCCGGAGGCGGAGGCCTCGGGCAACTCGCAACTCGCAACTCGCAACTCGCAACTATCCTTGTGGCCTGCTGACGTTCATCTGATCGGCAAGGACATCCTGAAGTTTCACGCGGTCTATTGGCCCATCATGCTGAAGGCGCTCGGGGCACCGTTGCCCAAGACGCTACTCGTCCACGGCTGGTGGCAAAGGGACGGCGCGAAACTCAGCAAGAGCACCGGCAACGTGGTGGACCCCATCGCCGTCATCGACGAATGGGGCCTCGACGCCTTCCGGTACTACCTCGTCCGCGAACTCGGCATTGGCCCGGATGGCAACTGGACCGACGCAGGCTTCAAGTCCCGCTACAACGCCGAGCTGGCCAACGGTCTCGGCAACCTCCTGAACCGCTCCATTTCCATGCTGAACAAGTACCGGGGCGGAGTCGTGCCGACGCCGTCGGACGAACTCAAGGCCGAGGCGGTCATCGCGCTGAAGGCGATTGAGGAAAAGCTGGCCGGCTTTGATTTGCAGGGGGCGTTGGTGGAAATCTGGAAGGAGGTCAACCGCGCCAACCAGTATATCGAACAGACCCGGCCGTTCAGCCTGGCCAAGGACCCGGCGCAGGCCGCGCGCCTGGACGCGGTGCTCTACAATCTCGTCGAGATCTGCCGCATCCTAGCGGTCCTGCTGTGGCCCTTTATTCCGGCGACATCGGAGAAGATCTTCGCCCAACTCAACGTCACGGGATCGCCCGGCGATTGGAAACTCGCCGCTTGGGGCGGGCTCCAATGCGGCCATAAGATCGGGGCGCCCATCCCACTCTTCCCGCGCAAAGACCTGGTGCCCAAGTGATCCACGCGCCGCCGCGTCGCTCGAACGGGTTTCCCGTTGAGCGACGACGGCGGTGCGCTAGCCTTTCCCTATGCAGCACAGCCCCGGCTTTCTCAAACTCGTGGACGACGCCAAGAGCCGCGTCCGCGAAGTGACCATCGAAGACCTCCGCTCCCGGCTCGCGGCGAACCCGCAGCTCATCCTCCTCGACGTGCGCGAGGACGGCGAATGGGCCGCCGGCCACGCCGTTCAGGCACAGCATCTCGGCAAAGGTATCCTCGAGCGCGACCTCGAGACCCGCGTGACCGACCCGAACGCGGAGATTGTGATGTATTGCGGCGGCGGCTTTCGCAGCGCGCTGTCATGCGACGCGGCGCAGAAGATGGGCTTTACCAATGTCACGTCGCTCATCGGCGGCTACAAGGGACTGGTGGCCGCCGGCTGGCCGATGACGAAGTAGCCAGGGTTTCCAGGGTGCGTCCGCGTGAGGCAACCTCCCGATGCTATCTGGAACACGGGGCGGCGGCCCCGGAAACGGAAGGGTTGGGAGCGTTCACAGACGATCACCGTCTCGCCCGCTCAGGTTGCCATCAGCCTGGCCGGACTGGAGGCCTCCGGTGAGCTTGGATCCTGCACCGGGGCTGACATTCCCGACAGGACGAAGGCAATTCCGCTAAAGGCCAACGCTTCGAACACGGCCGTCGTCTCGTTGGAGTCATGCAGATTGGCCATGGCCCGCGGGATGTGCAGGAGGATGACCCACAGAAAGATCATCACACCGGTGCATGGCGCAGCCAACCGCATTGTAACTCTGAGCGCATATAGCAGCCTCTTCTGGAAAGTCATCACACCAGTCCTTCGCTCCGCCAATCGCGTGGTCTGCGGGAGCACGATTCCCACGCCGCCGGCGATCAGCGCCACACCGGCAAAATACGTCCAGAACACCGGTCCCGGGATCCAGGACGGTACCATGGTCTTCACGAATTGGGACCAGATGAAATGCTGGATTCCACCCAGGATCAGGAAGGCGCTGAAGAAGAGCCGGCCGACAACGATGAGTCCTCCCGGCAGCCGGATGGTTTCGCCGTCCGCACTGCGCGACGACAGGGCGACGGCGATGGCGCCGCCACACAAGGCGAGCGCCTTGCCCGCATTGGTCCACTTGCCACCCCAGGCCATGTCCGCGACCGCGAGCGGCAGACCCAGAAAGACAAACGACAGCAGCAGCAGCGCCGCCAGCAGCAGGGCGGCGCCGCGCGACCTGAATTGAAGGAGGATCGCCCCACCAGCTGCCACCAGCACCGCCCCTATGAGATAAGCCCAGAGTGCGTGCCCAGGTATCCAGGCCGGCCACGAAGGCAAGACCCGAGTCACGAAATCGCCGTAGATGAAATGCTGGATGCCGAAGGCAACCATCGCCATGGCGAAGCAGCAGCGCCCAAGGGGCAGGAGTTGTTTCATGGGGGCGGCTATTGGGTGCGTCTCAAAATCTCAAATCAAGATGAAGCGGCATGAGGACCGCGCCATTTTGAGCGGGCCGGTGGTGATCTGCCGACTGAATACACCCGTGTCTGGGGCAAGGTAACAGGTTTACTTGCTCTCCAAGTGCCACACGCCATTCCAATTCGGGGTTGGCGGCTTTTCCCGCAGCTGGCGGATGCGATCAAGAAACAGTTTCGATGGTCCATCCGTCGGCTTCAGCGTCAGGCACTCCTGAAAACCGGCCTCCGCCCGATTCCAATCTCCCAGGCGGTAGGCAGTCAGGGCCGGCTCGAAAGTGTCGCGCAACTTCAGTAACGCCTCGTTGGTTGCGTCCACCATGCCAAGGAGTTCGAAGACACGTGTGGGCTCGGCCTTGCCTTTGACGGTCAGCGCGTCGATCTCGCGGGTCACGATATGCCCGCTGGCGTGATGGCGGGTGGCCTCGCTGAGGAGGATGTTCGTGCCGTAGTGGCGATTGGCGCTTTCGAGCCGTGATGCCAGGTTCACGGCGTCCCCTATCACGGTGTAGCTGCGGGTCGTTTCAGAACCGATGTTGCCCACGATGACCTCCCCGGTGTTCAAGCCGATCCGGACGTCGATCCAGGGAAGATTTTTCCGGAGTCCGGTCAGTTCCGGGAGCATCAGGCGGAAGATCGACACCGCCTCGAGCTGCAACAGCGCCGACCGGCAGGCCAGCTCGGCATGCTCGCCCTCACCAGTAAACGGTGTGCCCCAGAACGCCATCACCGCATCGCCGATGAACTTGTCCACGACGCCCCGCTGTTGCTGGATCGCCTCGGCCTGCAGGGAGAAGTGACGGTTGAGAAGCGTCACCAGCCCGGCGGGCGTCAGCTGTTCGCCCAAAGCGCTGAAACCCACCAGATCGGAAAAACCCACCGTCATCTCCCGCCGCCCGCCCGCGGCCTCGGCGGTGACGGGTTTGAGGATGAACTGGTCGAGGATGCGCGGGTCCACGTAGTGGCCGAAGGTCCGCCGCAGCTCCTCCTTGCCGCGCAGTTCACCGATGAAGCCGTTGAAGGCGGTGGTAAGGGTGCCGATTTCGTCGCTGGTGCGCACCGGAAGCTGCACCGTGAGATCGCCCCGCTCCACGTTCCGGATACCGAGCACCAGTTCGGTGACCGGCTGCACCATGCGCTGCGTGAGCAGCTTGGCGATCACGAGCCCGAGCGCCACGAGCGTCACCGTGGCGGCAATGGTCAGCCAGAACACCTTGTTCTGCTCCCTCGTCAGCTGCTTCGATTTCTGGATCACCAACGTATCCACCAGATTCTCAAGATCCTCGCGATGGGTTTGCCGGCGGCGTTGCACATCCTCGATGAGCACAAGCTGTTCGTTCGTCCGCGCTGTCTGCCCGGTGCGGATCAGCTCGATCAGCTCGAGCTGACGGCGGTCGTCCTCGGGATAATCCTTCTGCAGTTGCTGGAGCAGGACCTCGATCTTCGTAAGCGCCGCGACGTTAAGCCCCCGGTGCGGATATTTCTGGAGCAGGGTGTCGGCCTCTTTGAGGAGCTTTTGGACCACCACCGTATCCGCCTCGTCCTCGCGTTGCGCGGCGATGGCGGCGCGTGAATCGGCCGGCGTGGCGCGCAGCGCCCGGACCCACCGGTCAAACGCCAGCCGTCGCCGCGTGCCCGCATCGTTCAGCTGCGAAAGGGTATGGCCCAGCTGTGTGTCGACCTCGGCGATCACATGGAGCTCGTTGCCCACGTGAATGACGCGGGTCAGCAGAAACACCGCCAGCACGACATTCAACGCGAGCAGGAGGAGGGCGAGTCCGAAGATTTTTGCGCCGATGCTTAACTTCATGCCCATCAGCCCGAAAGCAGAACAGCAATCACCCGCCCTGTCCCGCCGATTTCAGCCTGGCGCCGGGCCTGCAACCACGCTCACGGTTTCAGATATTGGTCGTACCAGTCCGCAAACTTTCGCACGTCCCACAGCATGGTTGGCCAGCCGTGGTGGCCGCCGGGATGCACCACCAGCTCGACTGTCCGGCCCAGTTCCCTCGCCCGGGCCTGGAAGCGTTGCGACTGGTCGAGCGGCACCAGCGTGTCGGCGTCGCCGTGATAGATGAGCGTTGGTGGCAGGTTCGAGCTGACGTAGTAAATGGGGGACATCTCGTGGCCTGTGATCTTCCACACGGCGAGATTCTTCGGCTCCTGGCCAAAGGCTTTCACGTAGCTCTTCGGCGGGCCGTCGTCATGCAGGTTCTCAGTCGAGTCGCCGAGGTTCAGCAGATCGGTGACGGGATAGAAGATGGCGACCGCCTGCACCGCGCTGCTAGCACGGTCCACGGGGTCGGGCGCATCCGCCGGACCGGGGCCGCCCCGGGTCGCGAGCATCAGGCTGAGGTGACCGCCCGCACTGCCACCGCTCACCCCCAGACGATTCGGGTCCACGCCATAGTCGGACGCATGGAAACGGATGAAACGCAGCGCGTGGCTGACGTCGTCAAAGATCTCCATGACCGTGGCTTCGGGCTGGGAAATATGGCACACGGGAAACACCGTATAGCCCCGGCGCAGCAGTGGCGCGGCCATCCAAGGATGAAAGGCGTTGGTGCCCGACTTCCAGCCGCCACTGACCATGAACGCCACGCCCAGTCCGTTGGGTTTCGCCGGACGTACCACATCGAAAGTCAGGTCATGCCCATGCCGGTGGCCATAGACGACTCCCGTGGTCTGCTGGATGGACGGATGCAGGTAGAGCCAGCCGGAGCCGATCACGAGCCCAAGGATCAGGACCACGGCGAGGAGAAACCGCAGGGTGAATCGAAGGACTCGGCGCAGGCTCATGGTCAGAGAGGAGTTTGAATTTGGAAAACAGGAAAGCAGGAAGCGGGACGGCCGTTCATCCGGGCGTGGTATGCGCGAACGGATTGGGGCGCGGGTGGAACCGCGCCCTCGCCACGCGGATTTCGCCATCACTCGTCACTCGTCACTTGTCATTTCCCGAATTGCCGTCCGCGCTACGGGTTTGTGTGTCGGACCGTTTTGAGGGCAAGCTCCCGGCATGCACTCCACCTCGCGGAAGATTCTCGCCCTCTTTTGCCTGACGCTCGGACCTATCCTCATTCCCCACAGGATGTCGGCAGCCGAGCCGCCTCCACCCGCAATCCTGCTCTGGCCCGACCGCGCCCCCGGAGCCACCGGCGACACGGACGAGGACCGTCCGGCAATCTATCCTTACCTGCCTTCCGCCGAGAAGAATACCGGCGCGGCGGTCCTCGTGTGTCCGGGAGGTGGCTTTCTTACGCGCTGCTCCGATCATGAGGGGGTGCTCGTCGCCCAATGGCTCCAGGCGCACGGCATCGCCGGTTTCGTCCTGCGCTATCGCATCGGCCCGATCTATTCGCGCCAGGAATCGCTGCTGGATGCGCAACGCGCCTTGCGCCACCTGCGCGCCCATGCGGCGGAATTTCATCTGTCACCCGACCGGATCGGAATCATCGGTTTTTCGGCCGGAGGAGAACTCGCCGGCATGACGGCAGCACAAGCCCTGGCAGCAAAACCCGGCGAGGCTGATCCGCTGGAGCGGCCCTCGAGCCGGCCGGACTTCGCGATCCTTGCCTACGGTGGTTCCGTTTCGCGGGAAACCAACGAGGTCAAGGTGCCCGCCAACGGAACCAACACCTACCCGCCCACGTTCATGTTCTGCACCGCCGAAGATGCGGGCCATCTCAATTCCATGCTCAGTCTTTACACCGCGCTACGGCAGCAGCACGTCCCGGTGGAGGCGCACTTCTTCGCTGATGGGGAGCATGGCGTGAGCCTGGCCCAGAATGATCCGGTGCTCGGCCTCTGGCCCGAACTGATGTTCCAATGGATGCGCACCAGCGGCTGGTTGACGGATCGCCCCCGGCTGGCGGTTCACGGGACGGTGAAACTCGACAGCGAACCTTTGCCGCATGGCAGTGTGATCTTCACACCGCTCGACTCCGCCGGAGCGCCGCCAGTCGTCGCCTATCTGTTGGGCACGACGGCCGTACCCGCTGAGTTCACTCTGCGACCGGAGCGAGGTCTGACTCCGGGTCGTTACCGCGTCGAGGTCCGGCAGGATGCGGTCCGCTGGCAGAGCAATTCGCGCAACCCGATCATGATCCGCATGTCGCAGAAGCAGCGCGCCGGCACCCTGACCGATGAGGATCGCCGCGAATGGAACGCCTATGCCCGCCAACGGCAGCTTTCTCCTGCCATCGAAGGGCCGCGTGTGTTCACCCGCCGGCATCCGGGCGACAAGGATGAACAGTTAGTGGAGGTGAAGGCCGGCACTGAGAATCAGTTCGAAATCGAGGTATTCAGCAAATAAGCAAACCGGACGGAACAACGAGGCAAAAAGGAGCGCCGGTCTCCGACCCGGCGCGTTGGCCCATCCTGAGAGCGGAAACTTCTACGGTTTCCTGACGCTCGCGCCGGGGCCAGCGCCCAGGCGCGGGCCGGTGCCGTTGTTCAGCCAGACATCCACCCGCGGGGCATCCCAATTGTATGGTTTGTTGAGGATGTCGAGGTCGCCGTCCCCATCCAGATCGGCCAGTTTTCCCTCGTGGAAACCATGTCCGGTGGCCACGACGGTCTTGCGGAAATGGCCCTTGCCGTCGCCGTAGAAAATCAAGGCCTCGGCCTTCGGGTTGTCCGGCTCAGCCCGCTTCTCGGTCCACTTCGCCATCTCGGCGGCGAAGATGTCGAGGTGCCCATCACCATCCACGTCGCCCACATCCAGGGAGTGGCCGTGGATCATGTCGCGATCGAGCAGGTCGTGACCGACCCAGTCACCCTCCTTCAGGGGATCCCCGGTGCATTCATACCAGCGAAGCGGGCCGGAGCCGTCACCCGGCGCGATCACGATCTGCGGATGCTTCGAAGACTCGACAAACTTGCCGGCGGCAATGCGCCCGCCGATCACGCCGACCTTGATCGCCTGGAATTTGCCGCCGCCGAGATGCTTGAACCAGTAGTTGCCCGCGAGCAGATCCGTCACCCCATCACCGTCGATGTCAGCTGCCCCGGTGCCCTCGGCATAGCGAAACCCGCCGCTCTGGTCTCCGCGTTCCCCGGCTTCGCCGGAGAAAACCGGCACGAATGGCCATGGCCCACTGTTTCGTGGGTCAGCGGGAATATCGGCGATGAAGAGCGACTTTGCCCCCTGGTTCCAGAAGACGAGCTGAGGCGTGCCCGTACCCTTGAAGTCACCGAAGACCTGGTCGTGATGCTGCGTCTTGCCGCCCCGCTTGATCACATGGCGTTTCCATGGGACGGATGGATCGAACTTGGGATACGGATTTTCCCACCACCACACCTCATCACTCTGCCAGTCACCGCCAAAGACAATGTCGAGGTCCCCGTCGCCGTCGATGTCCTGAACCGCGCCGCCCGCCTCCACGGTCAGGAACTGCGGCTCGATGACCAGGCGGTCCCAGCCCTTCGCCGTGCGACGATACCAGACCAGCGCGGGTGCCTTGGCGCGAAAGCTGAGCACAAAGTCATTGAGACCATCCCGGTCGAGATCGGCGACCACGTTGCCGGTCTGCTCGGTGGACTCACCCGGAACCGGCAGGTCGCCGTGCTTGCTGGAGAGATTGGTCCACCGCACCTCGGCTCCATGAAGACTAAGCGCGCCGGCGATCCAGGCGGGGGCGAAAATCGCGAACCACGCCGAAGACAAGCGGGATTTCATCGCGGCAGAATGTCAGGGCCGCGGTGGAAAGCATTCCCAATTTGAGCCCATGACCATGGCTGGACGGGCACTTCATTTCGCGAGGTCACGTCGGGGAGTTCTAAGGCTTCAGAAAGAAGCTGACGCTGATTCGTCCGAGGTTAGGGTGTCGGCATGTTCCACCTGAAGTCTTCCCTGCTGGCCACGCTTTGCCTCGGCCCCGTCATCACGCTGCACGCCGAGGTCCCCGCCAATTATCAGGGAAAGCCCTTTACGGACACCTATCACAAGTCCGGCCCGCCGAACATTCCCGGGATCGTCCAGTGCGCGCTCTACGATCTGGGCGGCGAAGGGGTCGCCTATCACGACACCGACGCCGTCAACAACGGCAGCGGCAAGCTGAACCTCGATCCCAAACACCAGCGCGAACACGCCGGCGAATATCTCTGGCATTTCCGCAAGGACGAGGGCATGGACCTCTCGTTCGTGAAAGATTTTGCGGACCTGAACCACACCAACCTCGTCACCCCGCACATCAACCAGCTCTACATCGGCTGGACGGCCGATGGCGAGTGGGTCAACTACACCGTCAACGTGGCCCGGCCCGGCAGCTATCGCATCAAGGCGCTCTATTCCTTCCAGACGAACAGCGTCACCTTCGACCTCAACGGCCAGCCGGCAGCCGCCTGCCGCCTGCCGGTCCCGACCCTGAACTATCACCAGTGGAACTACGCTGAGATCGGCACGATCAAGTTCTCCGAAGCCGGTCTGCAACTGCTGACCTTCCACTACGGCAAGGGTAACAACTTCGCTTATTTTGTGTTTGAACCGGTGGAGGCGCCGGTTGCTGTCCAGAAGGTCACAGTCCCTGGGCAGGTAAACCGTCCGGGTCGCATTGAAATTCCAACCGACAATTCAGTCGACGTGCTCAAGGCGATTGACGCTGCCAGATCGACGAAACGATAAAGTACAGCTGCGATCAGCTGCGAAAGCTCGCTGAAGAGAGTAACCGCGTGATGCTGGAACCTGGGATGTCGTGAATGTAGGCGAAACCGATTGACGTAGCCTTGAAGGACGGCGGCCCGTCCTACGCTCACGGCGTCATCTTGATCCGGATGCGCCGGTACTCCATCTGGCCACGGTCGCCTTCGAGGCCGATCTGGCCGGTCTTGGGAACTTTCATCGCGGCCTCCAGAACTTCGCCATTGCAGAGGCAGTATGCGACACCCTTCTTCACGGTGACTTCGATTTCGTTCCACTCACCGGGGCGATAGTTCTTCAGCTTCGTATAGGGACCGGCGAGAAGGTAGTCGCGGCACTGGAGCTGGGGGCCGCGAATGAAGATGCCGCTGTCGGCGTAGGGTGTGGCGCGAAATTCCAGGCGCAGGATGAAATCCTTCGGAAAATCTTTCGTGGTGGCGATCTGCTGAATCCGGCGGCCCTCCGGCGGAGTGGTAACGATCAGCCGGCCATTCTGCGCGACGTAGCGGCCGTCGGGACTGCTGGTCTGACCATCGAAGCTCACGGCCTTGTCCACGATGGGCCACGGCGGGGCGTTATGGTCTGAAGCCTGCCATTTCCGGGCGGATTCCCGGTCGGAGGCGGGCGTGACCCGGAAGCCCCAGCCGCTGAGATCGTGGCCGTTGAACAGACTCACGAAGCCCGGCTCGGGGGTGAACTCGTACGGCGTGTTTTCCAGAAAACCGAGCGTCGCCAAGATGGGGCGCAAACCGGCGGCCCAGCGGGCGTAACCGGCCTGGTTGGGATGCAGCAGATCAGGAAACTGCTCCGGGATGGCGTCTCCCTTCGCATCAGCAAAGAGCACCCAGGTCTCAAGCGGAGTGACTTGGGCATTGCCTTTCACCAGATTCGCATACAGCTGGTTCAACTTCTTGATCTTGTCGGACGGGCGCGATTTCGCAGCCGCGCTCGGGAAGACATGGCACAGCACAATCGGCATCTTCGGGTTGTGGGCCTGGAGGGCTTCGAGGATCAGTTTCAGGTTGCCCACGATGGTTTCCGGCTCGGCTTTTTCCTCGAGGTCATTGGTCCCGATGAGCAACACCACCGCCTTGGGATTCAGCGCCAGCACGTCTTCCTGCAGCCGGATCAGCACGCCGCGCGAGGTGTCACCGCTGATCCCGCGATTGGCGATTTTCAGGCCGGGAAACCAGCCGCTGAAATCCTCGCCCCAGCCCTGGGTGATGGAATCGCCCAGAAACACTACGGCCCCCTGATCGGCCTCGACGCGGGTCGCCCACTTCGTGCGGCGATCGCTCCAGAGGTTGCGAAACCAGTCATAGCGCCGGATGGGCCCCTGCCCCGGCAGGCCGTCATCAGTAGGCGGAATCTGGAGGGAGGCGGCCGCTGTGGAGACGACCGGGTTGGGCTTGTCCTGGGCCCGGGTGGCGGCGGCGCCCAGCAGCAGGGACATCGCGAGGAAAAGGACGTTGGATCGGCGCATGTTCATTCCCGTAATTAAATTCAGTGAGAGCGCTGAGACTGAGCGCGCCAGGCGAGAAAGTCAGCGTCTTTCCGCCAGAGGCGGGGGGATTACGATTAGGATTAAGAAACTGCAACATCCGCGCCGTGTGCGCTTGCCCGCTCAAGGCTTGTGTACCGGTCCCCAAAGCTCCCGGATGGTCGCCTCGGTATTGAAGCCCGCCGGGCAGGCCGCGCTGCGGGTGTTGGCCCAGTACCATTGGGGCAGCTCCCGATTTCCCGGGCGCAGGATGCGGCTGCCGGGCATTTCGAGATGCCCGATGGGATCGGTGTCGTGGACCCATTTCCACGCGTAGCGCAGCCAGTCGTTGCGGTCTTTCTCCGGCAGCAGCGCAAACCAGGTGATTTCGTCCCAGCCCCAGATGAAGGGCGCCTTGCCCGGTTTGCCGGGGTTGTTGCTCCCGAAATTGTCGAACTCCACGAGGTACGGCAGGTGGTCGCACGACCAGCCGCTGGGGGTAATGCCGCCCTTGCTCTTGGTAAAGATGGAGTCCGAGTAGCCGACCTGCAGGACGCCCTGGTACGGGTGCTCCGCCACCTCGGCGATGCGCAGGGGAAACGCGTGGAAATCGAAGAGCAGTTTGCCGTTTTCCACGTAACCGCCGGTCGGAGTATGGGCGTCACAGAGCAGGAAGTGTCGGCGCGCATGTTCGTGCGCATAGGCCCGAACCCGCCCGAGCATGTCCTGCCAGTGGGCATGACCGGGATCGTTCTTGTCCATCAGGCCCACCTGGCCGAAGTGGATGGCCTCGATCCCCGCATCGATGTAGCTGCTGGCCAGAAAGTAGAACCACATCCGCGTCTCCAGCTGACTCATGTCGGGCACGGACGAGTTGGTTCCCCAGTGGTTCACAAATCGACCGTTCGCATAGAGCATGTCCTCGTAATGGAACATCCGGTTGGTGGCCGGTTGGTCAAAGGCACGCAGCACCGACGGCGGAACCGGAATCGCGTCCACCCGGCGGGTGACGATCTCAAAGGCCGCCGCCTGCAGCACGACATCCGGATCGGCCTGGTGGATGGCGTCAATGTAAGGCTTCGCCGTGAGCAGGAAGGCGGGAAGATTCGTCTCACGGCCCCACAGCATCAGCGCACGCCCCACGAACTTGGCTTTGGAGTCGAGGATCAGCCGCAGGTTGTCGTGCGGATCGACTCCGCGGGCATTGTGCGGCTGCGTGAGGTCATCGTGCAGCAGTTCGGTAAAGGAGATGGAACGCGAGAGGTAATTCTCCAGCACCGGGCGGGAAATGGAGCCGTCAAAGCGGAAATCCTGCGCGGCTGCGGGAACAGCCAACAGGCAGAGGACCGTCGCCAGCAGGCGCGTCAGCCAAGGGGCATTGGGATGGGAATTCATGTGTGCGGGAAATGAGATGGCCAATGTTGTTACTGGGAGGACGGAAATGCAGGTTCAATTTCGCTCCGAAAACAAGGGCTCCGTCATCCCTTGGGCTTCGTCTTCTCCCCGCGCAGTTCGCGCGCGACCTGTCGGAGGATGTCGCAGAATTTTTCGCCAGCCGGGGTGACATCCCCCTTCTTCGTGCGGGCGATGCCGATGCTGTGGGACTCGATGGAATCCGAAACCCGGCGATAAACCAGGCGGCGCCCAGCGATGCGGCGAAACAGCTCACTGACAATGCCGATGGCGTTGCCGGCCTCCAGTTCCGTGAGCATCGAGGTCGATCCATCGCATTCAACGGCGATTCGCGGGCGTGTCTTCACGGAGGCAAAGATGCGGTCCAGCAGTTGGTAATACTCGGTGTAGTCGCGACGGCTCAGGCCCACCAGCGGTTGCGAGGCGATCTCTTCGAGGGTCAGCGACCTCTTGCGCGCAAATGGATGGTTGGCCGCCAGCGCGACGCAGAACGGATAGCGCCGCAGCTCTTCGAACTGAATGTCCCCCGAGACGTCCGCCCAGGGTTCCACCGTGATTCCCAGGTGCAGCGTGCCGTCAAGCAGCCGGGCGATCATCTCGTCACTGGCAAGGTCATGCAGCACCACGCGCACACGCGGCGCCGCCTTTTGGAAGGCCGCCAATGCCGGTGGCAGCACCTCCACCGATGGCGACGGCGCGTAGCCAACGTGCAGTTCGCCGTATTCCCCCCGGGCCAGCGCCCTTACTTTGGCGACCGACTCGTCCGCGCGCTTCAGCAGTTCGCGCGTCTCTTCCAGGAACAGCTTGCCCTCCGCCGTCAGCGTTACCCCGCGCGGGCTGCGCCGCAGCAGGTCCACACCAATCTCCTCTTCCAGGTCCTGAATCTGCCGGCTGAGCGCGGGCTGGGCCACGCGCAACTGCGCGGCGGCACGGGTGAAATTCAGCGCCTCGGCCACCGCCGTGAAGTATCGCAGATGCCGCAGTTCCATGCTCGGAGTCCATTATGCCTAAAAGGCATCGCTGCGCAAGGAACGTGGTATTGGGCGGAACCGGCCCGCGCCACTAATGCTGTTGCCAGATGGACGGAACGTCCGGACCGAGAGAAGCCTCCGGCCAAAAATGTCCTGCAAAAGAAACACAAATATTATGAAAACAATCCCCGCCCAAGACCTCCTCGACCAACTGAACTGGCGCTACGCCACGAAGCAGTTCGATCCCCAGAAGAAAATCAGCGTCCAGGATTGGGCTGTGCTCGAGGAGGCGCTGCTCCTCACGCCCTCCAGCGGCGGATTGCAGCCCTGGAAGTTCATCGTGGTCACCAATCCCGAAGTTCGGGCCCGCCTCCGTCCTGCCGCGTATGGTCAGGCCCAGGTCACCGACGCCTCGCATCTCGTCGTGTTCGCGGCGAAGCCCAATATCACGGAGGCCGATGTGGACGCCCACCTGGCGCACGTCGCCGAGATTCAGGGCGTGCCTGTCTCCGCCCTGGCCGGCCTTCGTGGCATGCTGGTCGGCGGCATCGTGCAAAGCATGGACGAAACGGCCCGGGCCGCCTGGGCCCGCAACCAGACCTTCATCGCCCTGGGCAATCTGCTGACCAGCGCGGCGTTGCTCGGTATGGATGCCTGTCCGATGGAGGGGTTCGATCGGGCGCAATTTGACGAGATCCTCGGTCTCAAAGCGCAGGGACTGGCCAGCGCGGTCATCGCCACCCTCGGCTACCGCTCGCCGGCGGACAAATATGCCGGCGCGCCGAAAGTCCGCTTCCCGAAGGAGCAGGTGTTCGTCCAGGTCTGAACCGGTCCGGCGCGGTGATGGCTGAAAGCAGCAGCTACCGCATGGTCACAAGGTGACAGCAACGTTCCGACGGGCCCGGACACGGGGCTTACCGTCATTCACCGCTCCAGAACCAGGCCGTAGAAGCGCTGGGCATTCCCCAGCGTGTCATCCACTACTTCACTGAGCACATCGGTGGCCGTAAAATCCGTGAGTGATTGCCAGGGCACGGTAAGCGAGTCGCGAAACACCACGCGATAATGCAAACCGGGCTGCGTCGGCCAGGCCAGATGCAGCTGCCGGAGATCCGGATCGAAGCTTGGTCGCAGCGTGAGCGGAACATTGGCGGTCCCGGGGGTGGGCAGGTAGAATTTCACGTAGGTGTCGTCACTGCCATCCGGTGCCCGGCCCTCACTGATGTCGGCGGTTTGCGCGCCAAAACTGACACTGTCCACCAGGGAGCCGTCCGTTGCGAACAAACCGATGTCCGTACCGCTCTTGCTGAGGTGGAAGGGCAGATGAAGCGGAGTGCCGGGCGCGTTGGCGGAGGGGAGCTTGTCCGCCCAGACGAGGAGAAAACCCTGCGGAGGAATGACCGTGCCGCCCGGGATGACGAACCGGGTCGGATTGGCAACCGGGATGCTCAACTGGAAGCCAGCCAGATTCACTGCGTTGGAACCGGCATTGTAGAGTTCAAACCAATCGTCGGCCAGGCCGGTCGCCGCATTGGTGATCGTGTGGGAGTTGGCGGCCATCCACTCGTTGATAAACACGGGATTCGGTCCAAGGGCCGGATTGTTGCTCGCGCCAGGCGTGACGTAATAGAAGCCGCTCCTTTGGATGCCCTGGCCTTCCGGAAGCGAGCCGAAGCTGTGTCCCGGCCGGATCAGGGAGTAGTCCAGGTAGTCGAGGACCACCGGTTGCGCGGGCGATCCCAGCAGGCAGGACAAGGTCACCGTACCGTTGGCCGGGGTGAGACGAAAGCTGGTGTGGGGTATGCCGGGGGCGGATTGGTTGGTCTGACCATCGGCCCACACGACGAGAAACCCGCCGGGGGCGAGCGTCGTGCCCCCCGGGAAGTTCCACTGGGTCAGATTCGTGTAATTGTCGGCCAGGAAGCAGGTGCTCAAATCAAGGGTGTTGGTGCCGCCGTTGTAGAATTCAATGAAGGGATCGTGCTCGTTGAAATTGTCCGCATTGGTCGTCGTGTTTTCGGGCAGCACCTCGTTGATCCACAGCGCCGGGAACGCAGGCAGGCTGGCCAGGAAGGTGTTCGGTTGCCCTGGCGTGTAAGACGAGGCGGAGCCGGGTGCGCTGGCCGCCCAGTTGCCAACGCGGGAATTGTCCTGGGTGGGGTCAATCAGCTGCAAGGATGGCCCCTGGCCGTCGGCGGCAACTGGCCACGGCGCAGTTCCCCGGAACCGGACCGCGTTCACCACCTGGTCATCAGCCGCTGTGATGCCGGGTTTGACCAGTTGGAGGAGGCCACCCGACCCGCTGGGAAAGCCGGCAAAGACATCGGCCACCGGAATGCCGCGCCCGTAGGCGGTCGTGAAAGCGGTCCGGTTTTTTGCCAGCACCAGATAGGCCCCGGCGCCGATGGTGGTTCCCTCGGGAAACGCGTAGCCGACCCCGTCCAAGCGCCAACCGGAAAGGTCGAAGGGTGTTGTCGCCGACCGGTTGTAAAGTTCGATGAACTCGGCATCGGTGACCGCCGGATGATACATGATCTCGTTCAGCACGACCTGGTTGCCCAGCGGCTCGAGGGCACCGGTGTAAATCACCTGGAAACTGCTTTCATCGCCCGCGACGGGATTGCCGAGACGATCCAGCCCGCGCACGACCAGGGCGTTCGTCACCCCGGCCAGGGGCAGACTCAACTGCCAATGGCGGACATCGGTCCAGACCACGGGATACGTGATCCCGTTCACCTCGATGTCCTGCACCCCGACCGGTGCCAGACCGGTCAGGACGAGGGGATTTTGCGCGGTGACGACGTCCGCGCCGGCCGAGGTGGTCACCGAAAAAGTCGTCGCCACTGTGTTCAGCTGGGCGAGGAGATAGGTGTGGCGCGTGTTGATCCATGACTTCAGGGCGGTGGGTGAACTGGCGGCCAGGCCTTCGGTCTTGAAGGCCGCATACCGTGCGTCGATCAGTGGGTTGGCATTGGGACTGTTCATCGCCCCGTTGGCGAGTTCCCCGAAGGCCCGCCACAGGGCCCGCCGGTAAATGGGGGCGGCCGCAAACTGGTTCATCGCCCCGTTGTCACCGCCCGTGGTCTTGAACAGGTCGTCACCGCTCGGACCGTCCGAATAGTTGCCCAGGCCCAGCACGATGTTGTAGTCCCAGATGAAAAGGGTCCAACGGCCCGATACGGGCTTGTAGGCGTACATGTTCTGACCGTTGCTGTTCAGGAAACTGTCCCAGTTTCCAACGGCGTGCTGGACCGCCATCGTGCGCAGCCATTCGTCGGTATCAACGCTGCCATTCATCGCCTGGACGTAGGCGGCCTTCTGCGCCGCCGTCCCGACCGGCAAACCAGCCGTGTCGATCAGCTGAAAGACGTTGGTGTAATCGTTGGCGGTGGCCTGGGCGTGCCGGGTCAGATAATTGACCCGGTAGCGGGCGAGCTTTTTCTTCCCGCCCGAGACGTAGTTGTTCAAGGTGCACCAGCCCTGATTGTCGAAGGTCTGGCCATTGTCGGCGAACTCGAACCAGGGCTGGAGCTTGTAGAGATTGCCGTTGCTGTCGTTGGGGAAATGTTCGCCGACGACGTCCGCGTCCGGCGTCTGGGTGTCCTCCATGAGGGCCGAGGGCTGGCGACGGTTGCCGTTGAAGAAGAAGTTCACATAGCGGCGGTAGTTCCAGGGCAACCCGAGGGAGCGGACCATCCCATAGGCCGTCTGTTCGCGCTGGAGGGTGTCATCCTCCCACGGGGCGTTCCCGGGCGCGTGAATCTTGTTGAAGCTGGTGGCGCCCAGGAACTGGTCGTCGCCCGGCATCTCGAACGAGTAATGGCAGTTGTTGTCGACGGGCGAACCGAAGCCCTGATGGTAAGGACTGCCGGCAAACTTTCCTTCCACGTTGTAGATCACCCGCGAATTGCCATAGACGAAGGTGCCGTCATGCCGTTCGTTGCTGATCGAGGCGAGGCTCGTCCACAGGCTCACCCGGGCCTGGGTCAGCCAGAAATGGTAGGTGCCAAAACTGCTGTTCAAGCCCGGCTCTCCAAAGCGTACCAGGCATTCCCGTGCGGGCGCGTCGGCAGGAAAGCGGGCAGTCACAGGAGTGGCGGCGTTGTCGCTGGCCACAATCTGAAAGGCGACCAGCGTACCCGCCGGCATCGGAGGAATTGTCCCGCTGAAAATCCCGTCCCCGGCCACGGCGTCGCCACCGGTGCCGTCATCGGTCATGGGCACATCGACGAGGGTCGTCGCGGGGTCCATCCGGTAGCTGAGTTTAATCTGGGACAATCCGTCCGGATCATTGATGCGCGCAGAGACGACGACCGGCTGCTGGCCGGCCGGCAGCACCGGGAAGTGGGTGACCTCGGAAATCGCCGGGCCGGCATTGTCCGTCCGCTGACTGTTGGGCGCTCCCGGCGTCCCCAGATTGGCCGGCAGCAGGAGCTCCCCGGGAGCCTCGGCATAATTGCCTTTCACCCGCAGCAGGATTTCCGGAAACCCGCGCAACCAGCGCACTTTGGCGCGCAGCGTGACGGTTTTTCCGGCCGTAAGCGCCTGCTGCAAGGGCACCCGCAGGTGATTGACCAGGGTGTCGCCCCGGTCGGTCGCGTGGATGTGCAGACATTGGCCGCCGCCGAAGCCGCTGCCGCTCTCGAGGTGTGACTGGACGTGATCGCCCGTTGCGATCCAGCCGCCGATTCCCGATTCGAAAGTGGAATTCGCCACCGACAACCTGTTGGTGCCGCTGTCGGTCTGGATGACCTCGACGTTATCGAGCAGGCATTCGCCTTCGCCGCTCATCGACACGTCCAACCGGTCGATGGGGGTGGCGCCCTGGGTCGCCCCGAGGTCCAGAACACTGGTGGCCTCGACGGTGGTCCAGGGAGCCTTGCCGGTATCATCGCTGTCCCCCCAGTTGGCCGCGAGGCGATGATCGGCGTGGGGATCACGCAGTTCCAGACTGCTGCCGCCGCCGTCGCTCCAATGTCCCCAGCGACCGCCGAGCCCGTAGGTCACCTCGTCCAGAATGACCGCCACCTGATTGGTGGTCGCCGCACCCTTCTTGCCCAGGCTGACAAAGGGCTGGGGCTGGGCCAGAGCAACCCGTTCCCCGCTCCCGGAAAGCGAGCCGCCAAAATCCCCCACTGTGTTGGTGGGGTTCAGATTTGGATAGTTGGTCAGCAACCGGCCGGCATTCCGGGCGACGACGAGGTATCCCTGCGGCTGCAACAGGGTGCCCGCCGGAAAGGTGAATTTGATGCCGTGGGCAAATTGCCAGCCGCTCAGGTCCACCGCGGCGGACCCCTGGTTGTACAATTCCACGTACTGGTCGTCCTTCAGACCACTGAGGGGTTTGACCATCAGTTCGTTGATGACCACATCCGCCACCCGCGCGGGACCATTGGGGTTCCCTGGCGTCGGGTTTTGCAGACGGTGGAACTCGGGCCCGCCATCGGGCACCCGGCCGGTGGCCACGCCCTGTTCCTGAGCCTCAAACGGCACCACATCCAAGATGGTCTGGGCGTCGGGCGTTTCAAAATAGAGCGTTTCCCCCGTCGGCTCGGGCGCGAAGCCCAGTTGGGACACGGTGAAGCTGACAAAACCCCGGGCGGGCAGGCTGGTCCCGGTCGGGATGACAAACCGGTTGGTGCCTGGAAAGTCCGTCAGCAGGCAGCCGGAGATATCCACGGGCTGATTACCGTGATTATAGAGCTCCACATACCCGGTCTGCCCGGCGCCAGGGTTGACGAACAGTTCATTGATCACGACCTGTCGCCAGGGCCCCGGCCGATAGGCGTCCACCATTCCGGGCGAACCACCGAGGCTCTCGCTCAGCCCCCAGGCTTCCACAAATCCCTCCCCGTAACTCGGGCGCTTCAACACCAGGGAATGGCCGGTGCCATCGGCGGCCGTCGTCCAGGGGGGCAGGCTTTGGTAGGGCACTTCCAGATAGACGGCCGGAATGTTTCCATGGTCGAGCAACTGGATGACGCCCGAGACCAGCAATGGATTCGCATACGGGCCGAGCACACCCGAAAGGCCATAGGTCTGTTCCAGGTCGGCCGGCGACTTGGCGACGACCAGAAAGCCGCCGCCGGCAATGCTGGTGCCGGCGGGAAAGGCATAGCTGATATCGCCCGCCAGCTGGTAGCCGCTGATGTCCTCCGGCCACGGATTCGAATTGAACAGCTCAATAAACGCGAGATTCCGGCCATCCGCTCGCGGTGCCGCATGATACATGATCTCCGTAATGGTGAGGCCGGTCTTGCGACTCGTCGGCCCAGGCGGCTCGAAGGGCAACGGCGAGGCCGCCGCCACCGTGCCTCCGGCCGCACTGCCAAGCTGGTGGAACGTGGCCGTGGTCGCCTGGACTGCCGCGTGGCCCGCGGCGCTCAGGCCCAGGTAAACTGTTCCGGGCAGGGCCAGCGTCACCGAGCCTACCGGGGTCCACTCGCTGCCATCAAAGCCCGCATAACCGTTGACGGTGTTGCCCACCCGTTGCAGGCGGAGCCACGTCTGGGGGTGGTTCACCGGGAAGCTGCCGCTTTTCGCCGCGGCGGCCCCGGCCGAAAGACGGCTTTCAAAAAAGACCCCGTTCAAACTCGGCGTGGCCGTCATCGCCGCAAACCGGCTGCCGGCGTCGAGCGTCTCGCGCAACATCAGGCCAGCCTGCGCCCAGACGTCGCTGGGCAGCACACTTTCCACGCGGACTCTCCGATCAAAATCGCCGGTCACGGCCTGCCAGGCGAACTGTAGCTGGTCGGCCGTGCCCTCGGCCCCCTGCCCGGCCGAGCTGACGGCATAGCCGCCATCGGTCAGGGGCAAAACCGCGTCGGCCTGGGTCGGCGCGCCGATGCTCGCCGGCACCAGTTCGGTGGCCACAAAGGTCGCGGTCGTGTCTGGCGCCAGGGGATTGGCGGCGTGCGACCGGTCCGTCACACCATTGACGGTCACGGTGTAGCTGACGCCCAGTTGCAGCGGCGAGGTGGTTAGGATAATGGTGCGGGGATCGGAACCAAACGCGGCTGCGGAGACGGTAAGGCCGGCGTTGAGCATATAATTGGCCGCCAGCGTCGCGGCCGGTGCGGCCAGTGCCTCACTGAAGGTGAGCTGGATCGTAACTGCATCCAGGTTCACGGCGCTGATCAGGGTGGGAGGCGTCACATCGGGAACGACGGTGAGGACGGCCGGGGCGGCATTGGTCGAACCGAGCCGGTTGCTCAGGACCGCGCTGAAGACTGACTGATCATCGGCCAGGGTCACCGGTCCGTAGTTCAGGACCGTGTTGGTGGCATTGGGAATCGCCTGTCCCGCAAGCTGCCACTGCGCCGTGACCAGAGCGGGGTTGGCCAGCTGCACTGCAAAAACGGCGGTCTCACCCTCCATCACCGTCACATTGGTCGGCTGTTGCACGATCGCAGGTGGCGCGTGTACCGCGACCTGCTCAAAGGTGGTGCCGACAAAGAGATCATCCATCCGGATGACACCCGGAGCACCCGTGCTGCTGTTGGAAAGTCCGGGCCGGAGATTGATCGCGGCAATTGCCTGCTGGGCGCCTGCCGGCGGGTCCGTCGCCGTCACACTGTCACTGGCCTCCGAGGTGGGGTTGAGCCACAGCGTGGTGTTACCCGTTGTCAGATCGTATTTTACGACCACCGGGTAGGAAACATTCAGTTGCAAGTCCAAAGGGAATTCGACGCTGTTGGCCTGGCTCCAATTGGCGTTGGCGACTGACAGCCGGAACATTCCCGGAGCAGCCCCATCGGTATCCGCTCCGACCCGGCCGTAGAACGTCGTCCCATTGGTGGCCACGCTCAGATTCAGGAAATAGGAGCCGGTGTCGGTAAGGGGGAGCGCCGTCCAGGTGGCGTCGAACGCGTAATAGGCCACCGAGTTACCAGAGGTGGTAAACGGAATGTCAATTGCCCGGCTGACCTTCTCGAGTCCCGCCGTCAGGTCACCCTGGTTGATGACCGCGGTGCCATTGGAGATGTTGAAGGCGGTGCCGGCGGTTTGAACCGTCCACAGGCCCCCGGAAACCTTGGTGATCTCCCCGTCGGGATAATTGAATCGCTCGACAAGTGTCTGGGCCCGAACACCCACCGTGGCCAGCCAGAGCCCGCCAATCATCACCAGCCAGGCCAGACCCAGGCCGGGTCCAAGCCGGACAGGACGGGACCGGGCCGCTGGGTGCAAAGAGGAAGGCATGGGGAAATCCTAGCCAATTTCAAGCCATCACAGATGAAATAAGCGTCATAATGTGGATCAAAATCCATTGCGGCTCAGCCCCGGTTGGCCTTCGCACGGCGGCCTGGCAGTGCCGAGCCTCCCTCTCGGGCCCAACTCGGCAGCGGCCACCCCAACGCGTCGTCTACATCACCCGGTCCAGCAACGGCTCGTGGCGGACGAAGCGCTCGAGGTTCTTCAGGAAGTGACGGACGAGGGTCTTTGCCTCGCCCGTATGCCCACCGGCCACGTGCGGGGTGATGAAACAGTTCGGTTCCGCCCAGAGCGGATGGCCTTCGGGCAGAGGTTCCGGTTCGGTGACGTCCAACCAGGCGGCACCGAGCCGGCCCGACCGCAAAGTGGCCAGCAACGCGTCCTGATTGACCGTCGCTCCGCGACCGATGTTGTAGAAGGCTGCTCCCGGCTTCATGCCGGCGAACCGGGCCTCATCGAAAAACCCGCACGTTTCCTCGCTCTCGGGCAGGATGTTCACCACATGGTCCGCCGCCGCCAATGCGGTTGCCAAACCCTCCGCCGTGACCACCGGCACAATCTCATCGCCCCGCGCCTGGCGGCGATGGGCGATGATTTTCACGTCGAAAGCGTCGAGCAGTTCCGCCAGTCGCCGGGCGATGGCGCCGTAACCGACGAGCAGCACCGTCTCGTCACGCAGCGTCCTGGAATTGCTGCGCACCGCCAGCCATTCGGCGGTGCCGTTGGCAGCCCGCGTGCGCAGCCCAAGGGGCAGCTTGCGAGCCTGCGCCAGCATGAAACTCAGCACATGTACGGCACAGGCCTCATTGTACACCTCGGAGCTGTTGGAAACCGCGATCCCGCGCGTGTTGGCCAGTTCACGAAATTCAGGGGTGTCGTAGCGGGTGATGCCCGCCGAACTGATATGCACCCAACGAAGCCGCTGTGACTCCCGGATGGCCTCCAGATCGGGCTGGCCGAAGGCCACCTCCACGGTGCCGAACTGCGGATCAGGTTCTCCCTTGGCCAAAACGGAGCTGATCGGATTCGCCGGGAAAACCAGCTCATGCCGGATCGTCCCCGCCCGCAGCAGGTCCAACGCTTCTGGCGGCATGGCCAGATCGACATAGATACGAAGGGCATCCATCGTGTTGGTGACAATCGCGTTTCAGCGGTCAAAAACAACGCAAGAAATCACCTGCCGTCCATTAGGTCGCATGGCTGAACCGACAACCATCAGCCACACTCGCCGGTCACTTTCCCATGGTCAGCACCACCCGAAAGCGGGCCTTGCCGCTCTCCATGCGCTCATAGGCTTCGGCGACCTTTTCCAGAGGGTACACCTCGTTCATGGAGCGCACGCCCGAAAGGACGCTGAAATGGAGCGTATCCTGCGAATCGGCCGCCGTGCCCGAGTACCAGCCCTTCACCGAGCGGCGACCGGAAATCAGCACCAGCGGCGACACGGTCAGGGCTTGCGCCGCTCCGATGACGACCAGCGTGCCATTCAGACCGAGACCGCCCTGTACCGCGCCCATCGCGTCGCCGTTGGTCACCGTGGCAAGGATGGCCCGGGCACCGCCCAACTTCTGCAGCTCAACCGAGGAATTTTGCGCCTGACTGTCGATATAATGATGCGCCCCCAGTTTTCGCGCGAGCGGTTCCTTGTCCGCCCCCCGAGCAATGCCAACGGTCTTGAAGCCCATTTTCACCGCATACTGCACGCCGAGGTGGCCGAGCCCGCCCAGCCCCAGAATGGCCACCAGGTCGCCCGGCCGGGCACCGCTGTTGCGGAGCGCGTTGTAGGTCGTGATGCCGGCGCACATCAGCGGCGCCGCCTCAACCGGTGAGAGGTCATCCGGCACCAGCGCCACGGCGATGGCGGGCGCAACCATGTATTCCCCGTAGCCGCCATCGAAAGAAATGCCCGTGACCTGAAGCACGGCACAGCCGAAGAAATCGCCATTGCGACAGGCGTCACACTGGCCGCAGTGCCCGCCATGCCAGCCCACGCCGACACGCTGGCCGGTTTTCCATTGGGTAACGCCCGCACCCACGGAATCCACGATGCCGACGACCTCATGGCCGGGCACACGTGGGTATTGCAGGCCGGGCCAATGACCTTCCTTCACCAGTGAATCGCTGTGGCAGATGCCGCACGCCTGAACCTTGATCCGGATCTGTCCCGCCGTCGGCGAGGGGATTTCGCGCTCGACGATTTCAAACTTTCCGCCGGGTTGGGTGATTTGGGCGACACGCATCGTAGGCATGGGGATAAATTGGGTGTTTTGAACGGACACCGACAGTTTAGCAGCGTATGGCCCGCTGACAACGGCGGTAAAATCTGGGTAGGGAGGGCGCGCTGCGCCGTTCCCCGTCACGCAGCGCAGCGTCAGGTGACGGAACGAACGCCCAGGCGTATGCACGGTTCTCCCGCCCTTTCATGACGAAGCCCTCGATCCCCCCGCTCAGGCAGGCCGCCGCAGGTCCAATGTGAACGGGAAGTCCGGGTTGATCGCTTCCGTGGGCGGGACGAACCATCGCTGGGTGGCTCCCTGCGCGGTGAAGCGGGCGAGGCGACGGCTTTCAGCCTCGTAGCTGTTCACCGGGAAGCTGTCGTAGCTGCGTCCGCCGGGATGTACGACATGGTAGGTACAGCCCCCGAGTGAGCGCTGGTTCCACGTGTCGTAGAGGTCGAACACCAGCGGCGCATGCACCGGGATGGTCGGCTGGAGGCAGTTGGGCGGCTGCCACGCGCGGTAGCGCACACCGGCGACGGACTCGCTGTTGGTGCCGGTGGGATGCAGCGGCACGCGGCGACCGTTGCACGTGAGTGCGAAACGGTCACCGGCGAGGCCCCTGGCTTTCACCTGGAGGCGTTCCAGCGAGCTGTCCACATAGCGGACAGTGCCGCCGCCGGCATTTTCCTCGCCGAGGACGTGCCACGGTTCCAGCGCGGTGCGCAGCTCGACGTGGACGTCGCGCTGGGCAAAGTCGCCGATCCGCGGGAAGCGGAACTCGAAGTGTGGCTTGAACCAGTCCGCCTCGAATGGATAGCCGGATTCGCGCAGGTCCCGGATGACGTCCGCGAAGTCGTTCTCGCAGAAGTGCGGAAGCATCCAGCGGTCGTGGATGTCGGTGCCCCAGCGGACGATCCCGTTATTGTAGGGCTCCTGCCAGAACTTGGACACCAGTCCGCGCAGCAGCAGGTGCTGCGCAAGGCTCATGCGGGCGTGCGGCGGCATCTCAAAGGCGCGCATCTCGACCAGCCCGAGGCGGCCGCCGGGACCATCGGGCGAGTAGAGCTTGTCGATGCTGAACTCGGCGCGGTGGGTGTTGCCGCTGGAGTCGATGAGCAGGTTGCGGAACAGGCGGTCCACCAGCCACGGCGGCGTCCACTGGCCCGGCCCGGGCAGCTGCTTAAAGGCGATATCCAGCTCGTACAGCGAGTCATTGCGCGCCTCGTCCACGCGTGGCGCCTGCGAAGTTGGTCCGAGGAAGAGGCCGCTGAAGATCCAGCTGAGCGAAGGATGATTCTGCCAGTAGGCCAGCAACGAGCGCAGCAGATCGGGCCGGCGCAGGATCGGTGAATCCGCCGGGGTCTCGCCGCCGATCAGGATGTGATTGCCACCGCCGGTGCCGGTATGGCGGCCATCGACCATGAACTTCTCGGTGCCGAGCCGGGTCTGACGGGCTTCCTCATAAAGCACGGTCGTGCGCTCAACAATCTCACCCCAGGTTTTGCTGGGGTGCATGTTGACCTCGATGACGCCGGGATCAGGCGTGACCGCGAGCTTGTTGAGGCGCGGATCGCGCGGCGGGGCTTCCCCCTCCAGGATGACGGGGAGGCCCAGCTCGGTGGCCGTGGTCTCAATGCCGGCCACGAGATCGAGGTAATCCTCAGTGGTCTCGACCGGTGGGAGGAAGATGTGCAGTCGGCCATGGCGCGGCTCGACGCACAGGGCGGTGCGGATGATCCACGGCGCGCTCTCCTGCGCGGCCGGGCGGCGTGTCGGATCAAGGTCGCGATCCAGCTCCTTGCGCCACTTGCCTTCCTCCGCCGACAACTCCTGCGGGCGCTGGCCCGGACCGAAGCCCGGGGCAGTCGGTGCGCCGGCACCGGTAACGAAACGCTGGCCGGACAATTCGGGCCGGGCCTTGTAGGGAAACTCCACCGGCAGCGGCGGCAGCTTCTTCAGCAGGTCGGGCTGGTGTAGCCACGGGTAATCTTTCTCCGCGACCCATGGGATGGAGTCGATCGGTAGGCGCAGCCCCATCGGCGAGTCGCCGGGGATCAGCCAGAGGGTGTCGTCGTCGCGCAAGAACCACGAGCCGGAGATCCAGCCGCGCTCGCCGCCAAACACGCCGCTCTTCAGCGGCAGTGAGTATCCAACCACTTCGCCCAGTCCCTGCTGGAACAGGCGGGCGAGGCGTTCGCGTTCCTGCTTGTCCTTCAGGTTGGCCTTGTCCGGTGTGACGTTCGACGGCAGCCGACGCTCCTTCCACGTGTAGTAAAAGATGTCCTCGTAACCCGGCAGCAGGTTCTTGGGATCGACCTCCAGCACCTGCGCAAGGCGGGTGGCGAGGGCCTTCGCCTCTTTCGCACCGTGGCCGTAGTCCTTCGACTCGTCGGCGATGAGCGAATCATCCTTCCAGATGGGCACGCCATCCTTGCGCCAGTAGGCGGCCAGCGCATAACGCGGCAGCGGCTCGCCGGGATACCACTTGCCCTGCCCGTAGTGCAGCATCGCGCCGGGGGCGAACTTGTTCCGTAGCCGCTTGATGAGCGTGCCGGAGAGTATCCGCTTCTTCAGCGACATTGCCGTGAAGTTCCACTCGGGACCGTCCGGATCGTCGATGGAGATGAACGTCGGTTCGCCGCCCATCGTGAGACGCACGTCGTGCTTCTCCAGGTCCTCGTCGATGGCGTGACCGAGCAGCTCGATGTCCTCCCATTGCTCGTCGGTGTAGGGCTTCGTGACGCGCGGTGACTCGTAGATGCGCGTGACCGTCATCTCATGGACGAGTGTGGATTCGCATTCGTCCACGGCCCCGGTGACCGGCGCGGCGCTGGCCGGCTCCGGTGTGCAGGAGAGCGGGATGTGCCCCTCGCCTGCGAGCAGGCCGCTGGTCGGATCAAAGCCGATCCAGCCCGCGCCGGGCAGGAAGACTTCGCACCACGCGTGCAGATCGGTGAAATCCACCTCGGTGCCGCTCGGACCGTCCAGCGACTTCACATCGGACTTGAGCTGGATGAGGTAGCCGCTGACAAAGCGCGCCGCAAAGCCCATTGAACGCAGCGTCTGCACGAGCAGCCAGCCCGTGTCGCGGCAGGAGCCGAGCGCCAGGGTGAGCGTCTCCTCGGGCGTCTGCACGCCGGGTTCCAGGCGGATGGTGTACTTGATGTCGTTCTGCAGCCGCTGGTTGACCTCGACGAGGAAGTCGATCGTCCGCTTCCCGGCTGTCAGATACTTGTCCATCAGCTCACCCACGAGGGCGAGCAGCTTGGGTGTCGGCTCGGGCAGCTCCATGAACGGCGCCAGCTCCTTCTTCAGCGCAGGCTCGTAGGCGAACGGATAGATCTGCGCCGAATCCTCGAGGAAGAAATCGAACGGGTTGTGGACCGCCATTTCCGCGACCAGTTCGACCTCGATGCAGAGCTCCGTCGCCTTCTCGGGAAAAACAAGGCGTCCGTTCCAGTTCGCGAAGGCGTCCTGCTGCCAGTTCAGGAAGTGCTGCTCCGGCCGCACCTTCAGCGAGTAGCTGAGGATGTTCGTGCGGCAATGCGGGGCGGGCCGCAACCGCACGACGTGCGGGGAGTGACCGACCGGCTTGTTGTAGGTGTAGTGCGTCTTATGGTGCAGCGCGACGTGGATGGCCATGACTGGTTATGGTGCGAAACGCGTTTGGGTTCCGCGTTCCCGGAGGTTGGCGGATGGCCAGACAGGGGCAATGACAAATCAGCCGGCTTTCCGGGGACCGGCCAACGCCCGGGCAGCCGCCACGAGCAGCCGGATTGCGCCCGGCGTATCACCGTGAAAGCACAGGGTCCGGGCGCGCAGTGGCAGCCGGTGGCCTTCCACGGTAAGGATTCCCTGCCCCGCAATAAGATCACGAACGCGCCCGGCGATCTCCGCCGGCCGGGTAAGCAACGCGCCCGGTTCTTCCCGGGGCACCAGCGAGCCATCGCTCCGATAAGCGCGATCCGCAAACGCCTCTTCCCAGACGACGACGCCGAGCCTCCGGCCAAGCGCGGCCACCTGCCCGCCAGCAAGTGCGTAGATAGGCGATCCGCCAAACCAACCGCCGACCGTCTCGACATAGCAGCGCCCCAACGCAGCGTCGCGCTCGACGGCGTGATAGAGCGAACCGTGCAGCTTCACGTGGTGCAGCCGGACCCGATGAACCTCGGTCAACCGGTGCAGCGCGCCCACCTGATGCAGCAGCAAGGTTTGAAACTCCTTCACCGTGAGTTTCACCTCGCCCCGGCCAAAATTCCCCGCAACCCCAGGATGCGCACCCACACGCACGCCCAGTTCCCGGGCCAGCAGGACACACCGCTCCATGATCACCGCATCGCCTGCATGACCTCCGCTGGCCAAGTTCACGCTGGTCGCATGGCGCATCAACGCCCGCGTGCGGGCCACCGGTTCGCCTTCGCCAAGGTCACAGTTGAGATCAAGCTGCATGGCGCTATTGAAACGCAAAACGAGGCGAAGGCGAAGCAGTGCCTCTCCCCTGCTCCCTTTCTCCCTTTCTCCCTTTCATCCCTGCTCTCCTACCTCACCATCACAAACCGCACGCGCTGCCCCGCCCGGCATTGGGCGAGCCGGGACAGATCCACCGGATCCACCAGGCCGAGCTTCGGATACCCGCCGAGCGTCGGGCCATCCGGCATGGTCACGATGGGTTGGCCATTCGCCGGCACCTGGATCGAACCGGGCAGCACCGGCTCGGAAATGATTTGGGCCGATTCGGGTTTCAGCACCAGGCCACTGAGCCGGTAGCCCACCCGGTCGCATTGACTCGTGACCGTCCATTCCGTGCCAAAGAAGCACTCGCGAACCGCCTCGCCGAACATCGCCCACTGCGGTCCCGGCCAGACGCGCAAGGCGGCCGGCTGGGCGAACGCAGCGGTTTCGGCCCATGGAATCGAACGTCCAGCGATGGCGGAGGACAAATCGAAACCCGATGCACCCTCTAGTGCCACCATATCCCCGGGTGCCAGACCGCGGCCGATTCCGGCGCGGGCATTCACGCTCACACTGCCCAGCACCGGCTCACCCGCAAAACCACCGGGAGTGGCCAGATAAGTCCAGACGCCTGCCGACCTGGGCGCAAATTCGAGCGCGTCCCCGGCCCGCAGGCGAAAGGCATGATTGGCCGACTGGCCGCGTGGCGCGCCACTGCCGGTAACCGCCAGCCAGCCATCGCGCAAAACTTCGAGGCGCTGGCCCTGAAGACACAATTCCAGCACGGCGGCCGACGACGGATTGTCGAGAAGCCGGTTCGCCCAAAGCGCCGCGTGCGGGTCCATCGCCCCGCCGGGCGGCACACCAAAACGGGCGAAGCCCGGTCGGCCAAGATCCTGAAGCGCGATGCCGAGACCGGCGGAAAGCACGCGGAGAAGACCCGCTTTGTCGGGCGGTTCGGCGATACTTGGCTCCGCTGCTGGATCCGATGCCGCCTTTCGTGTCCCACCCTCGTTTTGGCGGACGAAGCGTACCCGGTCGCCAGCCCGTAGAAGGAACATCTCATCCAGCGACGCGGCGCGTGGCTTGAAGAGACTTGCCTCGGTCGTGCCGAGCAGATTCCAGCCACCGGGGCTGGGGATGCTGTAGATGCCGGCATGTTCGCCCCCGATGGCCACGCTGCCCGCCGGAACGCGCGGACGCGGGCTGGCCAGTCGCGGTGTTGCCAGCCGGGGGTCAAGCCCGCCAAGATACGGAAATCCCGGGGCGAAACCCAGGCAATGGACGCGGTAGGCCGATGCCAGATGTCGCTCAATCACCTCGTCGCAGGAAAGTCCCGCGTGCTCCGCGACCTGGGCAAGGTCCACACCATCGTAACGGACCGGTATCTCCGTCAGCCGCCCTTCGCCGCCCTCGTCAGCCAAGGCTTCATGCGCTCCAAGACCTTGGAGCAGGGCGACCACGCACTCCCGCTGGCTCTTACTGGTGCCCGCCTCGAAATCGAGCCGCAGCGTCGTGAACGCGGGAACAATCTCCCGGAGACCAGCGGGCGGCTGCCGCTCGATCGCCGCCACCAACCTACGCCCACTATGGAAGGCCGCCTCATCGGCATGTGCGGCATAGCGGCACAGCAACGAATTCGGCCCATAGGCAATGGTGTTTACGTCAAACACGGGGATTCAGGTCGGTTCCGCCCGAGAATCCCGCGTCGCGCCGCATGAGGCGGCAAAGGTCGGCAGAAGTGATCACGCCCCCGAAACTCAGCGCGGCACCGGCAGAGTGCCAAGCCCAATCCGGAGGCTGCGTCGGTTGTTGCAACCAGGGAGCCTCGGTTTTTTTCTGTGGCGTCGCGAGGCCGTAAGACCATCTTAATCCGCATGGCCAACCTCATCATCCCTCCCCGGTGGCGCATTCCGGAACATGACGTGACGCCCGAGGCAGTTTTCCGCAACCGCCGCCAGTTCCTGCGCGACCTCGGGTTTGCCGGCACCGGCCTGCTCGCCGCGGCCTCTTTCATGAATGGCAGGGCCGCCGATGCTCCCGCTATTGCGGGCACCAACGCGCCCACTGCCGGCGTGAAATATCCTGCGCCGCGCAACCCGAAGTTCAACGACCCGGCGCTCAAGATCACGCCGGAAGAGTATCCCGCCCACTACAACAATTTTTACGAGTTCAGCACCACCAAGGACCGCGTGTACAACCTCGTGGACAAGTTCACGACCGATCCCTGGACCATCGAGATCACCGGTCTTTGTGAAAAGCCGATGACCGTGGACGCGCGGGAACTGCTGGCCCAGTTCCCACTGGAAGAACGCGTCTATCGTTTCCGCTGCGTCGAGGCCTGGGCGATGATCGTGCCCTGGACCGGCTTCCCGCTCGCCCGGCTGATCGAGAAGGCGCAGCCGAAGAGCAGCGCGAAGTTCGTCAAATTTGTCACCGCCATGCGGCCCGACCAGATGCCCGGGGTGGGGCGACTGCACGGCTATCCCTGGCCCTACACCGAAGGTCTGCGACTGGACGAGGCGATGAATGAGCTGGTGCTGGTGACCAGTGGCATCTACGGCAAGCCCCTGCCCAAACAGCACGGTGCCCCGCTGCGCATGGTTGTGCCGTGGAAATACGGCTACAAGAGCATCAAGAGCATCGTCCGCATCGAGTTCGTCGCGACCCAGCCGGCTACCCTCTGGGAAACACTTGCCCCCGACGAATACCCCTTCGAGTCGAATGTGAATCCGGCCGTGCGGCATCCCCGCTGGTCGCAGACCACGGAACGTCTGCTCGACACCGGCGACCGCGTCCCAACCCTGCCCTACAACGGCTACGGCGAATTTGTCGCCAAGCTGTATGGCAAGGGGTGACGGCGGACCCTTTGCCAACGCAGGCGAGAAAACCGCTTAACCATCGACGACAATCCGCCGCTGATAGTCTCAAAATGAGACTCCGCCCTTTCTGCATCGCGATTCCGGCCGTCCTGCTCACCTCGCTTTCGGCCCGTGCGGCCGTCTTCGTGCAGAGCGTCCCCTTCAACCTCAGCGCCAGTGGCACGACCACGACCAGCCCGCTGGTGAATTCCGGCGACCTCACCGGCACCGTGGACCCCTTCAATCCCAGTTTGGGTACGCTGACGTCGTTCCAGGTGGCCTGGCACATGACTTACACCCTGAACTGGACGAATGATTCCTCGGGCACGGGCACCAGTTCCTCCATGTCCGGTGGTGGCAGTTTTTCCATTAATGGAACCTCCTACGCTGGCAATGGCGGTGGCGCTGGCAATTCCGGCCCGGCGAACGCGTCCTTGAACGCCAGCTTTGGCATCGACCAGAGCAACTCCTTCGACGTGGCGCAGGCGGGCGTCTCCTATTCTCCCTCGCTGCTGGCGGCGGTGACCGGTGGAACCTCCTTTCCGGTGGCGTTCGGAATGTCCACGACGCCCAACCTGGGCAATGTCTCCAGCTGGTCCGCCAGCGCGATCGGCAGTGTCACGGTGTCCTACACTTACACGGCAGTGCCGGAGCCGCTCTCCACCGGGCTGGTGACCGCCAGTCTGTTGGCGGTGGCGGCCGGCATTCGGCGCCGGCAGCAGGCGCGCTGAACGGCCACGCCTCCAACGGAGCCCGAGATTGAGTCCAAGGACGGGACCGGCCTACCCTGCCCCTTCATGAGTAAGCCTGCCTGTCCGATGTGCGAAATGACCGAGGTGCTGGACCATCCTGACAAATGGGAATGTGTCACCTGCGGTCACGAATGGCCCCGTGAGGCCGCACCGGAAGCGGCACCGGCCGCCCGTGTGATCAAGGATGCCCATGGCAATGTGCTCGCCGATGGCAACTGCGTGATCCTGACCAAGGATCTGAAGCTCGGCGGCGGCTCACAGGTGCTCAAAGGCGGATCGAAGTCCAAGCCGATCAAGCTCGGGGACGGCGACCACGAGATCTCCTGCAAGATGGATGGCATGGCCATCGGTCTGAAGGCCTGCTTTGTGAAGAAGGCCTGAAGCGCGGCCGGACTTAGTTCGCAGCTTTCCGTTTTAAGCCCAGCGCCTTGAGCCGGGAGGCCAGGGTCGTGGGCTTCATGCCCAGCAGTTCCGCCGCGCCACCGGCTCCGAAGATTTTTCCGCCCGTTCGCTTCAGCGCCGCCGCGATAGTTTCGCGTTCCTGGCGCTTGAGGTCGTCCCGGGTCAGGAGCGCCGGAGAGGCGGCTACCGCGTTGGGTGCGGGAAGAGGCATATCTGATACGGCTGGAGTCAGTTCAAAACGCAGCGGGCCATCGGACGAGAGGATAACCGCACGCTCCACCGCGTTTTGCAGTTCGCGGACATTTCCCGGCCAGTCATGGGCGGTGAGCTGGGCCATCGTGCCCTGCGTGACCCGCGGTGCCGGCCGGTTCATGCGTCGGGCCGCCTGCTGCACAAAGTGAAGCGTGAGCGGTGCGATGTCGTCGCGGCGCTCACGCAATGGCGGAAGCTCAATCGGGAAAACGCTGAGCCGGTAAAACAGATCCTGCCGGAAGCGCCCCGCAGCCACCTCCGCCTTCAGGTCGCGGTTGGTCGCGGCGATGATGCGCACGCTGACCTTGCGCGTGCGCGTGTCGCCGACGCGCTCGATCTCCTGCTCCTGGAGCACGCGCAGCAGCTTGGCCTGCATTGGGAGCGGCACCTCGCCGATCTCGTCGAGGAACAGCGTGCCACCATCGGCCAGCTCGAAGCGGCCCGGCTTGTCGCGCAGCGCGCCGGTGAAGGCCCCCTTCACGTGGCCGAAGAATTCGCTCTCGAAGAGCGCCTCGGGCACGGCGCTGCAGTTGACCTTGATCAGGGCGCGGGCGCGACGAGGGCTGTGCTCGTGGATCGCGCGCGCCACGAGTTCCTTGCCGGTGCCACTTTCGCCGGTGATGAGCACGGCGGCCTCGGTCGGCGCCACGAGCTGGATCTGCTGCATCACCTTGCGCAGGCCGGGACTGGTGCCGACGAAATCGCCCACGCCAAGCACGGAGGTGACTTCCTGACGGAGGTACGCGTTTTCCTCCTCCAGCCGCGCCTTCAGGAACTCGATCTCCTCGAACGCCCGCGCATTCGCAATGCTCACGGCCGCATGGTCGGCAAAGACGCGCAGCCAGTCGAAATCCACCTGCCCGAGCACGGTGGCGTCGAAAATCGCGAGCACACCGAGCACTTCCCCGCGAAAGACGAGCGGCTGTCCGGCAAAGGTCCGGACCTTTTCGCGGCGCATCCAGTCCGGCTCGGCGATCCATTCCTCGTCTCCGCGCAGATCAGGGAGCAGCAGCGGTTCGCCAGACTTTCCCACCCGCCCGATTTTCCGCACGCCCAGCGGGAAGCGGCTGAACGCCCCGTCGAGCCGGGTGTAATCCTGCGTCTTGTCGCCCGGATTGCCCGCGCTCGCCACGAGATGCAGGCAGCGCTCCTGGCTGGGGCATTCGGGCCGAAAGCGACACTTTTCGCAAATGTCGCCCGGCTCAATCAGCCAAAGGCGCGCCAGTACCACGTTTTGGCATTGGGCTATACCGCTCACCACGGCGTTCAAAACCTCTGACAGTGAACGGTTCCGGGCCATGGAGACCATGACCTGAGGCAGGTTGGCGCAGTTCACACCGAACAACTACGAAGTTTCGGAGAAAACCGCAACGATAGTTCGGTGTTTACGAATGGTCGTAGTAGTCGTCATGGCAGAAAAATCGAAGAAAAACCAATGTTTCGATGCATTTCGTCCACTTAATCCGCTGGCACGGCGAATGATTAAAGGGGCCAGAACCGCTCGAAGCGGACAAAGCCAAAAGCCAAAAAACGAAAGAAAGACTATGAACCGTATCACCCAGCTCGATCCCGCCAATGCCACCGGCAAGTCCAAGCAGCTTCTCGATGCCGTGCAGTCCAAACTCGGCGTGGTGCCCAACCTCTTTCGAGTGCTGGGCAATTCGCCCGCCGCGCTCGAGGGGTATCTCAGCTTCTCCAGTGCGCTCGCCGGTGGGACCCTTGGCGCCAAGGTCCGGGAGCAGATCTCCCTCGCGGTCGCCGAGGGGAACCTCTGCAGCTACTGCCTGAGCGCGCATACGTTTTTTGGTGGCAAGGTGGGTCTCTCGCCGAAGGACATCGCGGATGCACGCCACACCGACGCAGCCAGCGAGAAGACCGCCGCCGTGCTCAAGCTCGCGCTGAGCATCCTGGTGCAGCGCGGGGAGATCAGCGATGGCGCGCTCAAGTCCGCCCGCGCCGCCGGCCTGACCGACGGTGAGATCGTGGAGACTGTCGCCAATGTGGCGGTAAATATCTTCACCAACTACATCAACCACGTCGCGCAGACGGTGGTCGATTTCCCCGAAGTGAAGCCCGGTGACGCCGCCCAGCCGGCAGCAGCAAGTGTGAGCTGAAACCAAGAAACCTGCAGGCGGCGTCCGATGCGCCGCCCGCCCAAATGAAATTCCCGGTTATGAAAACACAGGCACTTACCACCGAGACCTTTGATAGCACCGTGAACTCCGGCACTCAGCCCGTCCTCGTGGACTTCTGGGCCGAGTGGTGCGGTCCTTGCCGGATGATCGCCCCCGTGCTCGACGAGCTCGCCAAGGAACAGGCCGGCAAGGCGACCGTGGCCAAGGTCAACATTGATGAGGCGCCGGAGCTGGCCCAACGCTTCAACATCACGGCGATTCCGACGTTGATGGTTTTCCGCAACGGCCAGCCCGTGCGCACGTTGCGTGGGGTCCAATCCAAGTCGGCCCTCGCGGCTGCGCTGGCGACGACGGCGTAAGTCTCATTCTTGGCCGGCCGCCGGATCTCCGGTGGCCGGCGATAAGCGGCGCCTGTTCCATTTTCCCCACGTTTCAAAGCGAAAACCCACCTCATGGCCACCCGATTCCTGCAAACCATGCTGACGCCCTCCGTGCTGGAGGCGCAACAGCACTCCTATAATCGCAGCGCGTCCGTTGGCCCGGCTCCGGAGCGCGACCCGCTCACGGAAGAGGAAAACCTCTTCATCGCGGCCCGCGATTCCTTCTATATGGCGACGGTCACGGAGACGGGCTGGCCCTACCTCCAGCACCGAGGCGGGCGTCCGGGATTTCTTCACGTCGTCAGCCCGACGCAGCTCGCCTTCGCTGACTACCGCGGCAATCGCCAGCTTCTCTCCACCGGCAACCTCGCAGCCAATGACCGCGTGACGCTCTTCCTTATGGACTACCCGCATCAGGAGCGCCTGAAGATTCTCGGCCACGCCCGCACCGAGGATGCTCGCGAGCATCCCGAACTCGTCGCCCAACTCGCCGAACCGGAAGCGCGCGGCCTCGTGGAACGGCTGTTCTTCATTGAGGTGCTGTCCTTCGACTGGAACTGTCCCAAATACATCACCCCGCGCTTCACGGTCGCCGAATTGGAGGCCGCCGTCGCTCCGCTCCGCCAGCGCATTGCGGAGTTGGAAGCACAGTTGCAGACTCGTGGCGAAACCGCCCGGACGCCGAAGGGGTGATCGATTCCATGGACAGCCTGCTCCGCGAAATCTCGAAATGCTCGGCCTGCGCTGCACACCTGCCACATCAGCCGCGTCCCGTGGTGGCGGCTGGCGTGAGCTCGAAGATTCTGATCATCGGGCAGGCACCCGGGCGTCGCGTCCACGAATCCGGAGTGCCCTGGCAGGATCAGAGCGGCAAGGCGCTGCGTAGCTGGCTCGGCGTGGAGGCCGAGGCCTTTTACAATCCCGCCCTGTTTGCCCTGGTGCCGATGGGTTTTTGCTATCCCGGTGCGGGCAAGTCGGGCGACCTGCCGCCGCGTCCCGAATGCGCGCCGCTCTGGCATCCGCGACTGCTCGGGCGGCTGAAGTCGGTGCAGCTCACGCTGCTCATTGGCCAGTATTCGCAGGCATACTATCTGGGCGGAAAGGCGCGGGAGAATCTTACCGAGACCGTGCGGGCTTTCCGCGATTATCTGCCACAGTATCTGCCCCTGCCCCATCCCTCGCCCCGTAACCGCATCTGGTTGCACCGCAATCCATGGTTCGCCGCCGAATTCCTCCCCACGCTTAGACAAACGGTCGCCCGAATCCTTGGAGGCTAAAACAAAATGAATCCACGACCACCGCTCCCGCCCTTCACCGAAGAAACCGCCCACCAGAAAGTGCAGGCCGCCGAGGACGCCTGGAATTCCCGTGACCCCGAGCGCGTAGCGCTCGCCTACACCGAGGACACCGAGTGGCGCAACCGCTCCGAGTTTGTGAACGGGCGCCCTGCCGTCGTCGAATTCCTCCGGCGCAAATGGGCGAAGGAACACGACTACCGGCTGAAGAAGGAGCTGTGGGCTTTCACCGGCAACCACATCGCCGTGCGTTTCGAGTACGAGTTCCACGACGACGCCGGCCAGTGGCACCGCGCCTATGGCAACGAGAACTGGGAGTTCGACGATTTCGGCTACATGCGGCGCCGCTTTGCCAGCATCAATGACCTGCCGATCAAGGAAGTGGAGCGGAAGTTCCGGTGGGAGCGGGCTGGGTGAGCCAGTGAGCCAGTGAGCCAGTGGGTCAGTGAGCAGTAATCAGTGATGTCGGGGGCACCTTCACTGACCAACTGTTTACTGATTACTGACCCACTGGCTCACTCGCCCCTGCCCCCGGCTCGGCCAGCAGCGAATCGAGATCCAGGGCCTTGGTGAACATCGCCAACGCGCCGTCCCCCGCACGGGGCCACTCGGCTTCGGGACGGTCCCAGTAAAGCTCCACGCCGTTTCCGTCCGGGTCGTGCAGATAAAGCGCCTCGCTCACGCCGTGGTCGGCCGCTCCGTCCAATTCGATGCCGGCGGCGAGGAGCCGGCGCAGCGCATCCGCCAGCGAGGCACGCGTCGGATACAAGATGGCGACGTGATAGAGGCCGGTCGTACCTGGTGCCGGCGGCCGACCGCCCGCGCTTTCCCAGGTGTTCAGCCCGATGTGGTGATGGTAGCCGCCCGCCGATAGAAACGCCGCCTGCCGGCCCATGCGTTGCGTAACCTCAAAGCCCAGCACGTCTCGCCAGAAGCCCAGCGCCCGCTCCAAATTGGCGACCTTGAGATGCGTATGTCCAATGCGGACGGCGGGATGGATCGGTTCGCTCATGCACCGAGAGTTTCGTCATTGCGAGTGGCCGGGCAAAAATCATTTGGCCGGCAAGCTCAGGTGCTGGCCGCTGCGGACGACCTCCAGATTCAGCTTCGATTCCGCCGCTGAAACGTCCGCGCTGGCCGGCAGGTCTTTCAGCTCCCTGATGGTTCGCCCATTCACGCGCTGGATGAAATCGCCTGGACGTAACCCGGCCTGAAAGGCCGTCGAGTGCGGCGGAGCTTCGGCGACGATCAGGCCGTGCGCATCGGCCGCCACACCGACCGCCGAGTATTCCACGCCAACCAGCGGCCGGACCGTCGCCCCCAGCCAGACGGTCCGGGGCACATTGACTCCCACGGACGCGATGACCCCTGCCAGCTTTACCGCGGGGATTTCCGGTTTTCGCGCGATGGCCTTCAAGCGCGGCGAGCGCACGCCGAAATCATCCATCGGGAAATTCACGAAGCCCAAAGCCAACGCAGGCGAGCCGGGCCGTACGCGAAAATCGCCGGCGGCCGCATTCACGAACAACGGATCACCCACGAGAGAATGGGCATCGCAGCCGTGGACGGCAAATTTCGTGCGGTCCGCTTCCGAAGTCGTGAAGAGATTGTAGTCCACCTCCCGCCCCCATTTCGCGACCTCCATCACGGCGGGCTGATACGGCCCCATCACGATATTGCGCGCGAAGACGTCCCCGCTGCGTTCAAACCACACGTGCGGATGCAGGCTGTTGCCGACAATGACGTTGTTGGTGGCGATGCGGTCGTAGCCCTCGCGCATCTTCAGGCCGCCGCTCAGCAGCACATTGTTGTAGATGCGGTAGCGGCTGGAACCGTCATCGAGATCGATGTCCCAGCCGTGATCGCAGCGCCAGCGATTGTGACGGAGCAGGTTCGGCTCAACGACGTCAAGGAACGGAAGCTTGGGGTCCGCCTCGACTTCCTTGTTCACAGTGCGCACGTCGGGATGCCAGTAGCGATCACGGCCCCAGGAATTGAAGCTCCCGTGGTCGCCCGTCTCCAGGACGGTGTCGAAGATGTCGCAGTCCTCGATGACATGCCCGCCCCAGCAGCCGTCCCCGATGTTGATGCCAGCGCGCGGAACGTCGTAGATGGAGCAGTGGCGCACCGTGATCCTCTCCGCCATATCGATTGCCACCGGTGCGGTCTGCTTTTCGAAGCGTCCGATGCGCGTGATCAGGCAGTCCTCCACCAGGCAGTCGGCGGGGAAATTGTCCGTGAGCGGGCCCGGTGCGCGGTCGAGCGCGGCGTAATCGAACTTGTCGGCGTAATTGAACAGCGGACTGCGGACCGCCTTGGGATCACCAAAGAAGGCCACCCCGTTGGCACCCGCCTCGCGAATCAGGCAGCCGCGCACCGAGATCCGCCGGTTCCAGTTGTTCACGAACACCGCGTTGCCGCCAAGCTGGTCGAAATCACAGTCCTGGATCGTGGCATCCGCCGCGCCGTGGAACACCACCGCGCCGCCGCGATAGACCGTCCAGTCCGAGCGCTGGATCGGCTCGCGGTTCTCCATGAACGTGCGAGCGGTGTGGCGAAAGCTCAGGCCCTGCAGGGTGACAAACTTCACGGGCCGTTCCGGCGTGCCGTTAAACTCGATCAGGTGCGGCAGGCGCACCACCTCGATCACCGCCGTTTTGAGATCCAGCCCCTGGGGCGGCAGGAAAAGGAGCGTGCCGGTCTTGGCGTCGTGAAACCATTCACCCGGCGCGTCCAGTTCCTCGCGGATGTTTTCCACAAAGCGAAACTGCCTGTGCATCGGGCTGGAGCGGTTGTTCTGCCAGCCGCCCTCGTAGTCGAGCGACCCGTCCGCGCGCTTGCCCCGGATGCGCCAGTGCATGTCGCCCCAAAGCGCCGCATGCATCGCGTGAATGAACCCGCCCGCCGGATCAGCCCAACGCGCGACCCGCTCGGGTGAGATTGCATCCGCCGCCGTGCCGTTGAACTGGGCGGCCTTCGGGTCGTAATTCGGATAGCGCGCCATCTGCTGCCGCGCGCCATTCACGAACAATTGGTCCATCGCCAGCCCCGGAGGGGTCTGCGCCTGGAAGATCCCGTTGCTCAGCGGAGTCCAGTGCAACGCGAGCCGCACGCCACCGCTGAGGACCACGGTCTCGCCCGGCACCGACGCGTACACGACCGGATTCTTTTCGCTGCCGGAGTCGGCCGCCGTGAACCGTAGGGTCTCGAGCAGATAATAGATGCCACCATGCAGCCGAACCGTGACCGGCTCGCGGCCGGCCCGTTCGCGGGCCAGCTTCTGCGCGGCGGTCAGTGAGGAAAGAGGCCTACGGGCCGTGCCGGAGTTGGCGTCATTGCCCGTGGGCGAAACATGGATTTCCCGAGCCAGCGCGGCGGGCCCGAGGACCAAGGCGAGTAGCAGGAGGAATGGACAGGCATTCATTGGGAGGAAAATAAAACCGAAGCTCCATCCGCCGCACGCGTGACGATGAACTTCACGCCTCGCGGAAAACGGCACATATACGCCGATCGCAGCCGCTCCCAAACCCATCCTAATTGCTCGCGACGCACCAGGGCGATCGCGGAGCCGCCGAAGCCGCCGCCGGTCATCCGGCAGCCGAGGACGCCACCCGCCTCTCCCAGCTCTTGGGTCAACCGGACGACCTCGTCCAACTCCGCGCAGCTTACCTCGTAGTCGTCGCGGAGTGAGTCATGGCTGGCGAACATCAGGCGGCCGAGCTCTGACCAGGCACCCGTCCGAATGGCGGAGGCGGCGGCGAAGGTCCGGGCGATCTCGGTCACCACGTGTCGGACGCGTCGGAAGGCGACCGCGTCGAGCAGCGACTCCGCTTCCGACAGGCGCGCTTCCGGCCAGTCGCGGAGCGACGTCACGCCCAACCGATGTGCGGCGGCCTCGCAGGTGCGGCGGCGTTCGGCGTAGGCGCTGGTGGCCAGGTCGTGCTTCACCTGGGTGTCGATAACGAGGAACACGAGGTCATCGGCCGTCCACGGAATCAGGGTTGTCTCCCGCGAGCGGCAATCGAGCAGCAGGAGGTGATCCGCGCGGCCGAAGACGCAGGCGAACTGGTCCATGAAGCCGCAGGGCAGCCCGGCGAAGTCGTGCTCAGCCCGCTGGCAGAGCAGCGCCTTTTCTTCGGGAATCAACGGCGCACCGGTGAGGGCTTCCAGCAGTGTGGCCATGCCGACCTCCAGCGCCGCGCTGCTGCTCAGGCCGCCACCCGCCGGCAGATCGCTGACGATGACAGCATCGAACCCCGGCAGGGTGCGTCCGCTCCGCTGCCAGCCAGCGAGGACTCCACGGATGTAGTTGCTCCAGCCGGGCTCGCCGCGCATGAGCGGCTCCGTCAGGGAAATTTCGCAGCCTTCACCGAACACGGCGCTCCACAGACGCACGCACTCCAATCCGTTTGGAGCCGTCGCGAAGAGGATCTGTGGCTCGATCGCCAGGGGCAACACGGGGCCGTAGTTGTAGTCCAGATGCTCGCCGATGAGATTCACCCGTCCAGGCGCGCGCACGAGCTGCGTGGGCGCGCGGCCGAAACGCGCCGTGAAGATCCTCCGCGCTTCCGCGACCAAGGCCGGCCCCGACGGATTCAAGGACACGGCGGGCATGGCTCCGATTCTCGATGGACCACGTGCGGAAACGCCGCTCAGTCCTGCTCAATTGCCGTCGGCTTGGGCAGCAGGAAGCTGCAGACGAACGCGATGGCGAAGACTGCCGTGCCGACGATCGCGGCCCCGGTGGCCACCTGCTGGAAGGTGGAACCGGACAGTCTCGGCGCGATCAGATTGGTGGTCAGAAACGCCGCCGAAGTGCCGATCATGCGGCCGCCCACATTCGTCGCGAAGCTGCCGCCGGTGCCGCGCAGGTGCAGCGGGAACACTTTCGGCAGATATTCACCCATGTAGCTGAACTGGGCGACGGTCATGAACCCGCAGAGGGCGATGCCCCACTGGAACATTTCCTGGCCGGAGTGGAACAGGGTGCCATAGGTCAGGGCGTAAAGGACCAAACCAGGAATGAGGAACAGGCGCAGCAGCAGGCCCCGGCTCACGGTGGTTACCACCAGCAGTGCCAGGGCGATCCGGCCGAGCAGGCCGCCGGTTTCCTGCCAGAATTGCACCTCGTTGCCGACCTTCTTGACGCTCGAATCGCTCGGATCCTGCTTGACGCGGTTGGCGGCGATCAGGGCGAGGGTTTTCTCGCGGTCGAGGACCGCTTTCTTCGCCTCCGGCTTGTCCGTGGTCAGGTCCGTGAGCTTCTGGTCGAGACCGGCCAGCACATTGGTCAGGCCGCCCAACGTGGTCCGGGACTTCTCCTTTTGGGCGTCCGTCGCCGTGGCACTGTCCAAGGTGCGGCGGGCGGCGCTGATGCCCTGCCGGGTCTTGATGCGTTGTCCGGCAAGTTGCTTGAGTCCGGGCACTCCGGCGGCCGCCTGGTTAAACGCCGGCAGATTGGTCTTGAGGAGCTGAAGGTTCAGCGCTTTCGCCTCCTCCTGCAGCGGCTGGAGCGTGGTCCGCTGCTCCGCGAGATCAGGCAGGCCGGGAGCGATACGTGTGGGCGTCAGTTGCAGGGCGCCGAAAGCCGCGCCATAGGCACAGGCCGAAAGGGCCGCCGTGACCAGTGTGGTCCGGCGGAGGGCGGGCGAGAAGAGTTCGCCAAAGCTCGGGCGACGCAGCGTGCCGGCTTTGCGCCGCTCCTGCCAGGCTTGCGATTCGGGCACGAAGAGCAGCAGCACCGCGATGGGCAACGCCGGAATCAGGCCGCTGAGCAGCAGGAACCGCCAAGAGGAGTGGCCGTTGAACGGCTCGGCGACCGGCAGGGTCGGCAGGCTGTCGAGATGGGCGAGAATCCAGGCACTCACTCCGGTGACCATCAGTCCCCCAATCGAGGCAAAGGCCTGAGTCCACCCCAGCGCCTTTTCCTTATGCTTTCGGTCCGGGAACAGTTCCGCCAGCCAGGTGACAGCCGCCACGAATTCCACGCAGACGCCGACAAAGGTGGCCGAACGGAAGAAGACGAACTCACCGATGCTGGTGCTCATGGCGGCCAGCGCGGGCGAGCAAGAATAGAGTGCGATGCTGACGGCGAGGATGGTGCGGCGCCCGAAGCGGTCAGTCAGCCAGCCCCCCAACAGACCGAAAACACCGCCGCACAGGGCGGTGATCCAGAGCATCTTGCCCAGCCATTCGGTGACGAGCGGGTTGTTGGGCGGAAGCTGGAGCAGCTCGGCCACCGCGGGCGCGCCGATCAGGGGAAACATCAGCAGCTCGTAGGTGTCGAACGCGAAACCGATGGCCGCGATCAGGATGACGAGCCACTGGGTCAGGGTAAGACCTCGGTGGGCCGGGGCAGCATTCATACGTAGGCGTAGGAAATCATTCTCCTACGCAGGTGGCAACCGCCAACTCGGTTGGGAAACTCATGCCCGCCACGCCGCCACGAAGTCGGTCGCGAGCCGGGTCAGTGCCGGCCAGTCCTGCGCCAGAATCAGTTCCCGCTTCAGCAAATTGCCGCCGATGCCAACGGCCGCACAGCCCGCTTTCCGGAATTCCGCGGCATTCGCCACCGTTACCCCGCCGGTCGGCACCAGACGCAGATGGGGCAGCGGCGCCAGCAGCGCACGGATGAAGCCCGGACCGAGCGTGTCCGCCGGGAACAGCTTCACGAAATCCGCACCTGCCTCGTACGCCGTTTGCGCCTCGGTCGGGGTGTAGGCTCCCAACATGATCGGACACCCCGCGCCGCGAGCCTGAGGCACAAGCGCAGGCCGGAGCACCGGGCTGACGACAAATTCGGCCCCGCCATCCAACGCCGCCGCACAATCGTCGCCATTAAGAATCGTCCCCGCCCCCACGAGCGCCCGATCGCCTAACACCAATTTGGTCGCCCGGATGGCCGCCGCAAAATTCGGGGTCGAAGCGGTGATTTCGAGCGCGGTGATGCCGCCGGCCACCAGCACCTCGCCCAAGGCTGGAACCAGTTCAGCCGAGGGCGCACGGATCACGGCGATGATGCCGGGATCAGTCAGCCGGGCGGAGCGGAGTTCACGGAGCAGGTCAGCGTTCATCGGCAAGGTGCAGCCCGAGATACAGGGTTTTACCGCGCCGGGCGAGTTCGCGAAAGCCCAGGCGGGTGTAGAAGCGAAGCGCCCGCGCGTTGGCCACGTGCATTCCCAGGTGTACCCCGGGTGAGCCGCGCTGGCGCAGCGCCGTCAACAGGGTGTCCATCAGAACACGGCCATTCCCCTGCCCTTGCGCACGCGGCAGCAGATCAATGTGCAGATGCGACGGAAAATCTGCATGCGGCTCGGGCCAGAAAATGTCCGGCGCATGGAACTGCGCCCGAACGGCTTCGGAAGCGGACCATATCGACGGATCACCGTTCGGCGTCGGATAACGCCCGCGCAGCGGCGGCAGCCATTCCCGCTGGAAGCGTTCGTAGAAAAGGTGCGAATCCAAGGCCGCGAGCGCATATCCGCAGACACCGAAACCGTCCTCCAACATGAGAGCCAGTTCCGGTTCGAGCGTGAGATAAGGGCCGACGTAAAGATGCCCCGGCAACGCCGGATCGTCATAGAGCGCGGTGGCGTCACGCCCGGCGTCGGCCGTCTGCAAGCACACGGCATAGACAGCCGCTTCGTCGCTCGGGCGGAAAGGCCGGACGACGAAATTGGGTGCCAGATCGCTCACCCCGGCAGCTTGGGCGACATCTCCGGCCGGGGCAATGGGCGCATTTGAGTTTGCCGCTGGCACACTTTTCGCGTATCTCAATTCTGAAAATGAAAGCTTTTTCCCTCTCCCTCCTACCGCTGGTCGCCCTTGTGCTGGCCGGCTGCCAATCCTCCGACACCACGCGGGGTTACAACCTCGAAACCGGCAAGACCAAGACGATTGACACTGCCGCCGGTCCGATGACGATCACCGCGATGGATGGCCCGCACCAGATGGGCTCCAAGGACCGTCAGGGTTACACCTACATCTTTGATGGCACCATGACCGACTGGAAGGTGAACGAAAACCCGGGTGCTTGGAGCATCGTGGACGGCGCATTCCGCGCCAACGGCACGCGCAGCCACTGCTTCTACACCGGCGCGCTCGCGCCCTTCAAAAACTTCGACCTCAAGGTGGACGTGAAGACCGAGCCGGGCTCCAACGGCGGTATCTACATCCACACCAAGTACCAGGAGAGCGGCTGGCCCTGGGGCGGCTACGAGACGCAGGTCAACCAGACGCACAGCGACTGGCGCAAATCCGCCAGCGTGTATTCCGTGCAGGACGTGAAGGAGGACGCGCTCAAGGGCATCGTGCAGGACGGCGAGTGGTATGAGCACCGCGTCGTCGTGAAGGGCACCAACATCAAGGTGTACCTCAACGGCAAGCTCGTGAACGACTACACCGAAGAGCCGGGTCGCGTGGCCGGCAAGGATTTCGAGCGCAAGCTCAACGAGGGCACCTTCGCCCTCCAGGCCCACGACCCCAAGAGCGTCGTGCTCTACAAGAACATCCGGGTCAAGAAGCTGGACTGAGCTTCCGCCAGAATGCTTTCAAGGCCCGGGCAACCGGGCCTTTTTTGTTTTAAAAGGACGAAGCAGGGAACGAAGGATGAAGTAGGAAGGATGAATTATGAATCGAGGATGCTCGATCGTTGCCTGGACAAAGTTCGTGCGAATGCCGTAACTCCCCGGCCCCCTTTCACCCCTGCTCCCCTGCTCCCCCGCCCGCCAAGATCCGCTCGGCCGCCGCGCGCACGCTGGCCACCAGTTCCGGGGGCGCGATGACCGTCGCCGCGCCGCCCCAGCCCAGCACCCAGCGTTCGACTTCCTGCAGGCTGCCCAGCCGAAGACGCAGTTCGACCATGCCGTCCGGCAGCTCGACCAATTCCTGGGACGGATGCCAGCGCTTCTCCCGGATGTAGTCGGCCACGAGCTCGGTGAAGCGCAGCACCACCGCATAGTCACCGTCGCGGGAATGGATGCCGAAGCTGTCGCGAAGCTGCTTTTCCAGTGCGAACTTCGCCGGCGGCGTGAACGTCTTGCCGGTCGGCTCGGCGGACTGGATGCGGGCGGGCACGAAGGTGCGGACGGCGTTCCGCAAATGGTCGTATGCAAAGAGATACCAGTCGCCGTTCACGTTCGCGAGATGGCAGGGGTCGATGACCCGCTCCTCCGGCTTCCGTGACGCCGGCTTGCGGTAGCTGATGAGCAGCTGACGCCGCTTCTGCACTGCCTTGGCCAGCGTGTCCATCACCGGCAGGTTCAACACCGGCTCGGCGGTGGTGCGGAAGGAGATCGACTGCTCCCACTCCGCCAGATTGAGGGAGACGGTGTCGGGCAGTGAGCGGGCAAGCTTGCGGAACGCGCCCACGAGCCGTTTTTCAAACGGTGTGCCCCGGTATTGCTGCAGCGCTTTTTCCGCAACCAGCAGCGCAAACAGCTCGCCCTCACTGATCTGGAGCGTGGGGAAAGAATCGACCTCCTCGGTATAAACGTAGCCGTTGTGAGCCGCGACGTATTCCAGGGGCAGGTTCATCCGGTCGCGCATGAACTCCAGATCGCGCTGGATCGTCTTGGTCGTGACTTCCAGCTCACGCGCCAGAGTGGTGGCATTGGGATGCTTGCCGGCGGCGATGACCGCGTGGATGCGCATCATGCGCTCCAGGGGCGGGCGGGTGTTGGGCATTTCCTTGGACGCCGAGGTCGTGCGTTTCACGGCGGGGAAGATGCGGCCCCCAACTCGCCTGCAAAGCGGAAAACGTGTGACGGCGAAGTTTGCTTTGAAAAATTGCCGCCCCCTCCGCAGCGTCCGCGCGACATGGATTCCGCCGCCAAAGTGCTGACCGCCGAAACATTGCCCGCCTGGCGCCAGGCCCTGCGCGACGCCGGCAAGACGCTGGTCGTGACCAACGGCGTCTTTGACCTGCTGCACGTCGGCCACGTCACCTACCTCGAAGGCGCCCGGGCGCTCGGCGACGCCCTGCTGATCGGCGTGAACGGGGACGACAGCGTCCGCCAGCTCAAGGGCCCGACCCGGCCGCTGAATCCCGAGTTCGACCGCGCCCGGGTACTCGCGGCGCTGGGATGCGTGGATGGCACCTGCATCTTCCCCGAAATGCGCGCCGTCAACTTTCTGACGCGGGCCCAGCCGGACATCTACGTGAAGGGTGGCGACTACACGCTCGACACCATCGACCAGAACGAGCGTCGCGCGGTGGAAGCCCACGGCGGAAAGATCGTGTTCATCCCTTTTGTCGCCGGCAAATCGACGACCAAGGTCATCGAGAAAATGGCCCGGGGCTAATTGTTCGTCCGGCCGATCAGCACGAATTGCCCGGCGCGGCCCAGTTCCCGCCATTCGTTCGTGGAAAAAGCGGGCCCCAGCTGATCCCGCAGGATCAGGCCGCATACAGGTTTCCCGGGTAAGGCCAGCCGGCCACAATCAGCCGGCGAATCCAGCAACCGCAACTCCTGTTCCGCCGTCGGCTTCAGGACGATGTCGGCCTCGCTACGGCTGACGCCGATGAGCCGTTGCAGGTAGAACCCAAAACCGCAGGCCCGCGCCTCATAGACGAAGTAGCCGCCATCCGCTCCGGCAAAGGCGCGCGCGGTCTGCGCCAGTTCCCGCACCGAGGCCTGCCGGCTCAGCAAGGGATTGAGCGCATCCACCTGCGTGGAGAGTGCCACCCAGAGCAGCGCCGCCCCGATGGCGAGCCGGTTGAAGGCCTGCGCGGCCTGTCCGGCCGGAGCGCGCCGAATTGCGATCGCCAAGGCGACCAGCAGCGCGATCAGCACGAGCGGCACCCAGTACGTCAGCCCCAGCTCGGGCCGGACCGCATTCAGCACCCCCAGCGCGACGGGCGGCAGGAAGAGGCACCAGAAAGCCAGCCGCCTCCCCAGCAACGCCGGCTTTGAGGCCGCGTGCACGTGCAGCCAGTACGCCAGCCCCAGGGCCAGGGCGGGAAACAGCGGCAGGATGTAGGTCAGCAGCTTCGACCCGCTCAGGGACAGGATGACGAAGGGGATGACAGTCCAGCCCAGCAGCAGGGCCTGCCAAGGTTGCAGGCGTTCGGGTTTCTTCCAGCGACGCCAGGCGGTCACGAGCACGGCGGGCAGAAAGCACGTCCACGGCAGCCAACCGCCGAGCAGCACGGGCAGGAAGAACCACGGAGGCTTCGAACGGCCGTGCGATTTCGAGGCGAAGCGCTTCACCAGTTCGTCGCCCACGAAGTAGGAGCGCAGCTCCGGGTTTTGCAGGCTCAGCACGACGAACCAGCCCAGGCCAATCGCCAAGGCCACGAGCAATCCAGGCACCCACGGCAGCCGCGCACGTTGGGGGGTGCCCCGCGCCGTCCACTGCCAGGCGAGCGCCGCCGCCAGCGGCACCACGAAGCCCATGGGGCCTTTGGTGAAAAAACCGCCGCCCATCGCCACGAAGAACAGCCAGTTCCAGGGCCGGCCGCCTTCCGTATGGGCCGCGCGCACGAAGCAGAGGATCGCCGCCGTGATCCAGAAGGTCATGGTCATGTCCGGCGTCAGCGTCCGGGCGAGCGCGAAAAACTCGAAGCCCGACACCAGCACCAGCGCCGCCGTGACCGCCACCGCGCGCGAGAACAGCGTCCGGCCAATCAGGAACGTGAACCAGATCGTCCCAGCCGCCGCCAGCGCCGAGGGGAGCCGCACGCCCCATTCGTTTTGCCCGCAGAGCTTCAGCGCGAGCGCCGTCAGCCAGTAGATGAGCGGCGGCTTCTGGAAATGCCCGATGCCATTGAGGTGCGGGACCAGCCAGCTGTCGCCCGCGGCCATCTCGCGGCCCAGTTCGGAATAACGCCCCTCGTCGGGCTCGTTCATTCCGCGCGTGCCGAGGAAGGCCAGCAGGATAAACGCGACGAAGACCGGCAGCAGCCAGCGGGATAACCCCGGCGAAGCCGGCCGTCTTAGAGCACCAGCCGCCTCAGACATTCCGACCTTCCCCACGCTTCGCGACGCGGACCTGCGGGAAACGCCGCTGGGTAAACCACCACATCCCCATCATGTCGAGGAACGGCCGCCAGAGGAAAACACCGAGGCCGTAGCTGGACGTGCCGCCGGCGCGGGCACGGTGGTTCACCGGCATCTCCACCACCCGGAAGCCAGCCGCCACCGCCAGGGCCGGCATGAAGGAATACAGCGTACGGATGGGAATCATCGCCTCCCTCACTTCGCGATGGAACACCTTGAGCGCGCACCCGCTGTCCGAGACGCCATCGCCGAGCACGCGCGAGCGCACGCCATTGGCCAGCCGGGAAATCTTCCGCCGCAGCCAGGAATCCTTCCGCTGCGCCCGGATGCCCACGACCATGTCGGGGTGATCGGCCGCCGCCAGCCGCTGCAGCAGCGCGGGGATGTCGGCCGGATCATTCTGGCCGTCGCCATCCAGCGTGATGAGTATCTCGCCACGAGCCTGGTTCAGCCCGTGCAGCAGGGCGGCGGCCTGGCCGCGATTCGGCTCCAACCGGAGATGGCGGCAGGCGGGGGTGGCGGCCGAAATTCCGGCGAGAATCTGCGGGGTGGCGTCCTTGCTGCCGTCGTCCACCATCAGGATTTCGTAGGGCCGGCCCAACGCACCCAGCACGTGGTTCAGTTCGGCCAGAAGCGCGGCGGCACAGGCGGCCTCGTTGTAAAAGGGCACCACAACCGAATAGGCACAAGGATCTGAAGCAGGCATTTCTGGAACCACCGGCATTGCTCCGGGGCAACGCGGGGAACCTCTGGCAAATTCCCCCGGGAGCCAAACCAATTTGCCACGCCGCACTCGCCCTCGCCTTCGCCAACCATTACGCTCTCGTCATGTCTGACACCGCGCCCGAAGCGCTCGCCCCATTGTCCAACCGCGAAATCCGCGAGCTGAAGGCCCGCGCCCAGCACTTGGAAGCCGTCCTCAAGCTCGGCAAGGCGGGAGTCAGCGAAGGCTTCGTCAAGTCGTTGCACCAGGCCCTGTTGGACCATGAGTTGGTGAAGGTGAAGCTGGCTGACTTCAAGGATCAGCGGAAGGAGATTGCCCCCCAGTTGGCCGAGAAGACCGGCAGCCACCTCGTCGCCCTGGTCGGCCATGTCATCGTGCTGTTCCGACCGAAGCCAAAGGTGTGAGCGGAGGCCTGGAGGTCGCGAAGCGTCTTGGCCTGCGTTCAATCGGTCTCCACCTTCGTCTGGAGCCTTTTGAGATACTGCTCATCGGCGGGCGGCATAATGCCGCGCTGTTTCATGGCTACCAAGGCGTCATGAGCTTTACGCCACCAAGCTTTAGCTTCCGTTGTCTGCTTATTTTTCTCGCATAGTCTCGCCAGCCTCCAATACGACCCTATCAGGTCCCGCTGCCATAGGGTATTCGCAGGGTCGCTCGCCGCCAAGCGTTCCGCAATTCCTTTGGATTCCGTGTAGGCCCGCATCGCCCTGGCTAAGTCCCCCTGCCCCACCGCCACGTTGCCCAGTTTGTCGAGCGAGACAGTGAGGTCCCGCTGCCAGAGGGCGTTCGCGGGATCGCTCGCCGCCAAACGTTCACGAATTGCTTTGGACTCCATGTAGGCCAGCATTGCCCTGGTTAGGCCTCCCTGCCCCACCGCCACGTCGCCCAATCTTTCGAACGACACGGAGAGGTCCCACTGCCATAGGGTATCCGCTGGGTCGCTCGCCGCCAGACGTTCAGTAATTCCTTTGGATTCCGTATAGGCCAGCATCGCCCCGGCTAAGTCCCCCTGCCCCGCCGCCACGTCGCCCAGTTTGTTGAGCGACACGGAGAGGTCCCGCTGCCATAGGGTATTCTCGGGGTCGCTCGCCACCAGACGTTCCGCTATTCCTTTGGATCCCGTATAGGCCCGCTTCGCCCCGGCTAGATCCCCCTGCCCCATCGTCACATCACCCAGCTTGTCGAACGACACGGAGAGGTGTTGCTGCCATAGGGTATTCGCGGGGTCAGTAGCCACGAGGCGCTCACGAATACGCTTCGAATCACCAAAGAAGCGCAGGGCTTCGGCAAGGTTACCCTGCGTCATTGAAATGTCCCCCAGATTGTCCATCGATATGGCTAGGGCCCCCGCCTTCCGGGCGTCAGCCTGGTCACTCACCACCAGTCTTTCGCGAAAGGTCCTGCTCTCGGAAAAGCGCTGCTGGGCAGCCGCCGAGTCCCCTTTCTTGAGGGCGAGCTCGCCTAGCTCATCCAACGAATCCGCGTGCGCTTGCGATACACGGAGCGCCTCGCCCAAGGCAGCATCTCTGAGCCAGCCGGCGGTGGTGAGTTCCGTGAGGGCGAGGCAGAGGGCAGAGCGCTGGGCGGGATTGGAACTGAGCTCGCGATCCAGCGCCGCGCAGGCGGACGCGGAGGTGGAAGGATCGGCAGCAAACTGGTGATAGAGCGCCTCGATTCGGAGGTGCGGTTCGTCCCCGGTGGCAATGTATGCGCGAGCCCGCCGGGAGAACGCCTGCCAGAGTTCCGGCTGAGTGGTACGCACGTGTTCCCGCAAAGGCAGGCGCGAAGCTTCGTGGACGTTGTAGGCCAAGGAGCCGCGGGCACGGAAGCTTTCCACGCTGGAGAGCCTCCGGAGTCTTTCCATCAGGACGAGGGATTCCTCTGCGGTGGCCTCCAGCAGCGCCGCGAGAAAGGGCGCATCAAACCAGTGCGGTATCGCGGCAGCAAGCAGCGCGTGCCGCAGCCGCTCGCGCTCGGTCGAAGACAGGTCGGGATAAGTCAGATCCACCCCGGCCAGCGCGAGCAGCGCGGGATTGCCCTGGGCCTCGGCCAGAACCTGCAGGATGCGTTGCTGTTCAGCGGCGTCCATGGGTGGCTAGGCTTTGGGACCGCACAGGCCGGCCAAAATGGAGGCTTTACCACGACAGTGGGCGTGAGCCTCCTTCACGAATTCAAGGGTCATCGAACGCTGGTTTTCCTTCCCCCACGCATGCCAGTGATCTGGGTCGGGCGCCGTGAGGGTAACGAGCAGGGAATCTTCCTCCCAAGGCAACCCGTAACGCTCCGGCACCGTCTTGCCGGCTAGCACTACCCGGAGCCAAGGATACCGATGGAGCGGGGTCAGCAGGCTCTCCTGCAACCAACGGTCGGCCTCCCCGGAGGATTCGCAAGTATCGAAGATCAGCAGCGTGGGCTGCCGTTTTTGAGAGAGCTGGAGCAAGATATCATTGAGCTGCCCTGCCAAATTGGTACTCATGGAACGCTGCGTCACCTGGAGCTGCTGCTCGAACTCGCGCACGCTGAGCAGGAGATCACCGGTACCTTTGAAGTCAAAACGCCCGCAAACACAGCCCGTGACCCGGCGTTGCGCGTTGTTAAAGAACTGCCGGGTAAGGTGGGTCTTGCCGGTCTCGCTCTCCCCTTTCACGAGGAGGAGCCGATACGGCGCACCTCGCGTCACCAGCGTGGCGAAAGCGGTCCGGGCGACATCGTGATCCGCCAGCGGCCAGCGAAGTTCCGGCACAGCTTCCGGCCAGTCGGCCGGTGCTTCAGGGGCCGCGACTGGGCGTGGGAAAGGCGGCTCTGGCTCGGCATAGGCGGGACCAGCGGTGATGGGAGTGATGCCTTGGAGGACCCTTAAAATTGCGGCCTGAGCCTCATCCTTTGAGGATTCATAAAGCCGGCACCCCAGCAACATGGCGTGCATATCGGGCACTACACACTCCTCGACCACCAATGGAAGCAAGAACCGGGCGGAAGCATTCTGCAGGGACTGTCGCCAGTAGGCATCGAATTCCTCCACACAAGCACCCGAACACCAATAGTCCTTGGAGTAGAGTGGAATAAGTCTGCGGCAATCCGTCGCAGCCTGGCGCATGTTGGAGGTCCAGGTTGTGCCTACCAGAAACTCATCCATCAGCACGGTGGAGAATCCTGCACGGCGCACGACCCAGTTGACCCATCGCGCCCAGGCTGCCTGTGCGCCCCGGTAACTTATGAAAAAGTCGATGGTGCCGTGTGGGTCCGACATTAATGGCGGCTTTGTTCAACGATTGAGGAATACTTGGCAAGCCGCTTATGAAGTTTTTACCATTCGCTCTCTTGCCGAATGCCCCACAAAGCGGCAGAGGACTGCCGCAGTCCAAGACGCTGCCGCGACTCCCGGCCCCCGACCCTCACTCGTACCGCAGCGACTCGATGGGATCGAGGTTCGCCGCCTTCCATGCCGGATAGGTGCCGAAAATGACGCCGACGAACGAGCAGACGAGCAGGCCAATGATGGCCCAATCCCAAGGAAACACGGGCGGCGTGCTCAGGGCCATCGCCGCCAGATTGCCGGCCCCGATGCCGAGCAGGATTCCCAGCACACCGCCAAACTCGCACAGCACGATCGCCTCCAGGATGAACTGGGTCATGATGTTCCGCTTCTTGGCCCCGATGGCGCGGCGAATGCCGATCTCCTTCGTCCGTTCGGTCACGCTCACGAGCATGATGTTCATGATGCCGATGCCAGCCGCCAGCAGCGCGATGCTGGAAATGATCCCCGCCCCGGCACGTACCGCCAGCGTGATGGTGCGGAACTGGTTGATCAGGGAATCGTTCGACACGATTTCGAAGTCGTCCGCCTCGCCCGGTGGAACCTTCCGCATCGCCCGCAGAATGCCGCGCACCTGCTCCACCGTGTCCTCATAAACGGCCTGGCTGTGGGCCTGCACCTGGATCGACAGCGGTGTGTCCCGTCCGTAGCGGTTCAGGATTGTGGTCATCGGCACGACGATGAACTCGTCCTGGCTCTGGCCAAACATGTTGCCCTTGGCCTCAAGCACGCCAATGACGGTATATTTCACGCCCTTGAACTGGACCCACTCGCCCAGCGGCGAGCCGAAGGGAAACAGCCGTTTGGCCACTTCTGAACCCAGCACCGTAACGTAGCGGGCGCCGCTAAGGTCGCTGTCCACAAAGGGCCGTCCTTCCGCCGTCGTCAGGTTGCGCGTCTCGAATGACTCCGGGCTCATCCCCCGGAAACCGATGCTTGGATTGGTCTTCCGGAAGCGCGACGAGACCTCGCCCGTATCCACTTCCGAGCTGACGCTGACGTTTTTGGCTAGGGTCGCACGCTCGCGGATGTAGGCGGCGTCGGCGTAGTAAAACCGCTTCCGCCGCATGTACTTTTCCTCGGACTCCATGTCGTCCTCGACCTGGATGGCCGGAAAGCGCTGCATCTGGAAGGTGTCGCTGCCCAGCTGCTGCATGTTGCTCTCGATGTTCCCCTGCAGCGCGCGGATTGCCGTCATCACCACGATGATGCTGAACACGCCCACCAGGATGCCCAGCAACGTGAGCGACGAACGCAACTTGTGCGCGGTGATCGCATTCAGCGCCATGCTGAAGGCTTCGCGAACTTCGGATTTGAGGCTGAGCCGTTTCAATTGTTTGTTAGAGCGCTTTCAGAAGTCTGGTTGCCCTGCTCGTAATTGGGAAAGGTGGAAGGCTGCCTTGGGGCATCGTTTCTTCCGATCCGCTTTTATCGTTTCCGGGAGACCTTTTAGTCTGCGGGCACCCTTCCCCCTCACCCCGGCCCTCTCCCTTGGGGAGAGGGAGAATCGCCGCCTGCATTCCTGCAAAACCCCACGCTGGACTTGCCGGAACCATCTTTCGACCAGCCGAGAAGCCGCCCCGCTTTCCCCTCTCCCTGAGGGAGAGGGTCAGGGTGAGGGGGAAGGCAACTCGCGCATCCCCAGGCCTCCTGCCTTCCAATGTGACTTCTGAATGGTTCTCTTTCATCTGCGCTACTTCATTTCTGTGACTGCTTTAGTCGGCGCGCAGGGCGTCCACCGGGTCCATCCGGGCGGCGCGCCAGGCGGGGAGAAAACCGCTGATCACACCCGTCAACACCGAGACCAGCAGCGCCACCGCCACCAGCCACCACGGCATTGCCGCCGCCAGGAACTTGTCCACCACCAATGTCAGGGGCCAGGCGATGAGCAGTCCCAGCATGCCCGCTCCCAGCGTGATCGTCGCGGCCTCGACCAGGAACTGCACCATGATGGTGCGGCGTTTGGCGCCAATCGCTTTGCGGATGCCGATCTCCTTGGTGCGCTCGGCCACGCTCACAAACATGATGTTCATGATGCCGATGCCGCCGACGAACAGCGCCAGGCCGCTGATGAACAGGCCCACGGCGGCGATGGTCCCGCCGACGGCGTTGAAGAAGGCGATCAGCGCATCCTGCTGGTTGATCGCAAAATCGTCTGGCAGGTCCGGCGGCACCCGGCGCAGTTTGCGCATGATGCCGCGGATCTCCTCCTTGGCGTCCTCAATCTGGGCAATGTCCCGGACCTTCGCCTGGATCGTGAGGTCGGGCCAGCGGGCGAAGTCGCGGGTGAAACGCGTGATCGGAATGACGATCTGGTTGTCGAGGTTGAAACCGGTGAAGAAGGTTCCCTGCTTCTCCATGACCCCGATGACTTCCAAATTCATGTCGTTCAGCTTCACCTTGCTGCCGATGGCGTTGCCGTAGGGAAAGAAGCGTTCCGCCAGGTAGCTTCCCAGCACACAGACCGGCCGGCCGCCCAGCACATCTTGGGCGGAGAGCCACCGGCCCGAAGTCACCGCCAGGCCACGTACGAGCAGGCTGTTCTCGTCGTTGCCCTCGACCCAGGCGCCCCGGGCCTGCTTGCGGCCGACCGACACGGTTCCATTGCCCTGGGATTCCACGCTGACCGCCGCCGAGAGCGTGACCATCCGCTCCACGTCACGGGCGTTTTGGAGCGTGAGTTCCTTGCGGTTGCGCGACAGCCGCCACTCGGTCTCGCCGGTCATCCAGGAGAATCGCTGGATGAAGAGAGTGTCCGCGCTGATGCCCGCGAGGCTCTTCTTGAACGCGGCATTCAGGCCGGTGATCGCCGTGCCCATGAGCGTGACCGAGACAATGCCGATGACGATGCCGAGTGTCGTCAGACCGGCCCGCAGCTTGTTCGCCCGGAGCGCCGCCCAGGCGATGACGACCGACTCCTTGAATTCGGTGAGAAGGGTCATTAGGGAAGGCGGCCGTCTCCGTTTCTTGCAACCCACCGGCGAAGCCAAAATGAATAAGGGATAAGTGAGAATGGTAGAGCGAACATCGCCAACTCCGACAGGTACATTTCCATTCGGTCAACGAAGGTCATCCCGAAAGTATCGCTCTCCCCATCACCTTGCATCAAATCACCTAGTGAAATCCAGATCCATCCCCCCAGGGCAGCCACTAGGCAGGCCATGATCGCTGTTCGGGTCGGCTCCAGCCATTTCCGTGAATGCCACTGAACCAGAGCTTTGCCGACGGCCGCGACGAGAAATTGTGCCGTTCCGGGCACAAGCACGCCAAAGAACGTGACAAGCCCAAAGATGAAGATTGTAGGCACACCAAGCGCGAAAATCGGCATGCTTTTGAAATTGGAGCTCATATCGCCAGCGCCTCCATCTTCTTGGCGGCCCGCGGATTGGGGTTCACCTCATCCGCCGCGATGAGCCCGTCGCGAATACGGATGATCCGGCGGGCGTGTTGCGCGACGTCCTCCTCGTGGGTCACGACGATGATCGTGTTGCCCCGGCGCGAGAGCGTTTCGAAGAGACCCAAGATTTCCTCACCGGTGCGGGAGTCGAGGTTGCCGGTCGGCTCGTCGGCCAGGACGATGCTGGGGTTGTTCACCAGCGCCCGCGCGACGGCCACGCGCTGGCGTTGGCCGCCGGAAAGCTCGTTCGGCTTATGGTGCATCCGCTCCAACAGCCCGACGTTCGTCAGCGCTTGAACGGCCTGTTCACGCCGCTCAGAGGCCGGAATGCCGGCGTAGATGAGCGGCAGCTCGACGTTGTGCAGCGAGTCGGATCGGGGCAGCAGATTGAAGCTCTGGAAGACAAAGCCGATCTCCCGGTTGCGGACCTCGGCGAGCGCGTTGTCGTCCATGTGGGCGACGTTGGTGCCGTTCAGCTCGTAATAGCCGCTGGAAGGCGAGTCCAGGCAGCCGAGGAGGTTCATCAGCGTGGACTTGCCGGAACCGGACGGCCCCATGATCGCAATATACTCGCCGCGCTCGATGGTCAACGTGACCCCCCGCAACGCATGGACGGTCTCGGTGCCCATCACGTAGCGCCGCGTCAGGTCATGGATCTGGATCAGGGGCATGGGGAAGTTGCGAATGACGAGTTTCGAATTTCGAATTCAGAATTCTTGATTCGAAGTCTCAAGTACCCACGTGGCCACCGATTCCGGCGTTTCGGCATTCGAAACTCGACATTTGAAACTCGAAATTCCCTTCACTTTTTCTCCTCCGGCTTCGCGTCCTTCTTGGTGTTGTCCACCTTGGCCTGTTTCTCGTCCTCCAGCTCGCGGGCAATCGCCTTGTAGCTCCCGGTGACGATTTCCTGACCTTCGGTCACGCCTTCCAAAATCTCGTAATAGGACTCGTCGCTGATGCCCCGCTTGACGGGGATCATCTTCGCCTTGCCATCCACGACACTGAAGACGATGTCGATCGGCTTCGGACCGCTCTTGTCCTTTTTCTTGGTCAGGTCGGCGAGTTCCTGCTCCAGATCCTTGTCCTCGCCCTTGGCCATCGGCATCGGCTTCGTCTCCTTCTTGGATCCTTTGGGCAGCCGGGTGGTGACCGCCTGGATTGGCACCGTCAGCACGTTGGTGCGATAGCGCGTCTCGATCTCCGCCGTCACGCTCATGCCGGGCAAAAACCGGTCCTTGTCGGTGACGCGGATGCGCACCTCGAACTTGGTGGCCTCCGACTGGGTATTGGCGGCGGTGGTCTTGGCGGAATTGGCAATCTGCGTGACCACGCCGGCGAACTTGTGGTCGCGGAAGGAATCCACCTCCAGCCGCGCTTTCTGATCCATCTGGACCAGCACCACATCCACTTCACCGACCTCGACCCGTGCCTCCATCTCATTGAGATCGGCCACGGTCATGATCTCGGTGCCGGCCATCATGCCGGTACCCACCACGCGTTCACCTTTTTCCGAGCTAAGCTTGCTCACCGTGCCATCAATGGGGCTGTAAATGGTGCATTTCAGCAGGTCTTCCTGGGTCTTCTTCAGGGACTGCTTGGCCATCTCAGCCTGATGCAGGGCGTTGTCCACCTGCGCTTTGGCAACATCGAAGGTGGTCCGGAACTCATCATAGCCGGACTCGCTGAGCAGCTTCCGCTCAAAGAGTTCCTTGTTGCGCTTGAATTCGGCCTCGGCCTTCGCTGCCTGAGCGATGGCGGTGACGCGGCCGGATTCGGCCGACTGGTAGTTCGCCTCGGCGGAATCGCGGCTCGCGATATAGGCGTCCTCCTTGATCTTCACCAGCAGGTCGCCCTTCTTCACCGCCTGCCCCTCCTTGACCGGCAGGTCGATGATCTCACCCGCGACTTCGGGGCTGATCTTCACCTGCAAAAAGGGCTGTATCTTTCCGGTCGCCGTGACGATCTCGGTGAGATTGCGCCGCGTGGCCTTCTCGGTCTGCACGGTGAGAGGCCTGGGTTTGTATTTCTGCCAGGCCATCGCGCCACCGCCAGCCGCCAGCAGCAGGACGACGGGAATCGCCCAGAACAGCCACTTCGATTGCTTTTTCTTGGAAAGGGTCATTTTGCCGCCCGGAGAACCCGGAGGGGAGGCTTTTGTTTCAGACGAAATGACGGGCGGCGAATCCATGGGATGAAATGACTTTGTTGACCGTGGTGGGCTCGATAATTCAAGTCAAGCTGAGCAGGCTGCAAATGGCGGTTAGAATCCGTCTCAAAAATTGGAAGGGGCCGTCTTCGTGATGGAGGCTGGAGAGCGAAGGAAGCCGGCAGCAGCAAACGCAGGGCGCAGCGCCGACCAGGCGGCCATCCGGCCCGGCCGTGAAATCCCCAAGGCGGCAGGAATATTGGTCGGGGGCCTCGTTGACCCGGGCATCACAGCTCGCAGGGGATGCCCCGCCCGTCCCAACGTGACCAAACCAAAATCTCTCGCTTCAGCACCTTTCCCAATTTTCAGACGGCTCTCAGACCGAGCAGGCTTGTCGTCGTCACGCGCCGGGTTACCTTGCCGCCACGATGACCTCCCGCCGTTTCGCCCGGATTTTCGCGGCCCTCTGCCTGTTTGGCCTGCTGGCCGGCTGCGCCACCACCCGGGACGACGGTGACTTTGATGTGACAATGGTCAACGTCCGTTCCGGCACCGGCTCCGAGGGAGAAGTGCAGCTGGTCTTCACGCTGCGCCTGCAAAATGCCTCCCCCGCCCCGGTCACGGTCGATGGCGCGGCGCACAAAATCTATCTGAACGGTATCTATATCGGGCAGGGCCTGACCAATGAGCGGGTGGACATTCCGCGCCTGGCCACCACGACCCAGCAGGTCACGGTCAATCTGAGCACCTTCCGCCTCGCCTGGGCCCTGTCCAAGGTGTATCGGACGCAAAAGGCGGACTACCGTGTGGAGAGCACGATCTACGCAGCCGAGGGCGGCCGCACCCGGCGAATCCGCGCGCATAAGGAAGGCGCGGTGGATCTGAATGAACTCGCCGCGCCGTTGGGGCGGTGACGACCGGAACCTTTTGGAAGACCCGGAGTTTTATCCGTGCCGTTTCCCGGGAAGGTCTGTCTGAATGTTGGGAAGTGTGCTGCGCGAGGGAGAACACCCATCAAGGGTCTGCGACCACAGAGCAAGGCGCCCTGCGGCCCAGCTATGAAAACAGCCACCCTCGCAGTTTTCAGACGGGCTCTTCCCCCCGCGCCTTTTCCCGATAACATGTTTGAACGCGGGAAGGGGTATGGTAGTCCATGAGGCCCGTTCCCAAGTGAAGTATAAGCCGACAACCCGGACCGCGACCATTCTGGCCGGGCTTGCCCTTGCCGTTTTGGTATCAGGCTGCTCGGCAAAATATTGGAAGCGCTCTGCCGACAAGGAGTCTGCCCAGCTCATCCGGGAGAAGAGCCGGTCCGTGCCCAACATGGACACCAACTTCACGATCGAGCCCAGACTTCCGATCGCACTGGATTCCCTGCCTGTCGCCCCCGTTCCGGAGGAGTTCCTGGGCGAGGAAGCCGCCGCCGAGCGGGACGCGAAAGTCCTGCCGCTGCTCACGGCGCTGGAAGTCGCCATCACACAAAGCCGCGATTACCAGCTTCAGAAAGAGCAGCTTTACCTGCAGTCCCTGCAGCTGGCCCTGGAACGGCACCAATACCGGCCCCTGTTCAGCGGCCAGGTCAGCGGCACCTACCAGGCCCAGTCGATCCCCACCGACAAGATCGAGGTCGTGGTGGACGCCATCACCGGACAGCCCAAGACCGTCATTGAAAGCGACGCCCTGCTCGTGGACCAGAGCCTCGTGTCGGCCAACGGCGGCGTCAGCGGCAGCCTGCTCCTGGCAACCGGGGCCCGGCTGACAGCCGCCTTCACCACGGATTTTCTGCGTTTCCTCACCGGCGACCCGATGCCGGCCGCCACGGCCAGCGCCGTGGGCCAGATCACGCAGCCGCTGTTTCGCGGGGCCGGCTACAAGGCCACAATGGAAAACCTGACCCAATCCGAACGGGACCTCCTCTATGCGTTGCGGCGCTTTGCAGCCTATCGCAAGGACTTCGCGGTACGCATTGCCAGCGACTATTACGCGGTGTTGCAGGCCCGCGACACCGTCCGGAACGCGTGGGCCGATCTCCGCCGCTCGCGTGACAACGTCCGGCGCGAACAGGCGTTTGCCGACGAGGGACAGCGCCCGCTCGCCTCGCTAGACCAGTTCAAACAGGCCGAGCTGAAATCCGAGACCGGCTGGGTGGATGCCCTGCGCAACTACCGCGAGGCGCTGGACCGCTTCAAGATCACCCTTGGCCTGCCCATTGAGACCCGGCTGGTCCTGGATGACCACGAGCTTGCCCAGCTCCGGATTCTCGATCCGGGCCTGAAACAAGACGAGGCGGTCCGGGCGGCGCTGGTCATGCGGCTGGATCTTCGCAACACCCGGGATCAGGCCGAGGATGCCACCCGCCGCATCGACGTCGCCAAAAACGGCCTCCTACCCCAGGTGGACCTCGTGGCCCGAGCTAGCATGGACAACAGCCAGAACGGGAATGTCACCCTGCCCGATCCGAGGCGTTACCGCTGGAGCGCCGGGCTGGACATTGATCTTCCCCTCGACCGCAAGGCCGAACGCAACAGCTACCGCGCGTCGCTGATCGCCGCCGAGCAGGCCAAACGACAGCTCGCGCTGGCGGAAGACCAGCTGAAACTTCAGGTGGCGAGCGATCTCCGGGCCCTGGAGCAGGCCCGCCGGAATTTCGAAAACGCCGAACTGAGCGTGACGCTCGGCGAACGGCGCGTGGAGGAACAGACCATGCGGATGCAGCTGGGCCGCGGTGTCACCCGGGACATGCTCGACGCCCAGGCCGACCTGAATTCCGCGCGCAATGCCCGCACCTCCACGCTCGTCGGCCACACGATCGCCCGGCTCAACTTCTGGCGCGACCTGGGCCTGCTTTACATCAAGGATAACGGTTCCTGGGAAAACCTGCCCACCATGGCTCCCGCCCCCAAATCATGAAACTCCCCGCCCTGCTCCGTTCGCGACCGCGCTGGCAGCTCGCCGTCGGCGGCCTGGTGCTGCTCTGGCTGCTCTGGCTGGTCTTTCAGCCCGCCAAGACCACCAGCGACAACATCGTCATCACCGCCCGGCGCGGGCCGCTCGACATCAAGGTGCTCGTGGGTGGCAGCATCGAGGCGCTGGAGTCGCAGGAGCTGCACTCCGAGGTGCGCGGCGAGCCGGTGAAAATCCTGAAGATTGTGGACGAGGGTTATCAGGTCACCGAGGACGATGTGAAAACCAACAAGGTGCTGGTGGAGCTGGACGCCTCGAAACTGAAACAGCAGTTCGTCAATCAGGACATCACCTTCCAAAGCACCGTGTCCGGCCTTACCGAGGCGCAGCAGGGCTACGAAATCCAGCTCAACCTGAACCATACGGACATCAAGGCCGCAGAACAGAAGGCGCGCTTCGCCCTGATGGACCTTGAGAAATATGTCGGCGCGAGGATCAGCGGCGAAATCATCACCCGGCTCGGCCTCCGCGAGGACCTGCTGACCAGCACCAACGCGAATACCAACAGCCTCGTCGGGGCCGTGGATTTTTCCGCCTACGCCAAGGAAGCATCGCTCGACGACGGCGCGGCCAAACAGGAACTGCGGAAGCGCGCGGACGAGCTGCTCGTCGCCAAGACGACCCTGGGCCAGGGACAGACCAAGCTGACCGGCACCACCCGGCTCTTTGAAAAGGGCTTCGTCACCAAGAGTGAGCTGGAAAGCGACCAGATCGCCGCCGAACAGGCCCGCCTCAAGGTCGATGCCGCCGCCACTGCGGTGGACCTGTTCGTGCGCTACGAGTTTCCCAAGACGGCGGAAGAGACGCTGGGAAAATACGACGAGGCCCTGCAGGGGCTGATCCGCGCACGCAAGGAGGCAGTGTCCAAGCTCGCCCAGGCCGAGGCCAAACTGAAAGGCGCCCAAGGCCGCTACGAGATCGAGAAGCAGAACCGCGATGAACTGGCCGACCAGATCAAGAAGTGCCTGCTCTATGCGAAGACTCCGGGACTGGCCGTTTACGGCGGTGGCAACCAACGCTTCTACTGGGGCAACCAGGAACGCATCGCGGTCGGTTCCCAGGTTTTTGAACGGCAGGCGATCATCACCATTCCCGACCCGAAAAAGATGGGCGTGAACGTCGGCATCCACGAGTCGCACATCAAGAAGGTGAAGAAAGGGCAGACGGTGAAGATCACGGCAGACGCCTTCCCGGATGATCCGCTCACCGGCGAGATCACCAAGGTGGGCGTGCTGCCCGATTCGGAGAACCGCTGGATGAATCCCGACATGAAGCTTTACACGACGACCATTGCCATCGCCGGCACGCGCGAATGGCTCAAGCCCGGCATGAGCGCCAAGATCGAGATCATGGTGCAGCGCCTCGACGACGTCGTGTACGTGCCGATCCAGGCGGTCACCCAGCGCGATGGCAAAACGGTCGTGTTCAAGCCGGGGCGCAAGCCGAAGCCCGTGGCGGTGGAGGCGGGCCAGTTCACCGACGAGTTCATTGAGATCAGGCAGGGGCTGAAGGAAGGCGAAGCCGTCCTGCTCCGCGTCCCGGACAGTGAAAAATCCGATGGCGAAAACCGGAAGGCCAGCGAGCCGAAGCCCGCTGCCGAGCCGGCCACGCCGGCCAAACAGACGGCCAGCCGATGAAAACGGGCCATTGGCGATTCTAGCCATGCCGCAACCCATCGTCAGCCTCCAAGAGGTACGCCGTTCCTACAAGATGGGCGACGTCGTGGTCGAGGCCCTGCGCGGGCTGTCGCTCGACATCGCGGCCGGCGAGTACGTCGCCATCATGGGGCCTTCCGGTTGCGGAAAGTCCACGCTGCTGAACCTCCTCGGCTGCCTCGACCGGCCCACTTCCGGCCACTACCTGCTGGGTGGCACCGACATTTCCAGCCTCGATGACGATGAGCTGTCCGACATCCGCGGGCGCCGCCTCGGGTTCATCTTCCAAAGCTACAACCTCATCCAGCAGCTCAACATCCTCGAGAACATCGAGGTGCCGCTCTTCTACCAGGGCCGTTCGGAAGAGGAGGCGCGTGCGATTGCCATCGGCCTGGCGAAGCGCGTCGGCCTGGAGCGTCGGCTCGATCACAAGCCGTTCGAGCTGTCCGGTGGCCAGCAGCAGCGCGTGGCCATCGCCCGCGCTCTCGCCAGCGATCCGCTCGTGATCCTGGCCGACGAGGCGACCGGCAACCTCGACTCCACCTCCGGTCGCGAGATTCTGGCGCTCTTCGACGAGCTGAACCAGGCCGGCAAGACCCTCATCATGGTCACCCACGACGCAAGCGTCGGCGAACGCGCCCAACGCGTCGTCCGCCTGAGCGATGGCCAGCTCGAATCGGACACACGACGATCCGCGTGACCGCCCACCTCCAATCGCTCTTCTCCTCCCGGCTGAAGCGCTCCATCCGCCTAGGCCTGCGTTCGCTGTGGCTGCACCGCTTGCGCTCGCTGCTCACGATGCTCGGCATCGTCTTCGGCGTCTGCTCCGTGATCGCGATGCTGGCCATCGGGGAGGGGGCCAGCTTCGAGGCGCAGGAGCAGATCAAGAATCTCGGTTCGCAGAACATTATCCTCCGCAGCGTGAAGCCGCCCGAGGACCAGAAGGTCTCGAACAATCAGAACAACTTCACCCTCGATTACGGCCTCAAGTACGAGGACATCTCCCGCATCCAGGCGACGATTCCCGGCGTCACCACGATCGTGCCCGCGCGCGTGATGCGCGAGTACGTCTGGAACATCACCCTGCGTGTGGATGCCGAGGTGGTCGGCACGGTCTCCTGGTATCCCGCCATGCGGAACCATCGCGTGGCCTCGGGCCGCTTTTTCACCGAGACCGACCAACTGGCGGCCGAGAACGTCTGCGCGCTCGGGGCCGAGATGGCCCAGCGGCTTTTCCCGATGGAAGAGCCGCTCGGCAAGACCGTGCGCATCGGCGAGCAATATTACCGCGTCATCGGCGTGATGGAGCCACTCACCAAGGCCAAAACGGACGACACAGGCCAATCTTCCACCCAACAGGCCGTGGATCGCATGTTCATCCCCTTGGAAACCGCCAAACGCCGTTACGGGGAAGTGCTCTTCAAGCGGCGCAGCGGCAGTTTCGAGCGGGAACGCGTGGCGCTCCACGAGGTCACCGTGAAGGTGGAGGACCCCGAGCAGGTCGTCGCCGTGTCGCTCGCCGTGAAGGATCTCATGGAACGGAACCACAAGAAGAAGGACTACGACGTGGTCGTGCCGCTCGAGCTCCTGCGCCAGAAGGAAAAGACCAAGCGCATCTTCAACATCGTGCTCGGCTCCATCGCCGCCATCTCGCTGCTCGTCGGCGGCATCGGCATCATGAACATCATGCTCGCGAACGTGACCGAGCGGACCCGCGAGATCGGCATCCGGCGCGCCCTCGGGGCGAAGCGCAAGGACATCGTCACGCAGTTCCTCATCGAGGCCGTGCTACTGAGCGGGGCCGGCGGCGCGCTCGGTGTCATGTTGGGCGTGGCGATTCCTTTCGTCGTGTCTTCCGTCGCCGGCATGAAGACGATCATCACTCCGCTTTCGCCTATCGCGGCCTTCACCATCTCGGCCCTGGTCGGCGTGATCTTCGGCCTCTATCCCGCCCTGCGCGCCGCCAAGATGGACCCGGTCGAGGCGCTGCGGCACGAGTAGCAATGGAGCGCCGGTCTCCGACCCGGCGCGGCTCGTCCCCCACAAACCTCCACGCCGGGTCGGAGACCTACGTCACGGGACCACGAAACGGGCAGAGTCGGAGCAGGAGCAGAGCATGAACGGAATACCCTTCCTGCTCTTGCTCATGATCTTGCTCTTCCTCCGCTGCCCCATCCCAAGCAGCCATCGGCGTAGTTGGCAGCCCCTTCACCACGCTGGGTCGGAGACCGGCTCCCAGCCAAGTGCCTAATCGGCGTACGGCTTGTCAGACATTCCCCCACTGATACGCTCTGCCTCCCTTGAAATTGAAATCACTCAATCAGCTCGTCCTCACCACCGCCACCTGTGCCCTGCTGGCCAACGGCCTCCTCACCGCGCAAGCCGCCGACAGCCCGTTCGGCGGGCTCGGCGCCGCCGTCACGGAAGCGGGGAAAGCCTCGCTGGCCAATCTCGGCACGCAGTTCACCCAGGCGGCCTCCGCGTCGTCGGACAAGGTGCTCGGGCCCCTGGGCGGCGATCTCGTCAGCAAGTACACCGCGCTGGACCAGTCGCTGAGCGCCGGCAGCGCTCTGAAAGGCCAGCTTACCGGCACGTTGCAGTCGCTCATCGGCGGCAAAGATTCCGCCGCGCTCGGCACCGTCTTCGCGCTCTCGCAGGCCGCCAATCTGACGGATACGCAGAAGGGTCTCGTGAAGGAAGCCGGCAACCTGACCACCGCCTACGTGGTGCAGCGCAACTTTGCCTCCCTCGACGGCGCGTCGGGCGATGTCGCCACCATTGTGAATTCGCTCCGCAAAGGTGAGGTCGCCCCCGCCGTGCCCGCGATCCAGAAAGTCGCCCAGAACGCCAACCTGACCGTGCCCCAGAAGGCCCTCATCGGCTCCGTCGCCGACAAGTACGCCCCCGGCCTGCGCAAGGCAAAGGACAGCCTGCAGCAGGGCATTCAGGGCATCAAAAGCCTGCCCGGATTTGGAAATTGAGCGGATCTTTACCTGATCTCTTTTCCCGGTGGCGCGAGAATTTTCGCGCCACCGGGATTTTTATTTTCGAACCGGTTCAGAGATTCCGCATTCCTCGTTTGGTGATATAAGCCGTCTCCCGGGTCGGACTCTCGGTTGACCACCGCCGGCACAGCCGCATGACCCACCACGGGGCGCTCTTGCCGGCGTCGTTCAGCCAGTTGGCGACGGAGTTCTGCACGTAGCGCGAGGGATCGGACCGCAGCGGCTCCAAAATCGGCTCGGCCAGTTCCGGATGTTTGCGAAGCCCGGGAATGGGCGAACACCAGACGCCCTTGGGACGAGTGATTTCCGAGGCAAAGCGTCGCAGATTGGGCGAAGGCTCACCGCTCCAGAGGGTCAGCTGGACAATTGCCGGCGTCAGTTCGTCCACCACGTGCGGACGAAGGCCCATCCACGCCATCTCGCGCACGCCCGGATGCGGGTCATCGGCAAAGGGCCGGATCAGCTCCAGTCGCCGCTCCAGCGGGAGCTCCGGCATCAGGCCAACCGCCAGCGCGGCCCATTGACGTACCGTATCGGACCGATGCCTGACAAAACGCCCGATGGCCTTCTCCCCATGGGTCTCCAGCAACAGGCGGGAACCCGTGTTCATCCGCTCCTTCACCCCACCCGTGCGCAGTTCATCGGCCCGGTGGGAATGTTCCGGAACAGTGTGCTGCCAGAGCTCGCCAAAATCCATCGCCAGCCATTCGGCCAGCGTACGGGCCTCGATCTCTCCCCGGTTCATCTGCCGCAGCATCTCGGGCGGGAGATCCTCACGCCGTCGCGCCCCTTTGCGGGGAGCGGTTGTCCCGGCTTTGATGGCCGCAGGTTTGTTGGCAGCGGGCATGGGTTACCGGGCCGGCTCTATGCCAGAATGTCCTCGATGACTTTGCCGGCGATCCCGGTGAGGCGCACGTCGAGGCCCTGGAACTTCACTGACAGCCGGGTGTGTTCGATGCCAAGCGTGCGGAGCATCGTGGCGTGCAGGTCGTGGACGTCGATGGGGTTCTCGACGGCCGCGTAGCCCAGCTCGTCGGTCGCGCCATAGACCATTCCCGGTTTGATGCCACCGCCGCACATCCAGATGGTGAAGCCGGCGTTGTGATGGTCGCGGCCGTCGCCGCCCTGGCTCATCGGCGTACGGCCAAACTCACCGGCCCACACGATCAGGGTGTCCTTCAGCATGTCGCGCTGCTTCAGGTCGGTGATGAGCGCCATGCATGCGCGGTCCACTTCGGCGGCCTTGAACTCGATGCCCTGTTTCACACCGCCGTGGTGATCCCAGTCCTTGTGGTAAAGCTGCATAAACCGCACACCACGCTCGGCCAGCCGCCGGGCCAGCAGGCAGTTCGAGGCAAACGATCCATCACCGGGTTTGCAGCCATAGAGGTCGAGCACGCTCGCCGGCTCCTTCGACAGGTCCACCAGCTCCGGCACGCTCGCCTGCATCTGGAACGCCAGCTCGTACTGCGCGATGCGGGTCGCGATCTCCGGGTCATCCACGATGGCGTCGTGCTGCCGGTTGAGGGCGTTGATTGTCTTCACCACATCGCCCTGCTGCTCGCGCGAAACGCCCTTTGGCGTGCCCAGGTAGAGCACGGGGTCGCCCTTGCTCCGGAGCTGGACGCCTTGGAAGCGGCTCGGCAGAAAGCCCGGCGCCCACTGCCGCGCCGCGATGGGCTGGTTCTGCCCACCACGTCCCAGCGAAGTCAGTACCACAAAGCCCGGCAGATCCGCCGCTTCCGAACCTAGGCCGTAGGTGATCCAGGCGCCCATGCTCGGACGGCCCGCGATCTGCGAGCCGGTGTTCATGAACATGTGCGCCGGATCGTGGTTGATCGCCTCGCTGGTCATCGAGCGCACCCAGCAGATGTCGTCCGCCACCGAACCGATCTGCGGGAACAACTCGCACAGCTCGATGCCCATCTTGCCAAAGGGCCGAAACTTATGCTGCGGCCCGTAGCATAGGAGCTTCTGCCCCTGGAGCTGCGCGATCTGTTTGCCCTGGGTAAAGGACTCCGGCATCGGCTGTCCGTGCATCGCCGCGAGCTTCGGCTTGGGGTCGAAGGTCTCCAGATGCGACGGCCCGCCGGCCATGGTGAGCCAGATGACGCGCTTGGCCCGCGCCGGGAAATGGAGCGGATCGACCACCCCAGCCCACTTGGCGGGCTTGCCGGTCGCAGCCGACAGCATTCCGGGCTTCAACAGCGAGGCCAGCGCCAGCGCGCCGACGCCCTGTGACGCCCGCCCAAGAAAGACGCGCCGCGTCTGCTGCTGGCGGAAGAACTGACGGAGTTCGGAGGAAAGGTTCATGGTTTAGGAGCGGGTGATGGTCTCGTGCAGGTTCAGCAGCGCGCGGGCGACATCGGTCCACGCGGCCAGCTCGGCGGCGTCGAGTTCCGGCGGTACCGGGGCGAAACCGGTCTTCAGGTAATCCTTCGCCGCGTCCCGGTTCTGGCGGAATTCCGCCAGGTGCTTTTGCAGCAGCGACCGCAGGGCGGCCAGCTCTTCCGGACGGGGCTTGCGGTCCAGCGCCTGTTGCCACGCCCACGTGATCCGCTTTGCCTCATCCCCGGGACATTCGCGGAGGATGCGCGCGGCCAACACCCGGGCGGCCTCGACGTAAGTGGGATCATTCAGCAGCACGAGCGCCTGCTGCGGGATGTTCGAGCGGTTGCGTTCCGCCGCGCACTCCTCGCGAGTCGGCGCGTCAAAGGCGAGCATGCTGGGATGCACAAACGACCGCTGCCACCAGGTGTAGAGCCCACGGCGGTACTGGTCCGCCTCCTTGCTCGCGTCGTAGGTGCGCTGCGGGAAGTTCAGGTTCTCCCAATAGCCTTCGGGCTGATACGGCCGGACGCTTGGGCCGCCCACGGTCGGCACGAGCAATCCGGCCAGCGACAGCGCATTGTCGCGGACCAGTTCGGCCTCCAGCCGCCAGCGTCCCTGCCGGGCCAGGAGGCGGTTGTACGGATCATGGACCAGCAGTTCATGCGGCGCCGTGGAAGCCTGGCGGTAGGTGTCGCTCAGCATGATGAGCCGGACCATGTGCTTCATGTCCCAGCCGCTGTCCCGAAACTCGCACGCCAGCCAGTCGAGCAGCGCCTGGTTCGGCGGCGGCTCGCCCTGCGCCCCGAGATCGTCGAGCACCTTGGACAGGCCGATCCCGAAGAATTGCCGCCACAGCCGGTTCATCACGACCCGCGCGGTCAGCGGGTTGTTCCGGTCCACCAGCCAGTTCGCGAGGTCGAGCCGGTTCAGCCGGTGCCCGTCCGTGCGACCGCCGTTTTTCACGAGGAAAGCCGGCAATGCCGGCTCCACCTTATCCCCGGTTTCGATCAGGAAATTTCCCCGGGGCAGGATGCGCACGGTACGGGGTTCATCATTTCGCTCGGTGATCAGGCAGCGCGGCAGGCTCGCCACAAAGTCATCGTGCGACTTCTTCGCCTCGGCGAGCCGCTGCCGCAGGCCGGCCAGTTCGGGCGCCTGATCCTTGAAGCGGGCGAACAGCTTTTGCTGCTGCTCCGCGTTGCGGGAGGCCGCCGGCAGCTTGAGCAGTTCGGCGAGCTCGCTTCCCGGAGGGGCCGCAAAGGGTGCCGTGACCGCCTTCGCATCGGTGGTGGTGGCCAGCCGGAAGTGTCCCAGATTGTGGCCGCCGTCGCCGTGGTTTTGCTGCAGCTCGATGACCAGCGTTTCGCCCGCCGCCAGCGTGAGCGGTTCCTTCAGTTCCAGCCGCAGTTGTTGCGGACGGCCTGTCTCCGGCAGGACGGCCCAGCCGGGCGATTTCCCTTTAGCATCGCCATCAATTGTCGCAGCGGCCGACCAGGCCTTGTAAGGATTGCCCTCGGCCAAGGTGGTCTGCTCATGCGAGGCGCGGGCGGATTGAAACGAAACCGTTCGCGAAGTAGCGCCCTCGCGCTCGACGCGCCCGACCACTTCCGTGAGAACGAAATTGCCGTTGGCGGCGCGGCCCGGTCCCTTGGCCGGCAACGAATCGTCCGGCAGCACTTCCAGCCGCACACCGACCGCGCCCGCGACCCCGTTGGTGAAGCGCAAAGTGTACGTGTCCGTATCGGGGTTCTTGCCGCCGGCGAGCACTGAGCGGTCCTCCCGAACCGTCAGGGGCGTGCCGGCCACCGATTCCGCCTTGGCCGGAGCGAGGGGCGACCAGAGCGCCTCATTCGCCAGCGCCTCCAGTTGCGCCTGCTGCCATTGGGTGAAAACCCCGGCCAGTTCCGGATGCGGCCCTACGAAATCTTGCTGCAATCCGTTCGCCGTCTGTTCGCGCTTGGCCAGCTCACGTGCCTGTTCTTCATTCGGCACCAGCATGCCCGGCTCGCGCCCACCGATGATGGCCTCCTTCACATCCGCGAAGACCGCGCCCATCGCATAGAAGTCGCGCTGGAGGATCGGATCGAACTTGTGATCGTGGCATTGCGCGCACCCAATGGTCTGGCCGAGCCACACCGCGCCGACCGCCCGGACGCGATCCGTCAGATAGCGCGCCTCGTAATCCTTCGGCTGCGCCCCGCCCTCCTCGGTCGTCAGCAGAAGCCGGTTGAAAGCGGAAGCGACTTTCTGCTCCTGGGTCGGCGACGGCAGCAGATCGCCGGCAAGCTGCTCGCGGGTGAACTGGTCGAAGGGTTTGTTATCGTTGAAGGCGCGGATGACGTAGTCGCGATACGGCCAGATGTTGCGCGGATTGTCCGAGTGGTAACCGATCGTGTCGGCGAAGCGCACGACATCCAGCCAGCCGATGGCCATGCGCTCGCCGTAGTGCGGCGAACTCAGCAACCGCTCCACGAGCCGACGATAGGCTTCGGGTGACTTGTCCTTTTCGAAAGCGGCGATCTCCTCCGGCTTCGGTGGCAGGCCGACGAGGTCAAAATAAAGCCGCCGCGCCAGCGTCCGGCGATCCGCCTCGGGAGCTGGTTTTAACCCCGCCTCCCGGACGCGCTGGCGTACCAGAAAATCAATCGCCTGCGCACCGGCGGGGATGACCGGCTTCACCGGCGGTGTGTAGGCCCAATGCCCCTTGTATTCAGCACCCTCGGCGATCCAGCGCCGCAGCATTTCCCGCTGCGCCACGGTCAGGGTCTTGTGCGACTCGGTCGGCGGCATCCGGTCGTCCTCATCGGTCGTGAACAGCCGGCGGACCAGTTCGCTGTCATCCGGTTTGCCCGGAATGATGGCCGTCTTACCGGACTTCGCGGGCTTCGTGGCCACCTCCCGGAGATCCAGTCGCAGCTTGCCCTTGATCTTGTTGGTGTCCGGTCCGTGGCAGGCAAAACAGTTGTCCGAGAGCAGCGGCTGCACGTCGTGGTTGAAATCCACCTTGCGCACCGTGACCGCCCGGACCGGTGTGAGCCCGGCCCAAAGCCCAAGCAGCACCCCGAACAGCAGCCAACCGCGTTGAGTTCCGAAAACCATGATGGAGAGTGGACGCTGCGACGGTGGCGCAAGTTCACCCAGAATGCCAAGGGAGGTTTGGGGAAATGGAAGAAGAAACCAATCGGTGGGCGGCTTTCCTGCGAACAATGGCACGATCAGCCTGCGACGCCGTACTTTAAACGTCTAACGGCCAGCGTTAGGCATTCAAAACCGAGCGGTCCCCTCTTATGTTCACTTTCGAGAATTCTGAAGGAATTCCATCATTTAGCCCAGGGTTGGCGCAGAGCGCCTACCCTGGGTCATTGTCCAAAAATGCTTTCTACCGCAACGCGGTTGCAGCATGTGTCGTTGGGATTTGATGCTACCCCTTCAGGGTAGATTTCAATTCCTCGACCTTACCCAGCGTAGCCTGACTTCGTCACGCAACGCTGGGCTGAATGATGAAATCCCTTCGGGATAATTCACGATTCCGCCCGCCGAGCGAACCTCACGCCCTCCGTTCGCGGATCGAGGCCAGGATGTCAGCAATCGCCTCGGCCTTCGGCTTCGCACCGATGTTGCCTTTGCCGTGGAGGCGGACGCTCACGGCGCCGGCTTCCATGTCGCGGCCTCCGATCACCAGCATGGTATGGACGCGGGCGTGCTCGGCGTCGGAGATCTTGGCCTTCACGGGGTCCGCGCCGTAGTCGCCCTCGACGCGGACGAAGTTCGCGCGCAGCTCGGCGGTGATGGCCTTGGCGTAGTCCACGAGGGCGGCATCGTCGTTGAGCGTGAGCACGCGGACCTGCTCGGGCGCGAGCCAGAGCGGGAAGTTGCCGGCGTAGTGCTCGATCAGGAAGCCGATGAAGCGCTCGTGCGTGCCCAGCGGTGCGCGGTGGATGCACAGCGGCGTCTTGTCCGTGTTGTCGCGGTCGCGGTAGGTCAGGCCGAAGCGCGCGGGCACGGCGAAGTCCACCTGGTTGGTCGCGATCGTGAACTCGCGGCCGATGGCGCTCCATACCTGCACGTCGATCTTCGGGCCGTAGAAGGCGGCCTCGTTGGCCACCTCCACGTAGTTGATGCCCGAGTCGATGAGGACCTGGCGGACCATGTCCTCGGTCTTCTTCCACAGCTCGGGCTCGTTGACGAACTTCTGGCCGAGGCGCGCGGGATCATGCGTGCTGAAGCGCATCTGGTACTTCTCGATGCCGAAGATCTTGAAGTACTTCAGGTACATGTCGTTCACCGCGCGGAACTCCTCCGCGAACTGCTCCGCGGTGCAGTAGAGGTGCGCGTCGTTCATGTTCAGCGCGCGCACGCGCATCAGGCCGAAGAGCTCGCCCGACTGCTCGTAGCGGTAGTTCGTGCCGTACTCCGCCAGCCGCAACGGCAAGTCACGGTAACTGCGCGGCTCCGCCGCAAAGATGCGGTGGTGATGCGGGCAGTTCATGGCCTTGAGGTAGTAGCGCGTGACCGGCATTTTTGGTTTTTCTAAATCCTGCCGAACACTCTTGAGCGAGTCTGAAACACTGAGAAACCTAGCTATGTCATTCACCGGATGGAGCTGAGAAAGCTCAAAACTATGCATCGCCTCCTTGGCGCGGAGATTTGAAATCTCAGCTTCGAGCTGCTGACGTTCTTCACCATCCAATTCACCCAATTCCATCGGCGGGAACATCGAATCCGCATAGTACGGCAGATGCCCTGACGTCTTATACATCTTCTCCTTGGCGAGGTGCGGCGTCTTCACGCGCACGTAGCCGGCCTGGAATTCCGTCTCCTTCGCCAGCCTCTCCAGCTCCTCGACCAGCACCGTGCCCTTGGGCAGCCACAGCGCGAGGCCGGGCCCGACGTACTCGGCGTCGAAGGCGAACAGGCCCATCTCCGCGCCGATCTTGCGATGGTCGCGCTTCTTGGCCTCCTCCTGCATCGTCACCCACTTGTCGAGCTCCTCCTTGTTCTTGAAGGCAGTGCCGTAGAGGCGCTGGAGCTGCGGGTTCTTCTCGTTCCCGCGGAAGTAGGCGCTGGCCACCTTCAGCATCTTGATGCCGCTGGGCTTCACGTTGCCCGTGCGCATGACGTGCGGTCCGGCGCAGAGGTCCACGAACTCGCCGTTCTGGTAGAAGCTGATCACCTCGCCCTCGGGAATGTCGCCGAGCCGCTCGACCTTGAACTTCTGGCCCTTGCCCGCGAAGTAGGCCAGGGCCTCCTCGCGCGTCTTGATCGACTTCTCGAAGACCTGGTTCTCCTTGGTGACCTTGCGCATCTCCTCCTCGATCTTCGGGAAGTCGTCGGGCGAGAAGCGGTGCTTCAGGTCGAAGTCGTAGTAGAAGCCGTCCTCGGTCCAAGGCCCGATGTCGAGCAGGGCATCCGGCCAGAGACGCAGCACCGCCGTGGCGAGGATGTGGGCGCAGGAGTGCCGCAGGCGCGCGAGTTCGTCGATCTGGGCGCGTTGATCGAGAGTCTTGCGCTGCACATCGGTCTTGGCGGCCTCGAAGTCGGGCGGAACGAGGCCATACCGGTTCACCAGCTCAGGGCTGGGACCAGGGTTTGGCGGCTGCGGTTGGGACTCGTCAGGCTGGGATTCGTCGTTTTGCATCGGAAAAAGGGAGGGGAAATTTAACAACAAAGGAACGAAGGAACAAAGGCCGGACAGAGAATGAATTTGGAAAACAGGAAAGCAGGAAGAAGACAGTTCTTTTCCTGTTTTCCTGTTTTCCAAATTAATTTCTCTTCTCGGCGCATCTTCGGGTCTTCGTGGTTCAGTCAATATCGCGGGAAACAAAAACGCCCCGAACCGGTTCAGGTGCGAGGCGTGAGGCGTCCGGCAGCAACGGGCTGCGGACGCTAGGCGGTAGTGGTCGTGCTCAGGGCAACGGAGATCACACGGAGAGTGAAGCCAGAAGCGGGCCTTTCAGGCAAAGGGATTTTCAGCCCACCTACCACATCGCAAAGGCCCCGTCCTCGCTGAAAAGCCGCGAGCCACGGTAGGTTTTCATCTGCCAGATGGGTTTCCAAGCGGCCGATCCATCCAACACCGTGACGTTACCGCCGACCGCACCCAGAGCCTCGGAACTGAGGTTCGTGCGGATGCGGGAATCACCCTGCCGCATCACCGGACCACGCGCGGCATGCGGGGCAAAGGCGATCCCCTCGGCGACCGACCAGGCGTTGAGATCCGCCAGCAGGGGCAGGCCGGGATTGTCGGTCAGTTTCTGTGGCGAGATCCATTGGTTGGTGGTGGTTACGGTGGGTTCCCAAGGCGTGCCGCTGTGGCCACCGAGATAGGTGTAGCCGATGATGACGCCGTAATCCTGATAGGAGTCGTACCCTTGGGGCCGGTTGAAGGGGTCGCCCAAGCCTGGGCACACGAGAAAGCGGTAATTGCCACCGGCCGTATTGATCAGGTTGGTGCGCATGCGGTGGGACAGCAGCACCACATGCTCGTCGAGCTTGGCCGCTGGGTTCGACACCTGACGCTCGCCCAGATCGGAGTAGCCGGGGGCAAGGCGGTCATTATGATCATGGGCGTAGAGGACCAGCGTGAGGTAGAACTCATGCTGGTTGTTCAGGCACGCCACGCGCCGCCCCCGCTCCTTGGCGCTGATCAGCGCCGGCAGCAGCAGGGCCGCCAGTACCGCAATGCAGGCGACGGTCACCAGCATCTCGACGAGGGTAAATGCCCCGGCACGGCGGGTGGCAGAAAAGCGCAATGAATCGGCAGACTGCATGGCTCAAATCCGTGGGGCGTTCAGATTGATGACGCACCCACTGTATTTGGCAAGCCAAACAGTTGGACGGAATGAAGCACGGAAACCCAGGAAAGCTGAACCACTGATCTGCACTGATGAACACTGATCCAAAGAGGCGATCGGGGCCGAGAGATCAGTGCCGATCAGCGGTTAAAAATCCCTTCTTCGCTCACTTCAAATCCACCCGCTTGCCGGTCTTCGCCGATGTGCGGGCCGCTTCCAGGATTTCGGTCACGGTCACGTTCACGTCCAGCGAGGACAGTCCGGCCGGCTTCAGTTCGCCGCGCACGACGGCCGCCAGGTACGAGAGCGGATCGGCCTGTGCGCCGGTGAGCGGCGCCGGCGTCTGCTCCGTCTCCGGAGTGGGGCGGACGTGCAGTTTCAGGGTGTCCTTTTTGGGAATGAGGATCTGGCCCGTCTGGCCGTAAATTTCCATGTCCTTGCGGTCGATCGGCCAGTTCCACGAGGCCTGGATGATCCCCTGCATGTGCGGGTAGGTGAGGACGATCGTCGCCTCGTCGTCCACCTTGGGATAGAGGTCCGGCTTGATCTGCTGCGTCACGGCGAAGACCGAGGTCGGGCGCTGCCCGTGCATGAGCCAGGTGATGAGGTCCGCCCCGTAGCAGCCGAAATCCATGAGGGCACCACCGCCGTTGAGCACCGGATCGGTCAGCCAGTTCAGAAAGTCGGTTGAGCAGTTGATCTCCTTCGGCCCGCGATGGCCGTCGTGGACGACCACCTTGCGCAGGTCGCCAATGGCGTGCTGGTCATTCACGAGGGTGTAGGCGGCGTGATTGGCCGGGTACCAGGTCGTCTCGTAGTTCACCAGGACCTGGATGCCGGCCTTTTTCGCGGCGGCCTGCATGGCCCGGGCGTGCTCCATGCTCACGGCGAGGGGCTTCTCCATCATCACGGTGAGGCCGCGGGCGGCACATTCCTCGACGACCCGCTTGTGCTCGAACGTGCTGGTGAAGGTCGCGACCGCCTGCACGTTGGTCTTGCGGAGCAGGTCCGCGAGGCTGTCGTAGAAGAGGCCGGCATCGAGCTGGTAGGCCTTGGCGTAACGCGCCACCAGCGCATGGTCGGCTTCCACGATGCCGATCAATTGGATATCGGTCCGCCCTCGTGCGGCGGGAATGAACCCGCGCGCATGGTCGTGGGTCAGCCCGACAATGGCGAAGCGCACCGGAGCTTTGGGCTCTTCAGCGCGGCTACTCAGTACCGCGAGAAGTGAGAGGGCGAGGGCGAGGAAGCTGCGTTTGCTCATAGGAACAGGCGAGAGAACTGAGACTATGGCGGGCGGTTCCGCAGGACAACAATTTCAAAGGAAGGGTGGGCCGTCTCCCAAGTAGGACGGGACGGCTCACCCGTCCTCTAAACTTTCTTTGCTCCGCGAGCGCTTTGACCTCGAAGACAAATATGGAAAACGGGCGGGCCGCCCGTCCTACTCTTCAGTGCCGCCCTTTGGCATCATCGCCATGACAGACTAGGTCGATGACCACGGCGCTGGCCAGGATCAGCGCCGGGTCTTCGCCCTCGGCAATCTCCACGCCGTAGGTGTCGGCCCAGGTGAACCAGCGCTTGCTCACCGTCGCCACGGTCTGGCCATGACGTTCAAAGGTGTATTCGTGATCGAGAAAACTGCCCTGAGCCTCCAGATCGTCGGGACCGGGCACGTCCACGGTGAACTTGCAGCGGAGCAGCGTGAACAGGTGCTTGCGCACCTCCGCGATTACCCTGCCCTCCTGCTCGATATAATAGGTCGGCCCCCACGCGAGCAGCTTCTGCCGGATGAAGGCGAGTTCGTGTCCCTCCATGTCCTGAAACGACAGCTTGTCGCCCCAACTGAAGACGCGGCCATCCACGAAATACACGTCGTTGCCGTCGGCATCGCGGATTTTGTAGTCGTCGCCGAAGCTCCAGAATTTCTGCCGCATCACGTAGCGCATGGCCGGGTGTTAGCACGAAAGGCAGAACCATGCGAAAGGAGACGTGGGGGTGATTTTCCAATGACGGCCCAAGCCTCAATCGTGGCATTGACCGGATTCACCGGGAATGCCACGAACGCACTCACATTTCGCCCATGAAAACCATCCCCTCCCGCCGGCGGTATTCTTTGGGTTTCACCCTGATCGAGTTGCTGGTCGTCATCGCAATCATCGCCATTCTCGCGGGCATGCTGTTGCCGGCGCTGGCGAGGGCGAAGGAAAAGGGCCGGGCCACCTCCTGTATCAACAGCCTGCATCAGATGGTCATCGCGCAGTCGATCTATGGCGGGGACAATCAGGGCCGCTTCACCCCGACCTTTGCGGTGCGCGGCAACAACGTGGACCGCAAGGCCTGGTTCAACTTCCTCGCGCCCTTCACCCAGACGACGAACCTGATCCTCTGCCCGTCGAAGAGCCGGAAGTTCAAGGAACTGGTCGCACTCTATCCGAGCGACCAGCAGAACAAGGCGGTGTCGAACTACGCCATGAACTTTGGCGTGGGCGGCTGCGACTGGCCCGGCACCTGGGATGCGTCGACGTATCCGCAAGTGAAGGATTCCGATGTCCGCAGTCCCGCCGCCACCGTGCACCTGACCGACGGTGCCAGCCAGCCCAAGGCGACCAAGGACCCGCTCACCTGTGTGACCGTGAACTCACCCGAAAAGCCCGGCGCTTGGGTGCTGCATGATCCGGTCAACAGCGCCCCCTGCACCTCTTGTGTGACAGTGCCCTCCACCTCGGACCCCAACTGGGGCGGACCGCATCTGCGTCACAACGCCAAAAGCAATGTGGCCATGGCCGACGCCCACGTGGAGCCGCTGCCGGCCTCGCGCTGGTACTACGGCGGCTCCGGCTGGCTGAAGGCGGATGTGGGTGGGAATTGAGCGCGCGGCGCACGGTGATGATTGACGAGTGACGATCGCAGGGGGGCAGTGGGTCACTGAGCCAATTCGCAGTTCGCTGTTCTCTCGCCACTCATCGCTCCCCAGGCATTTGACATCAGTTTAGTTTTTGAATGAGGACGGAGGCGTTGACGGCTCCCGCAGTGCCGCCGATGGGCGGTGCCGCCGCCAGCGTGACCGCCGCCGCAGACGAGTGGTTTCGCAGGGTGAGAACGTCGTTGGCCTGGATCGCGAGGATGACCTGTCCCGAGTTCTGCTGGGTGCCCGCGCCCGAGCCATAGACGGATTCCGGAACCGCGATCCCATTTAGGAAGAGCCCGAACTGGTTGGGCTCAGTCCCCGACACCGAAAAGGAGATCTTGTAGTCTCCCGCGTTGACAATGACCACGGCCGAGCCGCCCAAAGCGTGCGTAATCCCGGCGGTATGAACACCGGTGTCACTCAGGGTGACAGCGGTTTCCAGCGGCACCACTTGGGCGCTCAAATTATAAATATAGGCGTACTGGGATGAACCACCCGTGCCATTGGCTCCCGCCGGTCCGGCCAGCCCGTTGGTGCCACTCACACCATTGGTCCCATTCAACCCGTTCGCGCCCGCCAAGCCGGTGGCTCCGGTCAGACCTGTCGGACCAATCGGTCCGATGCTGCCGGTCAACCCGGTGGCTCCGGTCAAGCCCGCTGGCCCTGCCGGGCCGACGCTACCCGTCAGCCCGATGGCTCCGGTCAATCCGGTGGCTCCCGTCGGGCCGACGCTGCCGGCGATTCCGTTCGCGCCCGCCAATCCGGTAGCTCCAGTCAGGCCAATCGGACCGCTTGGTCCAATGCTGCCCGTCAGGCCCGTGGGACCGATTGGTCCGATGCTGCCTGCCAAGCCCGTGGCTCCATTCAACCCTGCGGGCCCTGTGGCTCCGATGCTGCCGGTCAGCCCAGTAGCTCCAGTCAGGCCCGTCGGGCCGCTGGGTCCGATACTGCCCGTCAACCCTGCCGCTCCAGTCAAGCCCGTGGCGCCCGTCGGGCCGACGCTGCCAGCCAGTCCGTTGGTGCCACTCACACCATTGGTTCCGTTCAGCCCATTCGCCCCAGCTAATCCAGGGGCTCCGGTCAATCCTGCTAGCCCCGTCGCTCCGATGCTGCCGGGGAGGCCCGTGAGGCCGATCGGTCCGATGTTGCCCGTCAGCCCGGTGGCTCCGGTTAAACCCGCTGGCCCTGTCGGCCCGACGCTGCCCGCCAATCCATTGGTGCCGCTCACGCCGTTGGTTCCGTTCAGCCCATTCGCGCCCGCCAAACCCTTCGGTCCGGTTAATCCGGTTGGGCCTGTCAGTCCGATGCTACCCGTGAGCCCGGTGGCTCCGGTCAGACCTGTGGCCCCAGTCAGGCCGACGCTACCGGCCAATCCATTCGTACCGTTCACGCCGTTGGTCCCGTTCAACCCGTTCAGGCCCGCCAGACCCTTCGCTCCCGTTAAGCCCGTCGGGCCGCTCGGTCCGACGTTGCCCGTGAGGCCTATAGGGCCGATCGGGCCGATGCTGCCGGTTAGACCAGTCGCTCCGGTCAGACCTGTGGCCCCAGTCAGGCCGACGCTACCGGCCAATCCGTTGGTGCCATTCACACCGTTGGTTCCGTTCAGCCCGTTCAAGCCCGTCAAGCCGGTGGCTCCGGTCAGGCCCGTCGGGCCGCTTGGTCCAACGCTGCCGGTCAGGCCCGTGAGGCCGATCGGTCCGATGCTGCCGGTTAGACCCGTCGCTCCGGTCAAACCCGTGGCCCCCGTCAAGCCAACACTACCGGCCACTCCGTTGGTCCCACTCACACCGTTGGTTCCGTTCAGCCCGTTCGCACCCGCCAAGCCGATGGCTCCGGTCAGGCCCGTTGGACCGCTTGGTCCAACGCTGCCGGTCAGGCCCGTGGGACCGATCGGTCCGATGCTGCCCGTGAGCCCGGTGGCTCCGGTCAAACCTGTGGCCCCAGTCAGGCCGACGCTACCGGCCAATCCGTTCGTACCGTTCACGCCGTTGGTCCCGTTCAACCCGTTCAGGCCCGCCAGACCCTTCGCTCCCGTTAAGCCCGTCGGGCCGCTCGGTCCGACGTTGCCCGTCAGGCCCGTCAGGCCCGTCAGGCCCGTGAGGCCTATAGGGCCGATCGGGCCGATGCTGCCGGTTAGACCAGTCGCTCCGGTCAGACCCGTGGCCCCTGTCGCGCCGACGCTGCCGGCCAGTCCGTTGGTACCGTTCACGCCATTGGTCCCGTTCAGCCCATTCGCGCCCGCCTGACCCTTGGCTCCGGTGAGGCCCGTGAGGC
>CAIXUG010000070.1 GCA_903922605.1 uncultured Verrucomicrobiota bacterium
CCCCAGCCCAAGGCCGCCTCGGCTCGCGAGGACGCTCGCCCCACCGGGTTTTCTTTCGGCCGCCAGCGCCAGCTCTCGCCGGGCCCGAACAGGTTTGCTGGAAGAGCTAACCACGGTGAAAAGATGCGCCCCAGAACACCCGCTCAGATACAAAACTCCACCCTTACACCGTGCTGCCGCCGCCGCTCGGCAAATCCCGGCGACTGACGGAGACGGGGGAGATTGGACCGGCAGTAGGCCAGCCATTGATCCATCGGCATCCGCGCCGAACGGGGCAACTGGCCGCCCCAGTCAGGCAGATCCAGGTCCGGACTGCCAGGAACACCGGCCCGGTAAGGAGATACCGGCTCATTCATCGAGGTATTGTCGGACTCGCTCATACATTTCCAAGGTGCCGTATTTGGCGAACAATCCCCGCAGCCACTCCGACTCGCGCCTGACGCCTTTCAGTTGAAGCAGCGTGCCCACGTCCGTCAAATCCTTCAAGACTCGAAGTCCCTGACCGTGCTTCCCTTGGACGATCGTTTCGCATCCCTCAGACGGTCACAATCAGGGCGGGGTCAAAGCCATTGGGAGCCGCATCCGGATAGCCGCGCTGGTTTGCCAGCACCCTCGTGTTTCCGATCCGGTAGTCCACCGACCAATGGGTGTGTCCGTGCACCCAGAGTGCCGCCCCGCAAGTGGTGACGAATTCATCCAGATGGGAGGCGTAGGCCGCACTGAGCAGATCGGACTGGAAGGCAGGTTGGAGGGAACGGGCACTCGGTGCATGGTGCGTCACCACAACGGTTGGGCCGTCAAAGGGCTCTTGGCATTGGACTTCCAGCCATTTGCGGCTGCGGGCATGCAGGGTGGCAGTGTCCCGGCCTTTCAGCTTGGAAAACTGCGGACTGACCCGGATGCGTTTGTAGTCGGTCATCCTTTCCGCCGCTGCTCGCCCCGCGTGACTGGGCGATCCGAACAGATTGAAATCCGTCCACAGGGTGGCGCCCAGAAAACGGACTCCGTCGATGACCGCACCGCTATTGTCGAGCAGATGAACGTTGCTGCCGGCACAGCGGGCCTTCAGATCGTCATTCAGTTTGGGCAAGGCGTGTCCGTAAAACTCATGGTTTCCTAGAACCAGAACGACGGGCAGGTCGGGAAACTTTTCCTGAATCCAACGGACGGATCTGACTCCGGGATGGATGTCGCCGGCCAGAACAACGACGTCCGCCTCGGCCTTGGGCGGCTCAAAGGGCGCGAACTCCAGGTGCAGATCGCTGAGGATGCGAAGGCGTATCAATGCACCGCTCAGTTGTTCTCCGCCAGCCCCTCGGTGTGGCCGAGGTTCTTCACCGGCGCGAAGATCGCCTGCACTTCGGCGAGCAGGGACTGATCGATCGGTTCGGCCACCCACTTGGCCCAGTTGCGGATGTTGTCGGGGTTCGCGCTGCCGGCGATGGTTGTGGTGATGTCGGGGTTGGCGATGCTGAACTGGAGCGCGAGCTTCGCAATGTCGGAGCCGCGTTTCGCACAGGCCAGCGCGGCGGCGCGGGCGGCGGCCTTCACGGCTTCCGGCTCCTTGAGCCAGGCGGGCAGCGGCGCGTTCGTGAGCAGCCGGGCGCTGAACGGGCCGGCGTTGATCGCGCCCACGCCGCGGGCCTTGAGGTAGGGCACCGTCTCGTCGGCGAAACGCGTGTTCTGGAGCGTGTACTGGTTGTAGCTCAGCGCGCAGTCCACGTCGGCCTGGTCACAGATGAAGCGGAAGATTTTCTGCGGATAGCCGCTGAAGCCGATGAAGCGCACCTTGCCGGCCTGCTGCGCCTTGCGCAGCGCGGGCAGCGTCTCGTCCACGATTTGCTGCATCGGCACGAACTCGATGTCGTGGCACAGCACGATGTCGAGGTGCCCACAGCGCAGCCGGTGCAGCGAGACATCGATGCTCTCGGCGACGCGCTTGGCGGAAAAGTCGAAATGCGCGAGATCGTAGCGGCCGAGCTTCGTGCAGATCGTGTAGCGGTCGCGCGGGACGTCCTGCAGGGCGACGCCCAGCAGCACCTCGCTCATGCCGCGCCCATAGAAGGGCGAGGTGTCGATGAAGTTCAGCCCGCAGTTGAGGGCGATCTGCACCGAGCGCACCACCTCATCCAGGGTCACATTGCGGAACTCGGCCCCCGAGCGAACTCGCGCCAAAACCCAGCACGGGAAGCTGAAGCCCGGTCTTGCCAAGCGGACGTGTCTTCATGGGCGGAGAGTGGGTAAGGAAAAGGGAAAAGGGAAAAAGGAAAAAGTGGGGGATGAACAGCGAAGGCGCGAAGGGAGGAAGAAACAGGGGCCGGCCTGACTGGGCCTTTGGCTTTGCCCAAGGAATCAACGCGGCCCGCGCAGTTCGTTCCGGAGGAATAACCGGAAATTACCCTGACACAGGGTGTCTGAAAAACGCGTCAGAGACGACCCAGCCTTCGGAAATAGGAGAAATGTCCCTATTGGGGCTCAGTGCGGCAACTATTCACAACGGATTGCCCAAGGATCGTTAGCAGACTCCCGCCTGGCGACTTGACCTTTCTTCAAATCGGCAAGGGCAGTCAGATTTGGGTCGAAAGACAGGACAGTATCAAGGCGAACCAATTGCATCTTATCCATTGAATAATCGCCATTTCCGCAATGGAAATGCCACAGACTTTCGCCCTCATCGTCCTCGTGACTTACATGGAGTACCGGGAGTCGATCTGCGGTCACATAGGTTGAAGTCACGACCATTGTGGCCATTGAAATTGGAAATTTCCTCATACAGTCAATTGCCCGATTGGCATCGGTTATTGGCTTTAGTTCCAGGCTCAAGTTCTCCTTTCGGGACGAGGCAGAGATCGCCGGTCGCGCCCCTCTCCTCACTCATCATTTATCCTTCATCCGCTTCTTTCTCTTCATTCGCAATTCGCAATTCGCACCTCGCAATTTCGCTAGTCACCCCGATACGCGCACTTCGAGGAACAGGTCTCGGCGATCACGATTTCCTTGAGGAGCGGCAGCAGCGGCTTCAGGCGGGTCCAGATCCAGCGGGCGACGTTTTCGCTCGTCGGGTTTTCGAGGCCTGGCAGGTCGTTGAGGTAGTTGTGGTCGAGCTGCTCGTAGAGCGGGCGGAAGACTTTCTTGATGTCGGCGTAGTCCATCACCCAGCCGAAGTACGGGTCGAGGGGGCCCTCGAGCACCAGTTCGACGACGAAGCTGTGGCCGTGGAGGCGGGCGCATTTGTGCCCAGGCGGCACCTGCGGCAGGCGGTGGGCGGCTTCAAACTGAAAGCTTTTTCTTAATTCCATAATCAAAATGGGTCCCGAGTTCCGAGTCCAAGGTCCAAGGCCGGGAATTTACTTTTCGAAGTCGGTCCAGCTGACGAGTTCGCCGAGGGCGGGGCGGCCGTCGTGGCGCCAGCCGACGGGCGGTTCCTGCATCTTGCCGAGCGGGCAGACACGCGGGACGCCCCAGTTCGCGAGTTGCAGGGCGAGTTCGGCAGCGCGGCCCTCGGTGACGCCGAGGCCCACCGTGCTCACGCAGCCGTGCTGCGTGTCGGCATGGTGCAACGCCTCGGCCAGGGTGCGGCAGGGCTTCACGTAAACGAAGCGGTTCAGGCACGAGAGGTGGAAGCGCGGGTCGGCCTCAAACACGACCGTCCAAGCGGTGGAACCATCGCTGGCCCAGACCTTCGTACCCGGATTGGGTGTCTCGAAGAAGGCCCCACGCGGAGCCGTGACCGCCTCCTCCTGGGCCGCCGCATGACGCGCAGAGCGCAGCTCGTGCAAGGACCGCCGGCTGGCGATCAGCGCCGCTTCCTCCGGCGAAAGCTCGCCACGAGGTTCGGCCTGCTCGCGCTCGGCGAGCGCCGTCGCCAGCAACTCCGAAAAGCCCTCGGCCGAAGTCGCGCCGGTATCCTCGACGTAGAAGATGTGCGGCGACAGACAGCCGAGCTGGTTCCATGCGGTGACATCCGCCGCCGCGCGCTCGGCGACCTTGCGTGCCATGTAGCTCGACAGCATTTCCGCGCCGACGAACCCGAAACTGAGCCGGTGCCCGTAGCCGACGAAGCGCGACCGTCCGGGCACCCGCCGGCGCAGTTCGGCCAGGGTCTCGTCGCTGCCCTGTGCGGTCACGCAGTCGGCCTCAGCGAAGAGCGCGGCCTCCAGTTCCAACGTGCCGCCGGGCCAGTTGGCCAGTTCAAGGCAGCCGCCAAGCTTGGGTTCCAGGTCGGCGAGCGAATGCGCAAAAAGCCACGGGATGAACTTCGCCCCGTGCCCGCATTTCACGAACTGCGCCGACTTCAGCAGCAGCCCCAGTACCATCGACATGAGGGTGGAATTCGGAAGGTTGCCGGCGGCGATGTGGGCGAGCAGTTCCGGCCCGCGCACCAGGGCGAGCCGTCCGGCGCGCAGCTCCGGCAGCGGCGCGGCAAACTCATCCAGGCGGCGGACCTCGCCGAGGTCTTGCACGAGCAGCGCGTGCAGGTTCTCGACCGTAAGTCCTCGGAAAAAGCCATCCAGGCCTCGGGCCAGTGTGGCCGCGCCAAAGCCCGTCTCGGCCGGTCCTCGCGCCAGGGCCAGCTTGCGAAAATGATTGGCGGGATCGAGCCAGCGTTCCGCCGTGTAGGCGACCATCTCGACGAGTTCCTGCGTCTTCCGCTGTGCGAGCCAGCGCGCCCGGTTGCGCTTGATCGCGATGGCCGCATCGCGCACGAGCGCCGGGGTAAGCACCGCTTCGGGCGGCAGATCGGCGAGGAAGAGTCCGGGCAGGTTCATTCGGGAAAAAGGTAGTTCACGCCGCCATCAGGGAACAGCCACGGGCTTCGGCCGCAGCAGCGCGACCAAGCAGTTCAAAGCCATTGCCGCGCCGGATGGCCAGATCGGCGGTCTGCACGGCGAGGACCGACCAGGCATTCGCTAGGTCGATGATCCGGAGCAGCCCGGTGCCGCCCTCGGCCACTTCACGCCCGGTCTCCGGCGAAATCACCAACGCCCTCGCCCACGGCGGAAACCGAAAACTCCCCGCTCCCCGCTCCCCGCTCCGCGCTTGGCAGGCTTCATAAGCCTGCGAACTCAGCTCGCTCATGCCGTACTCCGTCACGATGCGTTCCGGCGGGATGCCAAGGTGCTTCGTGATCAGCCCGTGCAGTTCGTGCTTGGGCATTTCTCGGGAGCGCCCTTTGTAACCTCCGGTCTCCATCACGCGAGAACCGGCGGCGAGCCGGTAGCGGATGTTGTTCGCGGCGAAGTGATCCAGCAGGTGGACGAAGTTGAAGGCGGTGCCGAGCAGCACTAGCGGGCGGTTCGCGCACATCAACTTGCGGACGGCGAAGAGCAGCCGGTCGAGATCGAGCGCCCAGGTGCTGTCCGGATCGAGGCATCCGGCGAACAGCGAATCGCTCGCGCCGAACTCGCGCACCACGACTTCCAGCATGTGGACGAGCGAGGAGTGCGGCGCAACCATTGGCGGTGGCGTAAGCGCGAGGAAAGCGGGCTTTTCCCACGGGCGGAGCTGCTCGTTCTCGATCAGCTCGTCGTGATCACCGAGCAGGTGCTGCTGAAACCACGGCTTCAGCGAAGCCTCGTAGAGCGCGAGCGATTCCGCGCTGTGATGATGCCGGCTACGGGCCTGCTGGGTGGTCCCACTGGAGTGAAACACCGTCACCCGCTCGGCCACCTGCAGGCAGGAGATGTCGGCCTCCTTGAAGGCCTCCGTGGGCAGGGCCGGCAGCTCGCGCCAGTCGCCCGGGGAATCAGGCGTCAACCCGCGCAGCAGGCAAAGCGCGCGAAAGGGCGCGTTGGCATGAAACTGGAGCTGGAACAGCTCGTGGGCGAGCGCGGCAAATTGGGCGTCCGACTCTGCCGGGGCGAGCCGATCAGCCGGTGAGGCTTCCGGCGAATGGCGCCGGATGAACTCGCGCAGACGCGCGGCGTAAGCTGTGAAATCTTGGTGCATCGCGGTTTTGGCGTTTCCGGCCCGGAGGCCGAAGGTCGACTGGTTTTCCGCTACAGTCGGCGCGCTTTAAGTAGTTGCCCCACGCGCGGGACGCAACCGCCAAGAGGGGAAGTAAGCCAGTAAGCCAGTAAGTCAGTAGATCAGTAGAGCAAACCTGGCAGGGCGATCCGCAGGACAGAATGCCTACCGCTTCCCCACGCGTTCCCGGGCGTCTTCGAGGATTTTCTTCTCGCGCGACGTGAGGCTTTGGATGCCGTGGGCGGCGATCTTTTCGAGAATGGGGTCCACTTCACGGGCGATGTAATCGGCATCACTCATCACGGGCTTGGCCGGTTTGACGGATGCGATCGGATCAATGCCCGTGAAACGCGGCGTTAGCACCGGTGCGGGTTGGCGGCGGCGGAAAAAATAGCGCACGCGCGCCGCCAAGCCCTCCCAGGGCAGCGGGATGTAGTCGTGATGCCACCCCAGTTTCACAAAGCCGAGACCCGCCAGCAGCCCTCCCAAGTGCGCGGCATGCGCCGCATTTTCGCCCCGGGCCGAGGGAACCACGGTGAAGAACAAAGAAACACCAAGCGTGATCCACAACAGCACATCGGCACGGATCGGCAGGATGAAATTCCAACGGATTTCGGAGGTGGATTCGAGCCGGCAAAAAATGGCAAACACGCCCATGATGCCGGCACTCGCGCCAAAAACGAACGGGGCAAAGTGCCGCGGAAAAGTCACCATGAGGATCACTTGGAGCAGTCCCCCCAGAATGCCCGAGGCAAAATAGGCGATCAGAAAACGATTTCGCCCCAGCATGTTTTCGACGGAACGACCGAAGAACCAAAGGCCCAGCACATTAAAGAGCAGATGAGTCAATCCGGTGTGCAGGAACTGAAAGCTCAGGAACTGCCATACGCGGCCCTGTAAAATGGCCGCCGGGGTCAGGGCCAGATAGCCCTCGACCAGCGACTCGACATAAACGTCATTGATGCACTGCAGGGCGAACGCAATCACGAGCACAACCATGATCACGACGGAAGCCGGCCAAGGCGGTCGGCTGTCGTCCTCCCTCATGTAATCACGGTCGGAAAGCATGGTGGCAAGCTAATGGGTGACGGCGGGATTTCAACGGGGTTTCATTCCGGCATCGGGTCGAGCTCCAGCGGCTTGACCGACATGAGGTTCAGGATCAGCAGCCCACCCACAAGACCGCCGAGGTGCGCCAGGTGGGCGACCTTTCCGAAGGGGAAGACGGTGCCGGCGACGCTGAACAGCGCGATGAAGAGCAGCAGGAACTTCGCGCGCATCGTCAGCGGGATGATGAAAAACAGGCGCACATCCATCCGCATTTCCGAATAGATCGCGCAGAGCGCCGACAGCAGCCCGCACAGCCCCGCCGAGGCCCCCACGACCGGGGCGCCGAAATATTCCGGCGCGAGACGTGCCCCCAGCAGATGCACCGCGCCGCCAAAGGCGCCGCTGCCCAGAAACAGGAGCAGGTAGCGCCGGGGGCCGAGCGTGTCCTCCAGCACCGGGCCGATGGAGCGCAGCAGCAGCAGGTTGCAGCCGATGTGAATCCAGCCGCCGTGCAGGAACTGGTAGGTGAGGAACTGCCACCATTTGCCGCTCTGGATGCCCGTCAGGCTCAGCGCGTACTGATGGTCGAACTGGTTCTGCCAGTAGATGCTGTGCCGCGACTGCCAGACGAAGATCACCAGGTTCACGGCGATCAGCACGTTCGTGACCGTGAGCCAGGACGGACTGCGCGAGGCCGCCACAGGCGGCGGCGGTGGTGGTGGCGAAAACTGGGACATCAGACAGGAAGCGGCAGTTCAGGCGAGTCGGGCCAGTTCCGCCCGGACGAGTTCGGTCAGCGGCTTCAAGGTGTCCCGACTGAAGTCGAAACGGCAGCCGGCCGCCGCGAAGAGCTCCGGCAAAGGCCGCGAGCCGCCGAGCGCCAGGCCGGCCTTGTAGGCAGCGAGCGCCTGGGGCTGGTCGCGCCGGGAATTCGCCCACACTTGCAAAGCACCGAGCTGCGCGATGCCATATTCCACGTAGTAAAACGGATAGAGGAAGATGTGGAGCTGCTTGTGCCAGAGGTTGGCGCGGGCGGACTCGAAGCCGGTCCAATCCACCGCCCCGCCGAAGCGGTCCATGAGCGCCAGCCAGGCGGCGCGGCGCTCGGTGCGGGTGTGTTCCGGATGGGTGTAGAGCCAGTGCTGGAAGGCATCCACCGTGGCGATCCATGGGAACACGCCAACGATGCCTTCGAGATGCACGCGGCGGGCGCGCTTCGCCTCGGCCTCGGGATAAAAGACGTCCAAATGCGGGGCGGCCAGGAGTTCCATCGCCATCGAGGCGACCTCGCAGAACTCGATTGGCGCGCCGCGATAGGCGTAGAGGTCCTCATTCCGCGTGGCCAGTGCGTGGAAGGCGTGGCCGGCTTCATGGAGAATGGTTTCCACGTCACGCTGGAGGCCGACGGCGTTCATGAAAATGAACGGCAGGCGCGACTCGGTGAGGGTGCTCTGGTAGCCACCGGGGGCCTTGCCCTTGCGGTTGGCGAGGTCGAGCAGGCGCAGGTCGCGCATCGTGGCGAAGCCGCGCGCCAGTTCCGGGTCGAGCCGGTCGAAGATCACCTGCGAGCCGCGCTCCATCTCGGCAGTGTCGGTGAAGGGTTTCAGCGGCGGACGGTTCAGGGCGTCCACGCCGAGATCCCACGGGCGGAGAGTTTCCACGCCCAGTTGCTCACGCCGACGAGCCTGCAAATCGCGCAGTACCGGCATCACCTCGGTCGCGATGGAATCGTGAAAGCGTTCGCAATCGGCCGGTGTGTAGTCGAAACGGCCGCGCAGCTTGAAGGCGAAGTCACGGTAATTGGGGAAGCCGGCGTTCAGCGCCATCTGGTGGCACAGCTTGACGAGGCCATCCATCAGGTCGTCGAACTTGTCGGCCTCGGTAAGACGCCGTTCGGCAACCAGCTTCCACGTCTCTTCGCGCAGCGCCCGGTCCGGCTCCTCCTGATAGCGGCCCATGGCCGGCAGCGTCTTCTCCTCGTCGCGGAACTTCACCGTGAGCGAACCGACGAGCTTGTTGTATTCGTTGCCCAGCTTGGAGTCCTCGGTTTCGAGCGCGACGTTTTCCGGGCGGAAGGTCTCGACGGTCAATGCCGTGTCACGGTCGAACACGCCGTAGCGGTCCTTGGACAGTTGCGCGCGGAGCGGATGGGCCAGAAAGAGCTGGGCGAGCGAGAAGCGGCGGGGCTTCAGCTCCGGCTCGATCTTCTCGACGAAATGTAGGTAGGCGGCCTCGGCCTCCGGACTGTCGGTGTGGCACGTCATCGCGATGTAGCGCTTGGCGCCCTCTTCATCGAGGGCGGCGGCCAGTTCGCCGCCATCGAGGATCCACTGCTCGAACGCCACGAGGGTCGTCGCCTGTGGGGCGCGGGCGGCGAGGGCATCGTACAGGGGCGCGATCTGGCTCCACTCGCCCAGATCAATCTGGGCGGGAACGAAACGACGGGGCGTATGGACGGGCAATCCCGCAAACGGCAGCAAACTCATGCCCGCGAAAGGTGGGGGATGGGCGGCGGTCGGGCAAGGGGGCCGAACGAATCAGGAATTTCGAATTTCGAATTTCGAATGACGAGTGAAGCGAAGCGCATCACCAGTTTCCGACGGGTTCGGTGGAGAAGGATATGCGGCGCGAGCGAGACCGCGCCCCTCTGCAACCCGCTGCAGTTAAGTAAGATTTAGGCCAACCGCCTCGGCTCCTACAGCTGACTGGCTTTGGGGTCGGTCGGCTTGGGCTGGATCATCGGCAGGCTGACTTTTTGGGCCGCCCCGCCGCGCATGGAGCGGTGGCAGCTCACGCAGCTGAAAGTCAGCTGGGTGTAGGCGAGCGTGGCCGCATCGATGTTCTGGGCTTTGGCCGCCTTCACCAGATCGTCGGCATGGCGGCGGAATTCGACCGTAAACAGTTCGTATTCCGGGGTCTGGCGCGCATACCAGCCGCTGAACCGGCTAAGCTTCACGAGCTGTTCGGCGTTGGTCTGGATCAGCCCGAAATCCTGCAGCGCAATGCCGCGCAGCACGGACTGCGAACGCAGCAGCTTCTGCTGCATGATTTCGCTGGTCTCGGGATCGGCACCGGCCCGGGCAACGCCGGCCACCAGGACCAGCAGCAGGACATTGAGCGGGCGAAGGATCGCCCAGGGAAGAATATGTTTCATAAGGGGTATGTTTCGCGTGTCGGTGTGGGGAACGGTTTTCTGGCAAAACCGACCACCCTCTGGCTGACAATGAAACCTAGAACCTTCCGGGCCCGGTCCGCACCATATCGTTTGGGAATTCTCGGCTGTTTTTTGGCCACCCGCCGGTCAGGGCCGGGAGAGTGTCACGCCGATGTGCCGCCAGCGTTCGTTGAACTCGGCATGGGTCAGCCGGTTCAGCCCGTTCATGGGATCACCGACTACAACTTCATTGTCGGTGACTTCCAGCACGCACAGCCAGTGGTCGAGCAGCAGGCTGAAACGGACGATGACCAGCGTGGGGCCGAGGCCACGCAGTTCGGAGACATCCCGGAAACGGCCCAGCTTCGCCCGCAACCCCTGCGAGCCATACCGCTCGTTCAGGATGGCGGTGAGGACTTCTGGCGGGGTGCCGCTGGCGGGGCTGGTGTGGGCGAGCACGGCCAATTCACCTTCCTCGGCGGGCAATCCAAGCCGGCGGAGTCCGGTGACGGCCGCCGCCGGGCCACAGGTGTAATCCGTGCTCTGGCGGCAGACGCCGTCGGTTCCCATCTGGGTCTTTAAGCTAGCCAGGTATGGCTGGCAGACCGCCGCCGATGCGCTCGGCCAGATACCGACGTAGCCGGTCGCCATCACGGTCAGCGCCAGCAGGGCGAGCCGGTCCCGCCGGAGGGCGAGCCGGGGTATCAGCGTGGCCAGCAGCAGGGCCACCACCGACCCCATAAGGCAGGTCTTCCAGCGGCCGACGAAGATCCAGGCCAGCCAGGGCTGCATGGCGACGTCTGGCCGACGGATGGCCACGGCAAAGGCCACAACCACCACCAACGGTGGAACGTAACCCACCAGCCACCAATGCCGGGGCAGCCGTGACGCGAAGAATCCGGCGGCAAAGCTCAGCAGGATGGCCAGCAGCGCAAGGAGGGTCTCCAGCCAGGGGTTCATGAGGTTGGCCAAAGGTTCGGGAGGAACGGTGATTTGGCAATGGGGCTCGTGGTTGGACTCTGAGCTGATTTCAAGGCGGCCCATCCGATCAGGTGCGTTTAGCACAATCGGACAGCCACATGCCCGGCCTTGGGAGAGCGCGAAGAAAGCTGAACAAAGTTCGCGGGGTTTGCGCGGCGGCGGGGTAAGCGGTGGTGAAGGGCGGTGAAATTCGTCGCCCGAACGAAACAAAACAAATCACTCCGCAGTCCCATTATGAAAACACTCAAAGTCTCCCTCGCCCTCCTCTCTGTCGGTATCGGCGCGCTCTTCGCCGTCAGCGCCGCCGAGGCGCTGAATTCGCCGCGGGCCGCCGCCAATGCCGAGCCCTTGACCACCGCGCCCGCCGCCACCAGTCCGCATGCGATGGGCTGCATGGCCATGGGCATGGGAATGGCGGGCCATTCCGCCCCCGCTCCGGCTGGCGGCACGAATGCTTCTGCGCATTGCCAATCCCCGAAAATGGCGCACGCTCACATGGCATGTTGCAACTGAGCACCTCTCACGGGCGGCGGGCGCTCCCCGCCGCCTTTTTCCCATGAACCCTCCCTCCCCCACCCCGGACGACCCGGAGCTGCGCGCCCTGTTGCGTGAGGCGCATCCGGCACCGGCGCTGCCGCCGCGCTTTCAGGAAGGCGTCTGGCAACGGTTGCAACGCGCCGAACGTTCGGCGGAATCGGCGTCCCCGCTGGGCTGGCTGGCGGACTTCGTCCGCCGCGTCCTGCGCCCGGCCTACGCCACCGCCGGCCTCGCTGCCGTGATGCTGGCGGGTACCTGGTTCGGAATCCGGGCGGGCGACGGTCAGGCCTACCGCACCGAACGGACCCGCTACGTTGCCGCCGTCAGCCCGTTCGAACGGACCGCCCCTTGAAGAAACTGCAGGCCATCGGCCGGTTGCTCGGCGCCCTGCTGGTGGGCGGCGCGCTCTTCGCCATCTGCTACTGGAGCGCCGTGCGGGTCCGTCTCGCCACCGAGAGCCACGCGCCGGATGAACTCGCCTGGCTGGCCCGTGAATTCAAACTGACGGACGCCGAGATGGCACGCATCCGCCCGCTGCATGAGGCCTACCAGCCAAAGTGCGAGGCGATGTGCGCCCGCCTCGCCGCAAAGAACCGCGAGCTTGCGGAAGTGTTGCGCGGCGCGACCAATGTCCCGCCCGAAGCGGAACGCAAGCTGGCCGAGGCGGCCACCCTCCGCGCGGAGTGCCAGACGCAGATGCTCCGCTATTTTCAGGAGGTGGCCCGGACGATGCCGCCGGAGATGGGCGCCCGCTACCTGGCCGAGATGCAGCGCCTCACGCTCGGCCTGCCCGGCCGCCTGGAGGACGCGATGACGCACCCCGCCCATGAGCACCCATGAGGCCGACGCCCTCGACCAGGCTGACATGGCGCGGCTCGCGGCGGGACACGAGGCGGCCCTCAGCGCCCTCATGGAGCGGCACGCCGGGGCATTGTTCGGCTTTCTGTGCCGCTTCGTCCGTGATGAGGACGCCGCCAACGACCTCGCACAGGAGACGTTTGTCCGCGTCTATCAGCACCGGGCGGATTACCGGCCGGAACAGAAGTTCTCCACCTGGCTCTTCACCATCGGTGGCAACCTGGCGCGCAACCACCTGCGCGCCATGGGCCGGCGGCCGGAAGTGCCGCTGGACAGCTCCGGCGACGCCGATCGTCCCGGGGTGGGCGACACGTTGCCCACCGCCGGCAAATCGCCCGACGAACAGGCCGAGTGCGCGGAAAAGCAGGCGGCCGTACGGGATGCCGTGGCGGACCTGCCCGACGACCTGCGCGAGGCCATCGTGCTCTGTGAACTGGAGGACCGCACCCTCGCCGAAGCGGCCGGCATCCTCGCCACGACCGTCAAGGCCGTGGAATCACGCCTCTATCGCGCCCGGCACCAGCTCCGCACCAGTCTTTCACGATGGCTGGCCCGCTCCTGAAAATTTGCGTCCCCTCCGTTTCCCCAACATCTTAAGCACCATCACAAGTCTATGAAAATCCTGTCCCACCTCTTCGCCGCCGCCCTGCTCACGGGCCTCGCCACCGTCGTCACCGTCGGCGACACCCAATCCCAGCCGCCGGCCGCGACCGGCGCGCCGGGGAAGGAAACGAAGGCCAAACCTTACCCGCTCGCTTTCTGCCTCGTATCCGGGGAGAAATTCGAGGGCAGCGAAATGACGCCCTTCGAAATGGTCCATGAAGGCCAGACCATCAAGTTCTGCTGCAAGAACTGCGTGAAGGACTTCAAGGCCGACCCCAAGAAATACCTCACCAAACTGGCCGACGAGGTGAAGAAGCAGGAAGCCGCCAAGGCCAAGAAGTAGGCGTCGGCTCGGCCGCACACTTCTGCGGCTCAGTCGCTGAAGGACTTCGCGCCGTGCCCGAGGGACCATGAATCGAGGCCCCAAACTGACCGGCATCGCCTATGCGCTGGCCGCCGCCGCGCTGTTTGGCGCGAGCACACCGTTGGCGAAACGGCTGCTGCCCACCGTGGAGCCGATGCTGCTGGCGGGACTGCTTTACCTGGGCTCAGGTCTGGGGCTGGCGCTGTGGCGGCAGCTCAGCCGACGCGCGACGGGCAGCCCAAAGGAGGCCCTCCTCAGCGAACGGGATGCACCCTGGCTGGCCGGCGCGATCCTCTGTGGCGGCGTGGCCGGGCCAGTGCTGCTCATGGTCGGGCTGGCGCACACTCCGGCGGCTTCCGCCTCGCTGCTGCTGAACCTGGAAGGCGTGTTCACCGCGTTACTGGCGTGGTTTGTGTTCAAGGAGAACTTCGACCGCCGCATCGCCTGGGGCATGGCCTGCATCACCCTCGGGGCCGCCGCGCTCTCGTGGCTGGGACGGCCGGAAGCGGGCGTGCCGTGGGGTGCGCTGGCCATCGTCGGCGCCTGTCTCGCGTGGGCGGCGGACAACAATCTCACGCGGAATGTCGCCGGGGCCGATCCGGTGCAGATCGCGATGCTGAAAGGGCTCTGCGCCGGAGCGGTCAACACCGGCATCGCACTCGCCTTGGGAGCGAAACTGCCCGCCGCCGGCACGCTGGCCACTATCGGGTTGATCGGCCTGCTCGGCTACGGGGTGAGCCTCGTCCTCTTTGTGCTCGCGCTGCGGCATCTCGGTTCCGCCCGCACCGGAGCCTACTTTGCGCTCGCCCCGTTCGTGGGCGCGCTGATTTCAGTGCTTTTCCTCCACGAGCCGATGACGGCCGGGCTCATCATCGCCGGGCTGTTGATGGCCGTCGGCGTGTGGCTGCACCTCACCGAACACCACGAGCACGAGCACCATCACGAGCCGATGGAGCATGACCACCTGCACACCCACGACGAACATCACCAGCATGCCCATGCTCCCGGCGATCCTCCCGGCGAACCGCATTCACACCCGCACCGCCACGAGGAACTTGTCCACCGCCATCCGCACTATCCCGACCTGCACCACCGGCACGGGCACTGAAAGCAATCGCCCATTGATTCCGGACTGAATCGCCTCCGGTCTGGGCGCGTCTGCCCCCGACCGTCTATGCGCTGTTTCACCTTCGTCGCCCTTTGCCTGCTCTCGGCGTATGCCGAGGCGGCCACGTTTTACGTCGCACCCGGTGGCAACGACGCGTGGTCGGGACGCCGGGCGAAAGCGAATTTCATCAAAACCGACGGGCCATTCGCCACGCTGCCGGCGGCGTTGAAAGCGGCCCGCACCGCGCGCAAGAACGGTTCCGGCGAAGCCGTGACCATCGAGCTGGTGAATGGCCGGCTCGAACTGGCGGAGACCGTCGTCTTCACCCCGGAGGATTCCGGCCTGACGATCCAGGCTGCTGCCGGGGCCAGGCCGATTCTCTCCGGCGGCACCCGGATCACCGGCTGGCAGCGGTCACCCACCAACGCCGCGCTCTGGGAAGTGGCACTGCCTCCGGTGCGCGAAGGGAAATGGTATTTCCGCCAGCTCTTCGTGAATGGTGAACGGGCCCAGCGGGCGCGGACGCCAAACACGGGATTCTTTCGCGCCCGGGCGCGGCTGGGGGACAAGTCACCCATCGAAGTGCCCTTCAAGGCCGGTGACATGCGACCGGCTTGGACGAATGGGGCGGAGTTCATCATGCTGATGAAGTGGACCTCATTGCAGGTGCCCATACGCTCAGTCGATGCCGCGGCCAACGTCGCCACCCTGCCCGGTGGTGCACGGGCGGTCTGGATGGATGAGCCGGATGCGCGGTATTGGATCGAGAACACTCCCGACGCGCTCGACCAGCCGGGTGAGTGGTATCTCGACCGCGCCACCGGTGTGCTCAGCTATCTGGCCGACGTCCGCTTTGACCCGAACCGGGCCGTGATCGTGGCACCACGGCTGGAGGAGCTGGTCCGCTGGCAGGGTGATGAAAAAGCGCAGCGATCCGTCACCAACGTAACGCTGCGCGGGCTGACCTTCAGTGATGCCGACTACGACCTTCCGCCCGAGGGACGCATCGACTCCCAGGCGGCGAGCCAGACCCGGGGAAACCTGCGGGCCGAGTTTGCCACCTGCTGCACCGTGGAGGACTGCGTGCTGAAAAACCTGGGCGGCTATGGGTTGGAGCTGGGGCGCGGTTGCCAGCACTGGCGCGTCTCGGGCAGCGAATTCCGTTCGCTCGGCGCCGGTGGTGTGCGGATCGGCGAACAGGGTGAGCTGGAACCTACGGCCTTCACCGCCTGCCATTCCCACGTCATCGCCGACAATGACCTGCACGCCCTGGGTCGCCTCATGCCGCCGGCCTGCGGCATCATCATCTTCCTGAGCGGCACGAACCGGATCGCCCACAACCACATCCACGACCTCTACTATACCGGCATTTCCGTCGGCTGGAACTGGGGCTATCGCGACACACCGTGCCGGGCGAACCTGATTGAGTTCAACGACGTCCACGATGTCGGCCAGGGCCGGCTCAGTGACATGGGCGGGATCTACACCCTTGGGCCACAGCCGGGTACGGTGATCCGAAACAACATTTTTCGTGATGTGGTCAGCTACGACTACGGCGGCTGGGGTCTGTACACCGACGAAGGCAGCACGGGCATCCTGCTGGAGAACAACGTCGTGTACCGCTGCAAGAGCGCCGGCTTTCACCAGCACTATGGTCGCGACAACGTGGTCCGGAACAACTTGCTCGCCTTCAATGTTGAGCACTCGGTCATGCGCACGCGCGCCGAGCCGCATCGTTCGTTCTGGTTCACCAACAATGTCGTCATCGCCAATTCCGGCACCCTGCTCGGCAGCGACTGGAGCGGCACGACCAACAACTTCGTGAGTGACGGGAACGTGTGGTTCGATACCCGCAATGGCACTGACGCGGCGAAGTACTCGTTCGCCGGCAGTCCTTGGAGCAACTGGCAAGCACGCTGGCAGGACACAGCCTCACGCCTGGCCGATCCGGGGCTGGTGGACCCGCAGCACCCGGAGCTAGGGCTGCGTCCTGATTCCCCAGCTTACGCCCTCGGTTTCAAGGCGATCGACATGAAGACGGTGGGGGTGCGGCCCCGTAGCCAGCGGGAGTAAGCCGCAGCCCGGTTGTATCCCAGGGTAGGAGCACGCTCAGCGGCATCGCCGGCCACCTGCCGGCGGAATTATGCCGTTAACCGTTATCCGGCAGGCGGTTGATGGGTGGGCACAGAGCCGATATCGCCGCTGACCCGGCGGGTTCCGTAGCTAGATTTCAGGACGGCGTGACATTCAAGCTGGGGCTTCATTCAGTCGATAAGCCCCTGTGATACCGGATGCGTCCCGATCTGTTGATGATTTCGCGGCGTCGCTTTCCTCATGCCGAAATCGCGGCGCGGTGTGGCCCCGGAGATTCCCGTCCACATGGCGACCCAGATCCGCGACGGGGACATTCTCTCAGCCAATCGACGTCATGGCCCAGCAATACTGAGATTCACCGGGCCTCGGCTCCTCCTTCGGCCGCGCAAAAGCCTTCCCACCCCTCCAGAAAATGAAATCCCTAACCCTTGGCAAGAAAATCTCCCTCGGCTTTGCCACGCTCATCTTCATTGCCGCAGTGATCGGTGGTTTTGCCGCCTGGGACATGCGCCACGCCGCCCAATCAGCGACCACCATGGCGGATGAATACGCGCCCGAGGTCAAACTCGCCGGCGACTTCAATACCGCCGTGCTGGAGACCATGCTGAACATGCGCAGCTATGGGTTCACCACGGATCCGGCCTACCTGGAGAAGGGCAAAAAGTCCCTGGAGGACATGGACAGTCATGCTCAGGCGGCCAAAACGTTTTTGGAACGGCACCACGGCCAGAGCGAACTGCGGGACGAGCTGGGCAGCCTGCTGCCCGACGTGCAGGAATGGCACCGGCTCTTCGAAAAGACCGAGGCAAACCTCACCGGGCTGACGCAGGCACGCACCGAACTCGGCACCAAAGGAGAAGAGGCCATCAACTCCATGAACATTGTGTACCAGCATCAGGTGGAGTCGCTGAAGGGTTTTCTCACGAACGCCGCAGGCCCGGACAAACCGGAGGAACGGCTTCACCCGCTGGCCCTGGTCGAGGAGATCCGATCGGCAATCCATTCCGCCCACGAAGACGCCTTCAAAGGGCTAGCCTTGCGGGATGCGCATCTCATCGAGTCTGGCATTCCAAAGCTGGAAGCCGCCGACAAGGCGTTTGTGACGCTGACACCCCTGCTCAGCCAGGCGAGCAGCCTGAAAGAGATCAAGGAAGCCCGGGAGGCCTGTCAGCGCTACCTCACGGGAATGCGGAAGCTCATGGACATTACCGTCACGCAGGCGGAACTGACCCGGCAACGCACGGCTCTGGGCGAAAAAATGGCCAGAATCTCCAAGGCGGCGTCCCAAACCGGCATCGCCAACACCGTAAACTATTCCGATGGAGCCAGCCACACGCTGCGCAGCTCCGTGCTGCGACTGTTCGTCGGCCTGGCCATCGCACTCGTCCTCGGCGTTCTGATCAGTTTTGTCATCATCCACGGCACCACCCGCATCCTGACTTCCATCACCGAGACCCTGAGCAGCGGCGCGGAGCAGACCGCTTCGGCCGCCAGCCAGGTCGCCGCCGCGAGCCAGTCACTGGCTGAGGGCGCGAGCGAACAGGCGGCCTCCCTGGAGGAGACGGGTGCCTCGCTCGAAGAGATGGCGAGCATGACCAAGCGCAACTCGGAAAGCGCCCAAAACGCCAAGGCCGTGGCGGTTCAGGCGCGTGCCTCCGCCGACGCCGGAGCCCACCAGATGAGCACCCTGCTGACCACGATGGACGCCATCAAACTGGCCAGCGAGGAGATCACCAAGATCCTCAAGAACATCGACGAGATCGCCTTCCAGACGAACATCCTGGCCCTCAACGCGGCCGTGGAAGCGGCCCGCGCCGGTGAGGCCGGGGCCGGATTCGCCGTGGTGGCCGACGAGGTCCGCAATCTGGCCCAGCGCTGCGCCGCCGCCGCGCGGGAAACGGCGTCAAAAATTGAGGACAGCGTGAAGAAGAGCAATGAAGGGGCCCAGGTCAGCGCCGAGGTGGCCCGGAGTTTCAGCGAGATCCAGGCGAAGGTTCAGCAACTGGACCAGCTGGTGGCCGAAATCGCCACCGCCTCCCTCGAACAGAATCAGGGCATCAGCCAGGTCAACACCGCCGTCGTGCAGATGGACAAGGTGACGCAGAGCAATGCCGCCAGCGCCGAAGAAAGCGCCAGCGCCAGCGAAGAGCTCAACTCACAGGCGGAGTCACTGAAAGACGCCGTCGCCCAGCTGCAGGCCATGGTTTCAGGCGATTCCAGACCGAATGCCCAGACACACGCCACCCAACGGACGTCCAGGACCACGCCGGCCAAATCCACGCCGGCCCGCAAGACTGCCGCTTCGGCTGCGCCCCAAAGGAATGGGTCTGCGCACGGCCATGGCAGCAACGGTTCCGCCACGGTTGCTTCGGTGAAGAAGTCGCGTCCGGAAGAGGCAATTCCGATGGGTGGCGATTTCAAGGATTTCTAAGCCGGCGGCCACGTCAGGTAAGGACAGCGCGCTGCGCCGTCTCTGCCCCCGATTGGTTAAGACACGACAAACCGGGATTTTTCTGCCTTATTCAGAGAGGCCCCTCCGGATCTGATCCGTCCGGTGGCCGTGTCTTATGGCTGATTTCAAACGCTGGTTCCGCCGGACAGGTGTTGGGTTGCTGCTGCTTCCCCTGCTCGCCCGTTCACAGACCGTGCAGACGGTGTATGCCGATGCCCTGCAAAACGGCTGGCAAAACTACGGCTGGGCGCAGCTGGACTATGCCGCCACCGCCACCGTCCATGGCGGTACGAAAGCCATCTCCGTCACGGCCGGAGCCAACCAGGCACTCTATCTCCATCACGACGCGCAGCCAGCGGCCACGTTCACCAACCTGAGCTTCTGGATTCACGGTGGCACGGCGGGCGGGCAGCTCTTGCAGGTGCAGGCGACGGTGAATGGCGTGGCCCAGGCGGCCAAGGCGCTGCCGGCACTGACCAGGCAGTGGCAGCAGATCAACCTGAGCTTGGCCTCGTTGGGGCTGTCAGGCCAGAGCGCGTTCGACGGCTTCTGGATTCAGGACCGGTCCGGCAAGGCGCAGCCTGTCTTCTATGTGGATGACATCAGCTTCACCGGTCCACCGCCGACACCACCTGCACCGATCTTGGTCACGGTGGATGCGCAGCGGGGACGCCACCCGATACAGCCCGAGGTGTACGGGGTTGCGTTTGCCTCGGAAGCGGCAGTGCGCGACCTGAATCTGCCGGTCAACCGTTCGGGTGGAAATTCGGAGACGCGCTACAACTGGCAGCTCAACGCGCACAACCACGCGGCCGATTTTTACTTCGAGAGCATCGCGGACACTGGCACCACACCGGGCCAGGCCACCGACAGCTTCATCACCGACAGCCGAAACGGTGGCGCCCAGCCGATGGTCACGGTGCCCATGATCGGCTGGGCCGCGAAGCTCGGGCCGAACCGGGGCAAGCTCGCGAGTTTTTCCATCAAGAAATATGGCGCGCAGACCGGGAATGATGCGGCGTACTTCGCCGACGCCGGCAACGGCACCAAGAGCGACGGACCGCCGAAAGTGTACGTGACCGGCAACGATCCGAATGACGCCAATGTGCCAGCGGACACGGCGTTTCAGGATGGCTGGGTGCAGCATCTGCTCACGAAATGGGGCAGCTCGGCCAGTGGCGGTGTGCGCTATTACCTGCTCGATAACGAGCCGAGCCTCTGGCAATCCACGCACCGCGACATTCATCCCGTCGGTGCCAAGCTCGACGAGATGCGCGACAAGTCCCTCGGCTATGCCGCCATGATCAAGGCGCGCGACGCCGGCGCCGTGATCTTCGGTCCCGAGGAATGGGGCTGGTCCGGCTACTTCTACAGCGGCTATGACCAGCAGTACGGCGCGGCGCACAATTACTCCTCGTATCCGGATCGCGCGGCCCACGGCAACACGGACTACATCCCCTGGCTGCTGGACCAGTGGCGAATGACCAACGCGGCCACCGGCCAGCGGCTGATCGACGTGCTCAGCGTGCATTTCTATCCGCAAGGCGGCGAATTCAGCGACGACGTCTCGGCGGCGATGCAGCTCCGGCGCAACCGCTCGACCCGCTCGCTCTGGGACACGAACTATATCGACGAAACCTGGATCAATGCCGTCGTGAAGCTCGTGCCCCGGCTCAAGGACTGGGTGACGGGCCACTATCCGGGCACCCGCACCGCACTCACGGAGTATAGCTGGGGCGCGGACGGCCACATCAACGGGGCCACGGCGCAGGCCGACGTGCTGGGCATTCTCGGGCGGGAAAACATCGACTTCGCCACGCGCTGGACCTGCCCCGCCACAGGCAAGCCGGCCTACAACGCGATCAAGCTCTACCGCAACTACGACGGCAACGGCTCGACCTTTGGCGACGTAAGCGTGGCGGCCGCAGTGCCGAATCCGGATGAACTGGCCGTCTTCGCCGCCGAACGCTCCACCGACGGGGGCCTGACGCTGATGGTCATCAACAAGGCCCCAGACGGCCCGCGCACCGTGACGCTGAATGTGACCAATTTCGTGGCTGGCGCCGCGCAGGTCTGGCGGCTGGACAGCACGAACGCCATCCAGCACCTGCCGGACATCGCCTTCAGTGGCAGCAGCTACACCGGCAGCTTCTCGGCGCAATCAATGACCCTGCTCGTGCTCCCACCGACGAAGCTGAACCTGAAGCTGCGCGCCCGCGCGGCGACCAGTGACACTTTCACCCTGGAAGTCAGCGGGGCCGTCGGTAGCCGTTACCGGTTGGATGCCACGGGGGACCTCACCACCTGGCAGCCCCTGACCACCAATGTGCTCACGGCCGATCCGGACGTGGTGGCCCTGCCTATGCCGTTTCCGAAGGCCGGTTTTTTCCGGGGCGAACCCGTGCCCTGAATGGCGAGCGATCAGTATCGGTAATCAGTGTTCAGGAGGACGGAATATATTGCGGGCAGCCGCGCGTGACTGTTCGTAAATCGTAAATCGAAAATCGTAATTGTCTTCGCACTGGTTCGTTCCCATTTTCTGCCCATGAAATTCCCGCTGTTTGCCTTCCTCGCCGCTGTGCTCACTGGAACCGCCGCGTTGGCCGCCCCCAAGCCGCTCTTTGACGGCAAGACCCTCGCCGGCTGGGATGGCGACACGACCAACACCTTCCGCGTCAAAGACGGCATGATCATGGGCGGCACGTTCTCGCGCACGCAGCCGCGCAACGAGTTCCTCGCCACCAAGGCGAGCTACACCAACTTCGTGCTGCGCCTGAAGTTCAAGCTCACCGGCACGAACGGCTTCGTGAATTCCGGCGTGCAGTTCCGCAGCCAGCGCATCCCCAATGACAGCGAGATGAGCGGCTACCAGGCCGACATCGGCGAAGGCTGGTACGGCTCGCTCTACGACGAGTCGCGCCGCAACAAGCTCATGGCGAAGGCCGACGAGGCGGTAGTGAAGCAGGCCGTGAAGAAGGGCGACTGGAACGACTACGAGCTTCACTGCGAAGGCCGCCATATGGTTCTCAAGCTCAACGGGGCCACGACGGTGGATTACACCGAGGCGGACGAGAAGATTCCGCAGTTTGGCCGCCTCGGGTTACAGGTCCACGGCGGCGGCGTGACCGAGGTGTTCTTCAAGGATCTTATGATTGAAGAATTGCCGTGAGCCGTTTCAGGCACCCGTTCCAGCATCGTGCAGTTGGCGGGTAAGGCTGACGAAGGCGGGAAGTCCGACGGCCTCCGCCCGCAGCCCGCGTGCGATGCCCGCAACCTCGAAGGCCAGCAGCAACCGATCTTCCGGCCAGCGCGATTTCAGGAGCTTCAGCATCATTTTCCGACGCTGCGAGAAGGCCAGTTTCACCAGGGCTGTAAACGTCCTGGATTCCGCCGGAGAAAGCAGCGGCTGCGGCCGGCGCTCCAGGGTAATACAGGCGGAATCGACATCGGGCGCAGGGAAGAAACAGGCCGCCGGAATCTTGAACCAACCGCGGGGCTCGTAGCGTAGCTGGAGCAGGAGTGAGAGCAGGCCGTAGTCGTCGGTGTCGGGCGCGGCGGCGATCCGCTGGGCGACTTCCAGTTGCAGCGTAACGGCAATGCGGCTCGGCGGTCCTTCCGCTTCCGCCAGTTCTACGAGGATGGGCGAGCCGACCGAGTACGGTAGGTTGGCCACCAGTTTCCACTCCGACCAGTCGCGCGGGTTGTCTTGCAGCCAGGCGAGCGCATCCGCCGCAAGCAGCCGCAGCTTCGGCTGATTCTCAAAACGCTGCTGTAGCACCCCGACCAGCCGCGTGTCCTTTTCGATGGCCATCACTTCGCCCGCCTCGGCGAGCAGTATCTCCGTGAGCGGCCCCAATCCGGGGCCAATTTCCAGCACGCGATCCGTGGGGCCGACCTCCCCCGCCGCAACGATCCGGCGGAGCTGGTTGCCGTCGTGGAGAAAGTTCTGCCCGAGTGATTTCGTGAGCTGGATGCCGCCCATCTCCAGGATGCGCCGCATGGTGCTGATGGTCATGGCTGCATCTCTTTCAGGATTTGGGCAAGGGCCCGTACGGACCGCCGCAATTGCGCCTCGGTGATGGTCAGCGGCGGGGTGAAGGCGATCACATTGGCGTGTTCCCCCTCCGGCAGCAGAATGAAACCGCGTTGCAGCATCTCCTTGATGGCCGCCAGCGCCTCCGTCGTGGCGGGGCGGCCATCGGCATGAAGCAGCTCCACCCCCACCATGAGACCGACTCCCCGAATTTGAATTTTGCGCTTTGAACTTTGAGCTTTGAACTCCGCCCCCAATGCCTTCGCGAGCCCCGCCCCCACCTTCTCCGTCCGCTCCACCAGCTTCTTCCCCTTCAGCTCCGCAATCTGCGCCAGCGCCATTGCACAACCGACGGGATGCCCCAGAAACGTGCTCGTATGAATTGCCTCGCCATTCGAAGGCGGCCAAGCGGCATCCATCACATCGGCGCGGCCAACGCAGGCGCTCAACGGAAAGCCACCCGTCAATGCCTTGCCGAGACAGATCAGGTCGGGCCGGACGCCGGAGTGCTCGCAGGCAAACCACGCACCGGTGCGGCCAAAGCCGGTGTAAATTTCGTCCAGAATCAGCAGCGCGCCGCGCTCATTCGCCAGCCGGCGCAGGAGCGCTAGGAATCTGGCAGGTGGGACGTTGATGCCTCCACGCGCCTGAATAGGCTCCACAAGAATCGCCCCAATGGAACCGATCGCGAAGGCGATCCGGATTCGCTCCTCAATCTCGGCCAGGGTGGGATGGGAAGTCTTCCCGGTGGCTTGGGGGAACGGCACGAACTGCGCGAACTCGCGGAGCTGGTCACGAAAGCCGCCCCGAAAATGTTCCCGATGGGTCGCATTGAGCGCCCCATAACCCAGCCCGTGATATCCGCCCTCAAACGCGATGATTCCCGGCCGTCCGGTGGCCAGCCGCGCCGTCTTCAGCGCCGCCTCGACCGCCTCAGACCCCGAATTGCAAAAAATGACCTTCCCCTCCGCCTGCCCATTTCCTTTTTCCTTTTTCCCTTTTCCTTTTTCCTTCGCCTTTGCCCACCGCCCAAACGTCAGCTCGCTCAGCTCCCGGGACAGTTGGGCTTTCAGGGCGTGCGGATGCACGTCGCCCATCGCGTGCAGCAGGGTCGCCATCTGGCGTTGTCCGGCCCGGACGACACTGGGGTTCGCATGGCCGGCAGCGGCGACCCCAAAGGCGGCGGTGAGATCGAGATACTTTCGCCCTTCGGCATCCCAGACATGGCAGCCCTGAGCTCGGGCCCAGACAATGGGCCAGCCACCGGCCGGATCGACGTAAGTCACGTTCCGGGACTCGTAGCGGCGCAGCAGGTCGAGGGTCTGGGAAGAGTTCATGCGCCGCTCAATCTGGAAATTCCCCGCCGCGAAGCAGGGAGGCTTCAGCGCCGGGCGGCCGCCTTCGCCAGCGCGAGCTTCGTCTCCGCCTGCAGCTCCTCGATCTCCGGCCTTAGATCACTCCGCGTTTCCGTGTCCATGCGGTCGATGAAAAGGATGCCGTTGAGGTGATCCAGCTCATGCTGCACCGCCCGGGCGAGCAGGCCGCCGGCCTTGAAGGAATAGCTCTCGCCGCGCTCATTCTGGGCGGTCACCTCAACCACGGCGGGGCGTTCCACCTCGCCGAAGATGTCCGGAAAACTGAGGCAGCCCTCCGGCCCCTTGATCCGGGGGCCGACTGGATGCGCGACCGGGTTGATGAGCACCAGGGGCATGAACGACTCCACATCGGCCTCCTGCCCCGACAACCAGAGGTTGCTGGGACGGTCCTTCGTCCCGCGCACGTCGATGACGGTGAGCTGGACAGCTCGGCCGACCTGCTGGGCGGCCAGACCGATCCCCCGCGTCGCCTTCATGGTCTCAAACATGTCGGCAATGAGCTGGGTGACTTCGGGGATGATGGCTTCGATCTTCGCGCCCTTCTTGCGAAGGACCGGATCACCGTATTTGACGACGGGAAGAACCATGGCTGAAAGGATCAGTTCGCGGGCCACTGTTTCATGAAGGCCGCCAAGTCGGCCACGCTCGGGCTCTCGGCGGTGCGGACATAATGGCCGCTCGTGCTCACGCCGCAGAGCAGGCTGGCCGCGTTGTCGAGGCCGAGGAGCTTGCCGAGGCAGAAGCCGCTGTTGAAGTGGTCGCCCGCACCGGTGGTAATTTTGGGCCGGGCGCAGACCGAGCCGGCCACCACTTCCGCCTTGCCATTGGAAACGGTGAGCGCGTAGGCGGTCGGATGGATGACCAGCGTCTCCACCGGCACACGCTTCTGAATTTCGAGCCCGAGATCGGCCAGGCCGTCCCACTGGCGTGGAGCGCAGGAAAGGCCGAGAACCTTGGCAACCTCGTAGGCCTCTTTCTCGTTCAGGCCGAGAATGCAGTCGAACTTCGTCTGGAACTTCACAATGAGTTCGAGCGCCCTGGCGATGTCGCCGGGCAGGCGCTTCTCCGGGTCGGCGAGGTCGAAGAAAATCTTGCGGCGCGGGCCGGTGAGGCCCGGCACCAGCTCGGCCTGGATGCTCGCCCAGATATCGCTCATGTAGGGCAGCATGGTCCAGTTCACAAAGCCGATGAGGTCGGACGCGGCGAGCTTCGCGGCGAACTTCTCCTTGCCGTAGCGCCTCGCGATGTTCGCCCAGGTGACCTCCTTGAGCGTGTAGTGCTTCCCGACCATCACCTTGCCATCCTCAAACTCTAACGCGTCGGTGAGCCCGGGTCCGCAGACCGTGTGAACCTCGGCGCGGGTGGCAAACTCGTGGAAGACGGGGTGCAACGCCGGCCAGCCAAGCGAACCGAGATAAGTCACACCGATGCCGAAGCGGGCGAGCGCATTGGCCATGATGGGGCCGTTGCCGCCAAGCTTGGTCATGATGTTCACCAGCTCGACGTTGGTGCTGTGACCGGCGGCAGCAGCGAGTCGGGCGGCGTAAGCGGCGATGGTCGGCACGCGGTCAAAGCGCTCGGCGTCGTAGCGCTTGTCCACCACGTGGAGAATCTCGTCCACGAAGCCATCGAGACCGACAAACGCGGTGAGCGACGGCACGCGCGGCGCGGCCGCGGAAAGCTGCGCGGCAACGGAATCGCGGAAGTCTTGGGAATTTAGCATATCTGCATATAGACCATAGCCTAGGGCTTAGGTGTTTCAGTTTCGGTCTTTCTACGGAGTCGTCCAAATTTCTCCAATGCAACGAGCCAACACTGCTCTATGGCCTTTTCATCATCTGTCGATTCTCTTCCCCATTTAACAACTAGCAAAGCAACATTCATAATACCCACAAAAAGAAGGCTCCAGAGAAGCGGACGGCTCCATGAGGATGAAACAGACGGTTCGTAACGGAAATGCAGAAGCCATGGAACAGCTGCAGCCAAAAGGATTAGGATAAAAAATGCGGCTTGCTGGTAATAAACATCCCGGCTTGAAAGACGGGTTGACAGGCTGTGCCTAGAATCTTCCTCTCGAAAAGCCACCCAGTCCTTCTCCCAGTCCGATAAACCGGTGAGTCGCAGGTAGACCGTGTAATTCCGCATCATTTTCCGAATCAATCGCGCCTTTACCCATAGCGTGAACAACAGACTTTGAACAAGTATTCCGATTCCCGCGCTGGCTGCGATGGGAACTGTGCCCTGCCTGACACCATTCAAAACCCAGCCGAAGGCGATAGCGAAAACACTTATTGCCGCACTTGTGATCAAAAACTGCTGATGGTCAACCTGATTTACCACGCCATGCAATTTTTTCGCGTCTTCTGCATCCACAATCCGATTGTCGGGCTGTCGCGCAAGGTCGTAATTGTTTATATTTAATGGGTTTTGCATGTTATGCTTTTATAAAACACGCGCTCCGGAATTAATCCAACCTCACACCCATCACCTCGAGCACCCGGTTCAGCTCGTCATCATTAGCGAAGCGCACTTCGACGCTGCCTTTGCCGGCCTTGTACTTCAAGGCGACCTTGGCAGCGAAACGTTCGCGCAGCTTGTTTTCCAGGTCCACGACATGCACATCCCGGACGGCAGTCGTCGGAGCCGTCTTCGCCCCCAGCCCTTCCGGTTTCGGTGCCTGCAAGGCGGCGACCAGTTCCTCGGTCTGACGGACGGTCAGGCCGCCCTTGAGCACGCGTTCAAAGGCAGTGAGCTGAAGCGGCAGATCGGTGAGGCCGAGCAGAACCTTGGCGTGGCCGACGCTCAGGCGTCCGTCGCGCAAGGCGGCCTGGATCGGCTCCGCGAGCCGGAGCAGCCGGAGCGCATTGGCGACGACGGTACGGGGCTTGCCGACCTTCTTCGCGATTTCCTCCTGCGTGAGCCGGAACAGCTCGCCGAGCTGCGCGTAACCGAGCGCTTCCTCGACGGGGTTCAGGTTTTCGCGCTGAAGATTCTCGATCAGCGCGAGCTCCAGGACCTCGCGGTCGGTGGCGATCCGCTCGACCACGGGGGCCTCAGTCAGACCGGCGAGCTGGGCGGCGCGCCAGCGCCGTTCACCGGCGATCAGCTCAAAGTTGGCACCCACGACGCGGACGATCAGAGGCTGAACGATGCCCTGCTCGCGGATCGACTCGGCGAGTTCGGCCAGCGCTTCGGCGGAGAAGTCTTTTCGCGGCTGCAGCGGGCTTGGCTGGATCTGCGTCAGCGGAACGCGCCGCACGGCCGGACCGGTCGCGGCGACCGGGGCCGGCGGGGGCGTGGCCGGAGGAGAACCGGCCGGCTTGGCGCTGCCGCCCGAAAGCAGCGCGCCAAGGCCTCGTCCAAGCGCAGGTTTTGACATCGGGACGACAGTAGGAAACCCGGCGGCGGCGCAAAAGGTTTTTGGTAAGCGAAGGCAAACGAGGTCGGAGTCCGACCGCTTTCAGCGGGTGTCATCGGTTGCAATCTGCAAACCGAATGGCGCAATTCTACAGGGAAACAGGAGGGAAAACGGCGATTTTCAGCAAAAACAGGCGGTTTTCAGCCTTACGAGGGGCGGCACCCTGTCTGCTGAAAGGCTGCCGATGAAAACATTCAATTCCTTCTGCGTTGGGTCCCTAGTCGGGGTCGCCCTGCTTTTCACCACCGCCACCGTCTCCTTCACGACCGTACGGGCCGACCACAGCGATGGAACACCCGGCCAGTTCTCCAAATCGGACTTTAAGTTCGTGAAGGAGGCCGCCCAGGGCGGGATGCTGGAAGTCAGCCTCGGCCAGCTCGCCGCCACCAAGGCCACGGCCTCGGGGGTGAAACAATTTGGCCAACAGATGGTCACCGACCACGGCAAGGCGGGCGACCGGCTCAAACAGATTGCGACCGCACACGGCGCGACTCTGCCCATGGAGCTGACCACGAAGCAGCAGAAGGAAGTGGACCGCCTGAACGGCCTCAGCGGCGCGGATTTTGACAAGGAATACGTCTCCGTGATGGTCAAGGATCACAAAAAGGATCTGAAGGAATTCGAGCACGAGGCCAAGAAGGCGGATGACTCGGACCTGCGGACGTTTGCCGCCGACACCTCCAGCGTGGTCGCGCAGCATTACGAGCTGATCAAGAACCTGGACGCGCAGTTGCCCAAGTGAATTGAATCACTGAGCGGTGATCACCAATCAGTCGCTCGCCGCCGGCGTCCGTATCGACCACCCGAAGGCTTCGGTCACGATGCGGATGGAGGGGGCGTGGTCGATGTGGAGGATAGTCCTCCAGCCGCGTTCCGCGCCGTGGGCGATGTTTTCGGCACGGTCGTCGAGGTAGAGGAGGTCGGAACCCTGAAGGCCGGTCAGCGTCTCCAGCGACACGTAGATGCCCGGGTCAGGCTTCATGCTGCGGGCTTCGTAGCTGTAGATGTAGCCAGTGAAGCCGCTGAAGAACGGGAACTGCCGCCGGATGTGCGTCACCGCCAGCTCGTTGGTATTGGAGAAGACGTAGGTGGGCACTCCCTGCTCTGCCAACCGCCGCTGTAGCGCTACCATCTCGGGGATCTCGTCGAAGATGTCGCCGAAGCTGCCGTGGAAAAGATCATCGGAACCGTGGAATCCGGTCAGGCGCCGGACCTCGGCGACAAACTCGGCGGTAGTGATCTGGCCGGACTCGTAGCGGTGCAGCAGCGGGGACTGGTCCACCACCCGCTTGAATTCGGCGGGCGACAGGTCGCTGTGCGGCGCGAGTGTGCTCGCGGCGCGCATGTAGTTGAAATCCAGGAGCACCTTGCCGAGGTCGAAAATCACGGCCCGGGGCAGCGCGGCAGATGAATTGCGAGGAACGGAGTTCATGGCATTTCCCGGCGGCCTTCGAGGGCGCGGCTCAGGGTGAGTTCATCGGCAAATTCCAGACCGCTGCCCGCCGGCAGGCCCTGCGCGAGCCGGCTGATGCGCAGGCCGGCAGCGGCCAGGCGTTTCGCGAGGTAGCTGGAGGTGGCGTCGCCTTCCACGTCGCTGCCCAGCGCAAGGATGACTTCCTGCACGCTTTCCGGACCCAGACGGGTTTCCAACTCCGCGATGCGGAGGTCTTCGGGGCCGACCCCGTTGAGGGGGCTCAGTTTGCCGCCGAGCACATGATAGCGGCCCTTGAACGTGCCCGATTTCTCCAGGCTAATGACATCCAGCGCCCGCTCGACGACACAGAGGAGTGAGCCATCGCGCCGGGCATCGGCACAGATGGGGCACGGTTGGGACTCGGTCAGGGCACCGCAACGTTCGCAGTTAGTGACCCGTTCGCGGGCCTCGACAAGCGCGGCGGCCAGTTGGCGGACGCCATCGGCGTCGCTCTGGACGAGGTGCAGCGCCAGCCGCTCGGCGGAACGCGGGCCGATACCGGGCAGGCGGCCGAGGGCGGCCACCAACCTTGTGACGGGATCGGGGAGGGATGTCATTCCACGTAGGCTCAAACGCCGGGTAAACGTCGCCGCGCACCGTCCCTACCGGCTCGTGTTTCGCGAGTAGGTCGGGCCGCTGGCCCGACATCGTACGACGGGCTGCCAGCCCGTCGGATACTTAGCCGGGTTTCACAGCGGGCTGGCAGCCCGCCGTACTCGTCAGGCTGGCAGCCTGACCTACTATAGGGACGGCGCAGCGCACCGTCCCTGCCCTCCGTCAGCGGGGACTCCACGGCGATGTCTCTGTCCGAGTTCCTCACATCAGGCCCGGGATGCTGAAGCCCTGCGAGACCGCGTTCATTTCTTTCGTGGCGGTGTCCTTGGCCTTGACCATGGCGTCATTCACCGCCGTGACGATCAGATCCTCGAGGAAGGGCACATCCTGCGGATTCACAGCGTCGGGGCTGATCTTGATGGACACGAGGGTCTGGTCGCACTTGGCGACGACCTTCACGGTGCCGCCGCCGGCGATGCCTTCGACCGTCTTGTTTGCGAGTTCCGCCTGCACGCGCTCCATCTGCTGCTGCATGCGCGTCGCCTGCTTCATGAGTTTGCCAATGCCAGACATAGGGAGGGACGATTTATGATTTACGATTTACGATCTGCGATTGCAAAAATCAGTTCTCGGCGCCGGGGGCGCGGACTTCGAGGAGCTGGGCCTTGAAGATCTCGACGGCCGCCTGGATCAAGGGGTCGTTTTTGAAGGCCTCCTTGTCGAGCTGAACAGGGGCGACCTTGGCGGGCTTGGGTTCCGGCGGTTTGGCGGCCGGGGCCGGACGTGGGGCGGCGGCAGCGGGCTTCGGCGCGGCTTCAGTCGCGGTGGCGGCGAGGGGGACGAGCTTCACCGTCACGTCGCCCACTCCCAGCTCGCTGAGCTTGGCGGTAAGCAGCGGTTCGTCCCGCTTGGGGTCCAGAAAGCTGAAGTGCTCCGCATCGACGCCGATGGTGAGGAGCCGGTCGGTGAGCGCGATCGCATGGCCACCCGACAGCATGGTGCGCTGGGCGAAGGCGAGCTTCGTCAACAGGGCGGCGAAGAGGCCGTCCTTGTCGCCGGGAGCGATGATGGGGACAAGGGCGGATGGGGGGGCCGGAGCAAGAGCAGGAGCGGGAGCGGGTTTCGGCAACTCGGCGGCAACGGTCGCAGGCGGGGCAGGCGACGGTTTTGGGACGAGGGGCGGCGCTGAGTAGGGTGCTGGCTCGGCTTCGGCCGAAGGGGCGATGGCGGCCCGTTGCGGCGCGGTGTCCCGCAGCGATTTGAGCTGCTTCAGGACCGCATCAAGGCTCGTGGCTTCGCGGGCCTGGATGGCCTTGAGCAACGTGACTTCGAGGAAGATGCGCTTGGAGGTGGCGTCGCGCTGGCGGCCTTCGGCGACAGTCAGCACTTCCATGACCCGGGTGAGCGGGTCAGTCTCAATGAGCTTGGCCTGCGCGCCGAGGGTCGTGAGTTCCGCCTCGCTCACCTCGATCAGCGACCTGTCCCCGCGTGAAACCTGGAAGAGGAGCAGGTTACGGAAATGGTTCAGCAGATCGCTGAGGAGGCGTCCGAGATCCTTGCCGCTCTTGGCCAGCGAATCGAGCAGCCGCAGCGTCGCCTCGGCCTGCCCGGCGAGGATGGCGCTGCTCAGTTCCAGGAGCTGGGCACGGGCGGCGAGGCCGAACATCGAGAGCACGTCACTCTCGACGATGGTCGTGCCGCAGAAGCTGATGAGCTGGTCGAGCGTGGATTCCGCATCGCGCATCCCACCATCCGCCCCGCGGGCGATGGCGTGCAGGGCTGCGTCGTCAATGGTCACGCCTTCCTGCCCGGCGATCCAGGCGAGGTGCTTCACGATGAGCGCCGCCGGGATCCGCCGCAGGTCAAAGCGCTGGCAGCGGCTCAGGATGGTGATGAGCACCTTCTCCGGGTCCGTGGTGGCGAAGAGGAATTTTACGTGGGCGGGCGGTTCCTCGAGGGTCTTGAGCAGCGCGTTGAACGCGGCTGTCGAGAGCATGTGGACCTCGTCGATGATGTAGATCTTGAACTTCGACGCGGCCGGGGCGAACCGGGCCGTCTCCCGCAGCTCGCGGACCTGATCGACGCCGTTGTTCGACGCGCCGTCGATTTCCAGCACGTCGAGGGAGCGGCCCTGGGTGATTTCCTGTACCCGTGGGTCATTCTCGTCGAAGTCCGCCTTGGGGCCGCCGGTGCAGTTAAGCGCCTTGGCAAAGATGCGCGCGAGGGTGGTCTTGCCCGTCCCGCGCGGGCCGCAGAACAGGTAGGCATGGGCAATGCGCCCGGCCTTGATGGCGTTGGCCAGCGTCTGCGTGACGTGTTCCTGACCAACGACATCCTCGAACCGCTGCGGACGGTATTTGCGCGCTATGACCTGATAAGACATCTGGACGCGGACAGAAAAAGGAAACCAGGGTGACCACGGCAGACGGGAGCAAACTACCGTTGCTGCCTTCCGGCCCTGGCGGGGTTCGTAAGTCCGCGTTCCATGGGCCCTGGCGCGGCGGATTAAGGAGAACGGGAACGCATGCGGCAAGCGGGGAATTCAAGTTGCGATGCGCTTTCGGCTTGGTGTCCGTCCCGCTTCCCGGAATATGCGCGGCCCAGCGATGGTTTCGCCCGATTTTCAACTCGTACAGCTCAAGAACGGCAGCTGGAGCGTCCGCTCCGTGGCCGAGGCGGAAACGTTTCATCCCGTGGTCGGCCCGGTGGCTGAGGCCGAGGCGCTCTACGTACGACAACTGCAGCTCGCCGAACGCTTCGCCCGGCATCCCGAAGGCGAATTCGTGATCTGGGACGTGGGTCTGGGGGCGGCGGCGAACGTGCTGACCGCCCTCAAGGCCTTGCGCACCCTGCCAGGCCGCCTCCGGGTCGTAAGCTTCGACCATACGCTGAAGCCGCTGCGGTTCGCGCTCACCCATGCCACCGAGCTGGGCTATTACGGTGGTTATGAAGCGGCCTGCGAAGCGCTGCTAGCGGAAGCGGATGCGACGTTTCAAAACGGGGAAAACCAAGTGCGCTGGCAAGTGCAAACCGGCGACTTTCCGACCCTGCTAGGTACGCCCGCCGCCCGCTTGTGGCCCAGTCCGAACGCGATTTTCTTCGACGCCTATTCTCCCGCCAAGAACATGGCGATGTGGACCCTACCACTGTTCCGGCAGCTCCATGACCGGCTGGACCCGGCGGTGCCCTGCACGCTCGCGACGTATTCGCGGGCGACGCTGCTGCGGGTCACCCTGCTGCTGGCGGGCTGGTATGTCGGGGCCGGCTCGGCCACCGGGGAAAAGGAAGAGACAACCATCGCGGCCAACTCCCCGGACTTACTCCGCCAGCCCTTGGGTTGCGACTGGCTGGAGCGCGCCCGCCGCTCCACGAGCGCTGAACCCATGATCACGGCGGTCTACCGGCAGATGCCACTTTCGCCGGCAAGTGCCGCCGCCTTGGCGGCCCACCCTCAGTTCCAAAGTCAGTAGGACGGGCCGGCCGCACGGGCCTACTGGGGCCGAACCGTTCAACGGGCGGGCTCGATCTTCTGGCGTCCTACCCACGCCTTCATGCGGGGTTCCAAGACGTCGAGAGGGAGTGCGCCGTGGCCGAGCACCTCGTCGTGAAAGGCCCGCTCGTCGAACCGGTCGCCCAGCTCCTTCGCGGCGTAGGCGCGCAGCTCCTTCAGTTTCAGCTCGCCGATCTTGTAGGCCAGCGCCTGCCCCGGCCAGACGATGTACCGATCCACCTCCACGGTGATGTCGTGCTCGCTCTTGCCCGCGTTGGCCAGGAAGAAGTCGATCGCCTGCTGACGGGTCCAGCCCATCGAGTGCATGCCGGTGTCCACCACCAGCCGGACCGCCCGCCACATCTCATACGTAAGCTGGCCGAACTTGCTGTACGGGTCCTGGTATAGCCCCAGTTCCTCGCCCAGGCTTTCCGAGTACAGCCCCCAGCCTTCCACGAAGGCGGTCGTCTCGGCATGCTTCTGGAATTCAGGGATGCCTTCCAGCTCCTGCGCGATGGCAATCTGCAGGTGATGTCCCGGCACCGATTCGTGGAGGGTGAGCGCCTCCATCTCCCATTTGGGCCGCGTGTTCAGCGCGTAGGTATTGGCGAAGAACACGCCCGGCCGGCCGAAGGACGACGCACCCGGCTGGTAATACGCCGTGGTCTGCGAGCGCTCGGCATAGCTCGGCACCGGCGACACGCCGTAGGGCAACCGGGGCAGCTTGCCAAAGACCTTGGGCAACTGGCCGTCGATGCGCTTCGCGATGTCCCGGTAACCGGCAAGCAGCTCCGTGGGCCGGTCGTAAAAGAAGTCCTTGTTCGTGCGCAGATTCAGGAAGAAGTCCGGCAGGCTGCCCTTGAAGCCCGTGGTGCCCTTGATGCGCTCCATTTCGGCGCGGATGCGCTTCACCTCGGACAGGCCCAGCTCATGAATCTGCGCCGGCGTCAGCTCGGTGGTGGTGAAGTTCTTGGTACGAAAGGCGTACCACGCCGCGCCATCGGGCAGCGACGAGCAGGCGATATTCTCCCGCGCCTTGGGCACATACTCCTCGGTCAGGAAACGGTGCAACTCGCGGAATTCCGGATAGACCACGTTGGTGATCGCCGCGAGCGCCCGGCCTTGCAGGTCGGCTTTCTCCGCGTCACTGAAATCGCGCGGCATCTCCCGGAACGGCCGGTACAGGGCGCTCTGGCGCGGGTCGTCTGGCAGCTGGTTCAACACCTGTTGCGGCACGTCGCGCAGGGTGATCTTGGGCGGGGTGATTCCCTTGGCCAGTCCTTCACGCAGCAGGGCCAGCGTCTGATCGGTCAGCACACCCACACCATTGAGGCGGGCGATCATGTCCTCAAACTGGCTGCGCTTGGTCGCGGGCATCAGGCTGAGGGTTTCGGCCACGCTCTGCTGGATGCCGCCCATCTGGTTGATGGGCATCAGTTCATCCGGGAAGCGCCGGCCTTCCTGGGCGCGGTTCACCAAACGGCGGAACAGGTCGTAGGCGAGCTGATCGGTGTCGTTCAGTCCGGTGCGGTCGATGGAATCCAGCACCAGAAGCGGTCGCGTGAGCTCGGATTTGCGCCGCTCAATGGCGGCGCGGGAACTGTCGCCCCAGCGCGCATTCTGCCCCGCATAGCCCACGTAGGTCGCCGTCTCGGGCGACTCGATCATCTGGTAGCGCCAGTCGAGGTCGAAGAGCTGATGCAGGCGCGCCGAGTCATTGGTCTGCCCCTTGGCGGCGGTGATGGCCTCGTAAGCGGCGGTGAATTCCGCCGGGCTGACCGGCCCTGCCGCCCGGAGAAACGGAGCCGACACCACCAATAGCAGGGCGATCCACGCGCATTTCATGCCGCCAAGGAAGCGGGGAAAGCGGCGGCGGGTCAAGGAGCGCCGAGCATTGCTCGGCCGGAGCGCCGGTCTCCGACCCGGCAGGGCTACACGAGTCGGAACGTAAACGGACAGGGTCGAAGCCTCCCTTGCGGCGGGTCACAAACCCGCCGGTCGAAGCGGATTGCAAAAACTCCAAGAACCAAGCTCCAACCTCCAATGAAACTCCAAGCTCCAAGGCTCAAGGGCTAGGGTGCGATTGCGGCTTGGAGGTTGAGCTTTGGTGCTTAACAACCGCGCCGGGTCGGAGACCGGCGCTCCGCCCCCGCAGCGCGACTCAGGCCGTTTCCTGGATCAGTTCGCGGCGCGCACCGGTGAGCAGGCGTTCGACGAAATTGGTCGTGTACTGGCCGCGACGGAAGTCGGGGTCCTGCAGGATCGCCTGGGAGAACGGGATCGTCGTCTTCACGCCGGTGATCATGTACTCGCTCAGGGCCCGGCCCATCTTGTCCATGGCGTCGGTGCGGTCCTTGCCGTAGGTGATCAGCTTGCCGATCATGGAGTCGTAATAGGGCGGGATCGTGTAGCCGGCATAGGCGTGCGAATCCACGCGGACACCGCGACCGCCGGGGGCGTAATACATCTCGATGCGCCCGGGGCTGGGCCGGAAATCATCGAACGGATTCTCCGCATTGATGCGGGCCTCGATGGCGTGGCCCTTGAAATGGACATCGCCCTGGCTGAGGGAAAGCTTCTCGCCCGCCGCGACCAGGATCTGCTGCTTGATGAGATCCACCCCGGTGACCTCCTCGGTGATGGGATGCTCGACCTGGATGCGCTTGTTGACCTCCAGGAAGTAGTAGTTCCCGGCGTCATCCACGATGAACTCGACCGTACCGGCGTTGGTGTAGCCGGCCACCTCGGCGATCCGCAGCGCGGCCTTGCCCATCTTTTTGCGGTGATCCTTGAACTCCTTGCGCTCGAACAGCGGCGACGGCGTTTCCTCGATGAGCTTCTGGTTCCGGCGTTGGATGGAGCAGTCGCGCTCCCCCAGATGAATGATGTTGCCCTTGGTGTCGCCGAGGATCTGGAACTCGATGTGGTGGGGGTTCTCGATGAACTTCTCGATGTAAACCCCGCTGTTGCCGAAGGCCTTTTCCGCCTCGGTGCGGGCGGTATGGTAGCCCTTGACCAGTGAAACATCGTTGTGGGCTGCCCGCATCCCGCGGCCACCGCCACCGGCGACGGCCTTGATCATGACCGGGTAGCCAATGCGCTTGGCCACCGTGAGGGCCTCCTGCTCTGTCTCGACCAGGCCTTCGGAGCCCGGTGGAGTGAGCACGCCGGCCTTCTTCGCGAGGTTACGGCTGCTGGATTTGTCGTGCAGCGCGTTCATCGCCGCCGAACGCGGCCCGATGAAGCGGATGTTGCAGCTTTCGCAGACGTCGGCGAAGTGGGCGTTTTCGCTCAGGAAGCCGTAACCGGGATGAATGGCATCCACATCCGCGATTTCGGCGGCGGAGATGAGGCGGTCGATCCGGAGGTAGCTGTCGGTGCTGGGGCCTTCGCCGATGCAGATGGCCTCGTCGGCCACCTGCACGTGCATGGAACTCGCGTCGGCCTTGGAATAGACGGCCACCGTCTTGATGTTGAGTTCGCGGCAGGTGCGGATGACCCGCATGGCGATCTCACCTCGATTGGCGACCAGAATTTTCTCGAACATGGATAGGTAAATTGGATTCCCCGTCTCCCGCTTGGGACGGAAGCCGGGCGATCTCCGCAACGGAAATCAGATCGGCCGGACCCGGAAGAGCGGCTGGCCGAACTCGACGGGCTTGGCGTTCTCAGCCAGCACCTCGGTGATGATGCCCCGGGTCTCGGCCTTGATCTCGTTCATCACCTTCATCGCCTCGATGATGCAGACGACCGTATCCGGACCGACTTCGGAGCCCACCTCGACATAGGAAGCCGAATCAGGTGAGGGAGACCGGTACAGCGTGCCGATCATGGGGGATTTGATCTCGGCATCCCCGGCCGCGGCAGCCACCGGAGGGGGAGCCGAATGGGTCGGCCCGGTTGCGGACCGGGACAACGTCGAGTAGGCAGTCAGTTCAGGATCATCCACCGGGGTCACCGCCGGCTGGCTCGTTCCCCCGATGGGACGCTTGAGCTTGATCTTGAAATCCTTCTCCTCGAGTTCGAACTCCGAGAGGGAGTTCTTCTTCATCAGGTCGATGATGGCCTTAATCTCTTTCAGATCCACGTCGGGCTCCGGGGTGGACCGCTCGGAAGGCGGTCGGTTAAAGTCGTTTTCAGGAAATAAAAAGAGCAGATGCTCAAAAGTGGCTTCTGCTCATGCGTGTCACAGGGCCGGCACACTAGGAATCGGTTGGGGGGAGGTCAAGTCACATCGCAGGCCACAAAAGGCATGTCAAACTCGACAAAAACCAAGGTTTACCGAGCTCCGTTAATGCTAACGGCGGCTTCCAGGCCCAAAAGATAGGATTGCGCGCCAAAACCGCTGATCTGCCCGCGGCAAACGGCGGCAATCAAGGACCGGTGCCGGAATTCCTCCCGGGCATGGATGTTTGACAGGTGAATCTCCACCGTGGGCACTTCGGCCGAGGTGATGGCATCACGCAGAGCCACGCTGGTGTGGGTATAGGCAGCCGCGTTGAGCACGATGGCATCCACCACCCCCCGGGCCTGCTGAATCCAAGTGACCAGTTCGCCCTCCTGATTGGTCTGGCGGAACTCGATCTCCACATCCCCCAGCCGCCCCGCCCTTTCACGGACCATGGCCTCGATGTCGGCCAGGGTAGTCCGGCCATAAACCTCCGGCTGCCGGGTACCCAGCAGGTTGAGGTTCGGCCCGTTGAGAAACAGGATTTTCATCAGCGGGAGGGTTTTAGTCGCCGGGACGGCGGGAGTCGAACTGGAAAGCAGGCAGGGGTGCTGGGATGCGGGGGTGCAGAGGAGACAAGGGCGATTTGAAGGTTCCCGCAGTTCCGATCACCCATTTGAACGTTGGGCGTTCAAAGTTGGACGTTGGACGTTCTTTGCCGGGACTGATCTTGGACACCGAACCCGGGATCTCGTCCTTTTCGTGTCGATTCGGCAAAGTTGGGTTGACTTTTTCCTTACAGGTTTGAACGTGAGGGTCAGTTGTTAGGTCTTAGCGCTTTAGTTCCCGGCTGGTAACCCGCCGCGAGTAACGGCGGGCCAAGGTTGGCGAGCAGGGCAGCCAAGTTGATCGTATGACCAAGAGCAACGACCTCATCGCGGACGCGCTCCGCGATTCCAAGTACCCCTTCCGTGCCGTCGCTGACCGGCCGAAGAAATCCCAAAAACACCGCTATGAACGCCGCAAGGCGCGCGAGTACCTGAAACTCGCCGACTGGTCGGACGACGCGCTGCCGGCCTGAGCCGAGCACGATTCGTCCGCCAAAAGCTTGCCCCCGGCCCGCCCGGCGCGGAAAACAGGTTCATGCTGTTTCGCGTCGCATGGGTGATTCTCCTCGCCGTCGCCGTACGGGCGTCGGACTGGCCCCGGTTTCTCGGCCCGCAAGGTGACAGCACCTCGACCGAGACCAACTTGATCGACCGCTTCCCGACGAACGGCCCGCCGGTGGTCTTTGATCTCCCGACCGGCATCGGCTACGCCGCGCCTTCCGTGCGTGCCGGCAAGCTGGTGCTGTTCCACCGGGTGGAGAACTTCGAGATCATCCAGGTGCTGGACGCCGTCACCGCCAAACCGCTCTGGCGGCACGCCTATCCCACCCGTTATCAGGACCCTTACGGGTACAACAACGGTCCCCGGTGTGCGCCCCTGCTGACGACCAACCGCATCTATACCTTTGGTGCCGAGGGCAAACTGACGTGCGTGGACCTGAGCAACGGGGCGGAACTCTGGCAGCGCGACACCGCCAAGGATTTCGAGGTGCCCGAGGCGTTCTTCGGGATTGGCAGCACGCCCCTGCTCGAGGACGGCAAGCTGATTGTCATGGTGGGCGGCCAACCGAACTCCGGCGTGGTCGCTTTGGACCCGGAGACCGGCAAGACCCTTTGGGAATCGGTCGGCGAGAAAAACTGGACCGGCCAGCCGATGCTGGACTGGCCCGGGGACCGGGTGGTCGAATGGGATCGTTCGGAAAAGCAGGCCAGCTACAGCTCGCCCGTTGCCGCCACGGTGAACGGGCAGCGGCTGCTCTTCTGCCTGATGCGCCAGGGGCTCGTCGCGCTGGATCCGAAGGATGGGGCGGTCAGATTTTCCCGCTGGTTCCGCGCCCGGGTGCCGGAATCGGTCAATGCCTCCGATCCCGTCGTCTTCGGCAGCGACGTGCTGATTTCCAGCGCCTACTACCACACGGGCTCCGCACTGCTGCGGGTCGGCGCAGGCAGCACGAATTTCACGCAGGTTTGGCGCGGGTTGGGGCTCGAAATGCACTGGAGCACACCGATCCTGCACAACGGATTCCTCTACGGTTTCAGCGGTCGCAACGAGCCAGACGCGCGCCTGCGCTGCGTGGAATTCGCCACCGGGGCGATCAAATGGGAACGCGATGAGAGTTTCGCCAAACACTCCCTCGAACAGCCGCCCGTTTTCGGCCGCGGCTCGTTCGTCTTCGCCGACGGCAAGCTGTTCGCGCTGGGTGAAGGCGGCCTGCTCGGGATCTTCCGCCCCAACCCCGCGCAGTGCGAGGAAGTGAGCCGGTGGCAGGTGCCCTCGCTCAAGCAGCCGTGCTGGGCCAGTCCTGTGCTGGCGGATGGCCGGCTCTATCTCCGGGGCGAGGACCGGCTCGTGTGCGTGGACCTCGCCCGCACCCGGAGTCCTTGAGGTGTCGCGAGCCCTTCATCACGGAGAGCCGGTGTCTGACGCGGCGCGAATCCAGCATCAACCAACACGCCGGGTCGGAGACCGGCGCCCCAGGGCCCCAAAGTTCTGCTTTGAATTCGTTGGGTTTCGGGAAAACGTCTGCGCCAGCTGAGTCCACGCCCATGAAAGTCCTTATCCTTGCCGCCGGTTATGCCACCCGCCTGTATCCGCTTACACTGACGCAGCCCAAGCCGCTGCTGCCGGTCGCGGGCAAACCGATGGTGGACTACGTGTTGGACAACCTTTCGCCCATCCCGGGCATCGACCGCGTTTACATCGTCACCAACGCCAAATTCGCCGGACACTTCCAGAAGTGGGCGGACAATTATCGCGCGACGAAGTCCAAGCTCGATTTTACCATCATCAACGACGGCTCGACGGATGATTCCAACAAGCTCGGTGCCATCGGTGATCTGAACCTGGTGCTGCAAAAGGAGAAGGTGGACGACGATCTCATCGTGGTCGCCGGCGACAACCTCTTCAGCCAGTCCCTGGAAAAATTCGGCACCTTCTGCCGGGAAAAGAACCAGCCGGTGCTGGGCGTCTATGACGTTGACTCACTCGACCAGGCCAAGAAATACGGCGTCGTGGATATCGAGGACGATGGTCGCATCACCAGCTTCGTCGAAAAGCCGGCCAACCCGACCAGCACCCTGATCGGCATCGCCCTGTATTTCTACCCGAAGGCCACGCTGCCGCTCATCAAGCAATACCTGGCCGAGGGCAACAACCCCGACCAGCCGGGCCGGCTCATCCAGTGGCTCTATCCCCGGCAGTCCGTTTATACGTGGAGCGTGCCGGGCATCTGGTACGACATCGGCTCGAAGGAGACCCTCGAGGAGGCCAACCGCATCTACGGCAAGCGGTGAAGCCGCCCGTTCTCGAAATCAGCGGCCTCACCATCGTCCGCGACGGCACGCGCATCCTGCAGGACCTGTCGTGGCGGGTGGAAACCGGCCAGCATTGGGTCATTCTGGGCGCGAATGGCTCCGGCAAGACTTCCCTGCTGTCCGCGCTGACCGGCTACCTCATGCCCACGGCGGGCGACATCACCCTGCTGGGCCAGCGCTATGGCGAAAGCGACTGGCGCGAACTGCGAACCCGTGTCGGCCTGGTCAGCTCGTCCATCCGTCAGCTGATGGCCGACACCGAACCCGCGCTGTTCACCGTCGCCAGCGGCCGGTACGCGATGATTGATTTTTGGGGCACACCGTCACGCGCTGACCGAAAGAGGGCCAAGGAACTCCTGCAGCTCGTCGAATGCAGCCACCTCGCCAGCCGCTCCTGGGCGGTGCTGAGCCAGGGCGAGCGCCAGCGCATCCTGATCGCGCGCGCGCTCATGGCCCGGCCGCAGGTTCTGATCCTGGATGAACCCTGCGCCGGGCTCGACCCCGTTGCCCGCGAGCATTTTCTGCAATTCCTGGACCGGCTTGCCGTGACCCCGGACTCCCCCACCCTGCTGTTCGTCACGCATCACGTGGAGGAGATCACTTCGGTGTTTTCCCATGCGCTGATGCTGCGTGGCGGGCAGGTCATTGCAACTGGGCCGCGTCGCAAGGTGCTGACTTCGGCCAACTTGACGACACTCTTTGGAGCCAAAGTCATCCTCGGAAAACGCGCCGGTCGCCACACGCTGGCCGTTTCGGGCCATTCCAGCCACGCGATGTAGGCGGCAACGGGTAACCTGCATTTCGCCCCAAAAAATTCCGGTTCGCCCCGAAATGGCGGCGATCCGCCCCATTCCAAGGCTCAAGAGGAAAGGGCGGCCCCATATATGGCGTCACCCCATGACTCATATGAGACCCACCTCGCGTGGCATTGCAGGCCTGTCCGGCGGCCTGCTCGTTGCCCTTACCCTGGCCGGCACCCAAACCAACGCCCTCGCCCAGGGCTGTGTCGCCGTGCGCGGCAGCAGCGCCTGCATGCTGCATCCCAGCAGCGGCACCAATCCGGATGACGCCAACCTGACCAGCGGTGACTGGATCGCCAGCGTTTCCGACCGCTACCTGCACTCCACCCGGCATTTCGTCGGCGACGAGGAGCAGAAGCAGCGGCAGACCGCGGCCAACCAGGTGATCAACCACTCGGACTTCCTCGACTTCGGGCTCCAGTATGCCTTCAGCCCGCGTTACAGCCTGGCGTTCACGCTGCCGACGGTCTTTTCCTCCCGCTCGCAAAAGGCGCCCGCCGGCTATCCCACCTACCGCTACGAGACCCATGCGTCGGGCATCGGCGATATGCGCCTCACTGCGTACGCCTGGCTGTGGGATCCCGCCAAGATGCCGAAAGGCAACATCCAGCTCGGCCTCGGCCTTAAGGCTCCCACCGGCGATGACAACGTGCAGGACGCATTCCCCGTCGCGGGTGGCGGTGCCATCGTCAAGTCGGTGGACCAGTCCATCCAGCCCGGTGATGGCGGCTGGGGTGTCGCCGTCGAATTGAACGCCTACCGCGAAATCCTGCCCCGCACCGACATCTTCCTGCAGGCCTCGTACCTGTTCAACCCGCAGGACCAGAACAATTCGCTCACGTGGCGTGATAACTCTTCAGCAGTGCCCGGCGCGGTCACGGTGGCCCCCACCTCGGCCTCCTACTACGAGCATTACATGTCCATCCCAGACCAGTACTTCGCCCGCGGCGGCATGGATTATGTGCTGATCCCCAAGTGGGGCTTGTCGGTGAGCCTGGCGGGGCGCCTCGAAGGTGTTCCCGTAAATGACGTGTTCGGCGGCAGCGACGGGTTCCGTCGCCCGGGCTTCGCGGTGAGCATTGATCCCGGCATCCAGGTGCTGAAGGGCCGCTATGCCTTCAACCTCAACGTTCCCTTCGCGCTGTATCGCAACCGCGAACGCAGCGTGGCCGACCAGATCGCCTCCGCCGTGAGCGGCAAAGATGTGCATGGCGACGCGGCCTTCGCCGATTACGTGGTCACTGCCAGCTTCTCCGTCCGTTTCTAGCCGCAGTTCCTCACCGTGTGTATTGACGCCCTCCGCTGGGCAACCAGCGGAGGGTTTTCTTTTCTCTGGGGTCAGGGCCGAGGGCGACCCAGGTAGAACTGCGCCGCCGTTTCCCCAAACAGTCCCCTCTGGGACTCCATTGGCAGCCGCGCCACAAATTCCCGCAAGAGGCTGAAGGTCTGCTCGTAGCTCCCCGCCAGCAGGCACACGGGCCAGTCGGAGCCGAACATCAGGCGCTGCACGCCAAACGCCTCAAAGATCACGTCCAGAAACGGCCGGAAGTCGTCCGGCTTCCAGGCCCGATGATCCGCCTCGGTGACCATGCCGGACACCTTGCAGAGCACGTTGGGCAATTGGGCCAGTTCCTGAATCTGTTCCCGCCACGGTGACAGCGTGCCGGCCTTGATGAAGGGCTTGGCAATGTGGTCCAGCACGAAGGCCTGTTCGGGAAATTGCCGGACCAGCTCGATGGCGGCGGGCAACTGCTTGGGGAAGACCAGCAGGTCGTACGTCAGGCCGAACTGGCGCAGCCGGCCGATGCCCCGCACAAATTCCGGGCGGAGCAGGAAACGGTCATCCGGCTCGTCCTGCACCACATGGCGCACGCCCACAAACCGGGGCTTCCGGCTTAGTTCGGCCAGTTGCTCCTCGACCCGCTCATCTTGCAAATCCACCCAGCCAACCACCCCTTTGATGCGTGGATTGGCCTCCGCCAGCGCCAGCAGCCAGCGCGATTCCGCGAGCGACTGACGCGCCTGCACCGCGATGGAGCCGTCGAAATTGAGGTCGGCCTGCAGCCTGGCCAGATCGCTTGGCAGCCAATCGCGTTGCAGGGCCGAACCTTCCGAAATCCACGGATATTCCACCGGGGAGTAGCTCCAGAAATGCTGGTGGGAATCGAGGCGCATACGGATCGGGGAATTTACGATCTATGATTTACGATTTACGAGATGGCAATGTGGGCGACCCGGTCCTGCTTTGAACGTTGAACGTTGAACGTTGAACGTTCGACGTTGGACGTTCAACGTTTGAAGAACAGCGGCTCAAGGACGCCGCGTGCCGGACCTCTGCTTTAGCCAGTCCCAATCGGTCGTTGGATCAGCGGCAAAGATGCCGCCGGCCCCGCCGCGAACGTTTGGCCGGATGGTGCCGTTGGTGCCGCCCACCCGCCAGGTGTGCGACTCCATGTGGCCATCCAGAAAGGCCAGGCTGGCCGCGCCGCCGTGCCACGAGGCAGGCAGGTTCCCCCACTTCGGTGCAGCGTCGAGCCGGTTCATGAAGAAGCCGTCGTTGATGGTGTCGGGATGCTCGTCGAGGAAGCTGAAGGTGCCGGCGGGATCGCCCGCATCGCTTTCCTTGAAGCACTGCGCGTAGGCCGGATTGAACTTGTTGGTCAGTTCGCCAGGATCGCCCACCAACGAGTTCAGCGAAAAGCTGCGGATGCGCAGGCCATTGTCCGAACGCGCCGTGTCCGCCGGACAGCGGAACACCGCCGCCGACTTGCCCACATAGGTGCCGAGCAGCGCCTCCGTGAGCAGCAGGGTGTTCGTGTTTCCTTCGCCGCTCTGCCAGTCGATGATGTTGTTGGCCCACGTCTGCTTGCGCGCCCGCGTCTCGCCGACGCCGTGGTTGTTCACCAGCCGGTCCGTGGAATCATCCGCATACTGTTTGAGCGCCAGCTGAAGCTGCCGCGCATTGGCCGAACACGCGAGCGCCTGGGCTTTGGCCTTCGACCGGGGCAGCACGGGCAGGAGCAGTCCGGCCAGCACTGCGATGATCGCAATGACGACCAGCAGCTCAATCAGGGTGAAGGCCCGCGCCAAGGGAGTGTTCATTTCATTTCATTGACGGACTTGGCCATTACCGAAGCCCAGCCATTTGTAGCTGCACAGCTCTTCCAGGCCCATCGGGCCGCGAGCATGCAGCTTGTCGGTGCTGATGCCGATCTCCGCGCCCATGCCGAACTCGTTGCCGTCGGTAAAGCGCGTGGAGGCGTTCCAATAGACCGCCGCCGAATCCACCTCGGCCAAAAAGCGCCGTGCCGTTGCCTCATTGGCGGTGACGATGGCATCGCTGTGCGCCGAGCCGTAATGCGTGATGTGGGCAATCGCGGATTCCACCCCGTCCACGATGCGGACGTTGAGGACGTAATCGTTGTACTCGTTGAAAAAGTCGGCGTCAGCCACCGGGACCAGTTTCATCCCGGCACTGACGGAGTCGGCCCGTAACAAAGTCAGCGATTCCGCATCGCACCGCAGCTCCACCTGCTTCTCCCGCAGATGGGCCGCCGCGCGCGGAAGGAACTTCGCCGCCACGCTCCGGTCCACCAGCAGGGTCTCGGCGGCATTGCAGGTCGAGGGGCGCTGCGCCTTCGCGTTGAAGACGATCTCATCGGCCATCGCCAGGTCCGCGTCGCGATCCACGAAGACATGGCAGACTCCTTTGTAATGTTTGATCACCGGCACTTTGGAACATTCGGCCACGGCCCGGATCAGCCCTTCACCTCCACGCGGCATGCACAGATCGACATATTGGGTGAGCGCGAGGAGCGCAGGAATCGCCTCGCGATCCGCGACGGGCACCACGCTGATGGCGTGAGCGGGAAATCGGTCTCCCAAAACCCGGCGGCCGGCCTCGATCATGGTCCGGGCGATCAGCTGATTGGAATGCAGCGCCTCCTTGCCCCCGCGCAGGATCGTGGCGTTGCCCGTCTTGAAACAGAGGCTCGCGGCATCGGCGGTCACATTGGGGCGCGACTCGTAGATGATGACCACGACCCCAATCGGCGAGCTGATTTTTTGCAGCTTCAACCCATTCGGGCGGACGCGTTCATCCAGAATGCGCCCGACCGGATCGGGCAGATCCGCAACCTCCCTCAGTCCTTTCGCCATCGAGGCGATGCGGGCCGGGTTCAAGGTCAGGCGGTCCATCATCGCGCCGGAAAGCTTGAGCGAGCGCCCCACATCCAGATCCAAAGCGTTGACCAGCTCCAAAGCCGGGCCGGCCAATTCGAGCGCGTCGGCCATTGCTCGCAAAGCCAGGTTTTTCTCGTCGGTGGTGAGCTTGGCCAGCTCCCGCGACGCCGCCTTGGCTCGCCGGGCCAGTTCGGTCATTTGCTCAATCAAGGTCACGCTCGTAAGCCTAGATTACGGATTGTCCGGAAGAAGCGGAAAAATGTACGGCGACATTCCCGCTGCTTTGGGATCAGCCAAATCGGGCACTCTTCTTCTCATTTCTGCGATTTTAGCGGTTGGCACCCCAGTCGCTTGAACCAGATCAGGCGGCTGCCGGGAGTCTGGCTGGTGCTTACGGAGAGAATAGAACTGCGCTACTCAACCAACCTCCGTAAGTGCGGGATGACTGGCAGCCGCCGGCACTTTCCAGATGACTCCGAGACCCAGTCTCGGAGATCACGGGTGCCCGATCCATTACGTTTCGACGCTCCTCCGCGTGCTCAGAGCGCGACGGCGGCTTTCGTGCGGTGGGATTCCAGGGCGGCGGCAAACACCTCGTGACTGAGCACCGCCTCATCCGGCGTGACGCAGCTGAACCGCTCGCCCAAGGCACCGGCGCGCTCGGCGGCATAGGCCGCCCACATCTGCAAAAAGCAGTCGGGAAAACCCGGCTCGAAAATGCCGCCGGTGATGGTGGTGAACGGGGTCTGGAAGCCCAGGTCAATGCGCGTCCACATCTGTTCCTTTTGACGCTCGAAGACCCACAGCGACTTGGGCTCGGCGGTCGAATAACGGACGCCGCCGTCGGTGCCGAGCACCTCCACCCACCAGGTATTGGTCGCACCCGGGGCGAGCCGTTTGGTCTCGAGGCGCATCGGCACGTCGCGTCCTTCCACCTCCACGTCACAATGCAACATCGCGTTGTCCCAGGTGTCGCATTCGGCCATGCCGCCCTTTCCGTCCGGACGCTGCGTGTAGATTTTCTGCAACTGCGCATAGACGCGCTTCGGACGCCAGCCGAGGCGGAACGGCACGTGCACCACGTGCATGCCGAGGTCGCCCATCACGCCAATTTCGCCGCAGAACTTCACCTGCCGCTTCCAGTTCACCGGCTTGTTCGGATCCAGATCGCTCGCATGCCAGAAGCACGACCGGATCTCCAGCAGCTTGCCGAGCTTGCCCGAGCGCACGGCCTGTACGACCCGCTGCGCGCCGGGAAGGAAGGGAAACTCGCTGCTGCAACGCACGAACCGGCCGGACTTCGCGGCCGCCTCCCGGATGGTCCGGGCCGCCTTGAGATCAATGCCGAACGGCTTTTCCGCCAGCAGGTCCTTGCCCGCCGCCAGCACGTCGAGATAGAGGGATTCGTGCAGGTTGTGCGGCACCGCGACGTACACCACATCCACGTCGGGTGAGCGGAGCAGCTCGCGGTGGTCCTTGGTCAGCAGTTTGACGGTGGGAACCTGCCGGAACCAGTCGAGGAGCTTGTCCTGCAGGTCGCAGACCGCGACCAGTTCGGCCTTCACCGGAAAATTCTCCAGCACAAACCACCGGCCAAAGGCGCTGGCGGCTTCACGGCCCATCAGGCCGCCACCAATGATACCCACCCGCATCACGTTGCTCATCAGGCGGACAGCATGAACTCCGGGGCCGAGCGAGTGCAAGCGGAGCGAGTGGGGCGGTGAACCAGCAGGTCAGTAGGTCAGTGAGTCAGAAGGCGCAAAAGGTAGGACGGTGCGCAGGGCGTACCTGCGTCTCAGCCGCCGGATTTCCGACGCAGTTCGGCCAGCTCCAGGCTCTGCGAGGCCACCAGCTGGTTTAGCGCGCCCACCTGCCGCTCCGCCTGTTCCAGGCGCTGCTCCTTGTCCAGTTGTTCCCGCAGCCAAGCAAAAGCGGGGTTTCCCGTGCTGTTCAGCGACAGCTGCTCCAAAAACTGGTCCGTTGTCAGGCCGGCCTCGTCGAGAACCTTGGCGACCGGTTCGCCCTGGGTAATGGCCTCATGGAGCTGACGCAGCTTGCGCAACGCCACGACACTGGATCCCTTGGGGGAGAGCGCCGAAGAGCCGGCCGAAATCTTCACTCCAGCCAAAGGATCGACGGTGGTGGGCCGCTGGATGAGGGATGAAAGCTGATCCCAGACTTCCATCGCCCGCGTGCCGGAAAGCCGGATGCGAAGCATCCCCCGTCGAAAACCACGCTCCACCTGGTTGGCGTTGTAAAATTCCTCCAGCAACGACTGGCACTCCTCCTTGTTGGAGCATTTGCCAACTCCCTGGACGACATCGAGGTCGATGGCGAAGAGCGTGCGGTTGAACCACCAGATTGGCAGGGCCAGCAGGGACCGGAACGGATACAGCGTCTTGAAAAACATCTTCCGCTCAAACTCGACCGGCGAGCAGCGGTAATGATGGCAAAACGCATCCCGAAAGTTGCTGAACGGTGGTGTGGAGGGAGTTGCCATGTGTCTGTCGTGCGCTGCGAACCTCCCGTATAAGGCTGGCCGGTTGCAAATCCAACTTTTGTTCGCACCTGCCGCCGCTGAACACCCGGGATGCCCGCCTATTTGTTAGCGGTGGGCTGGATCAGCTTCCGGGTCAGATCCGCCGTGAGCCGCATGAGGCGTTCATTTTCCTCACGGAGTTCGGTCAGTTTGGAGATCTGGGCGAGGTATTCGCCCAGCCACGCCAGTTCCGGCCGTCCCGCCTGGTGGCGCTCAATCAGCGGTCCGATTTCCTCCAGTGCTATCCCGGCCTCCGCCGCCGCCTCGGCCGGTGAGATGCCCGAGACCACGGCCGTGTGAAAGCGTTTGAGCCGGCGCAGTGCCAGCGTCGCCGAATCGGAAACTTCCCGGTTGGGAGAGCGGGTAACTTTGGCCCCGTTCTCCGGAACTGCGACCGCTGGTGCCGGCTTCAGCAGGGGCACCAGGTCCATGAACGTTTCCGTCAGGCGGTAATTGGAAAGCCGGATGCGGAAGGTGGCGTGCAGCAGGTCGCGCTCGACCACGCGACGGTTCTCAAATTCATCGATCAGAACCTGGAGTTCCAGCTGGGTGGTGGCACGCCCAATGGCGGAGATCACCTCGAAATCCGCCTGGAAAAAGCTCGGGTTCCAAAGCCGCAACGGCCCGGCCACCAACAAGGCATGCCGGTGCAGACAGCGGCGGAAAGAAGACCACCCATACTGCTCCGGCTTACAGCGATAGGCCGCACAATAGGCGTCCTGGAACGAGTCGAATTGAGGTTTGGAGTCTGACATGACTGCGGGCCTGCGATCCGTGTGAACCTGATAGCGGGTTCAGCCGGGACATGCTAGCACTTCCATTTCCCTACTGTGATTTAGGATCACGCAGTTTGTAGAGCTGCTCCCCTGCCTTGCGTACCAGCAGCACGCCCTCCTCCTCACGGTCGGCGTAGTCCTCCACCCGGATGCTCTGCCAGTCGCGGTAGCCCAGGTTGATTTCGCGGCAGACCGCCTCGGGGATTCCCGTCGCCAGGGTCACTCGCACACGGGGCTTCTCCACGCCATTTTCAAAAGTGCCGCCGCCGAAGACATGCGTGCAGTGCGCCAGCGAGCCCCAGGGCATGTCCTTGAAACGGTCCCACTGCTTCAGGAAGTAGTCGCGGCAGTGGTAGCCCACCTGCCGGATGAACTTGCCATGCACCACGCTGACCTCGTGCAGGTGCGGTGCGTAGATGATCAGCTCCCCGCCATCGGCCAGCACGGGCTCCAGTTTGTACATGCACTTCGCGCCGACCCACAGCTCATCGTACATCTTGGGTGCGCAGGACAGGATCGTGTGGAACGGACGGTCCTTCCAGATGATGTGATGCTGCGCCGAGAGATCGGCCGCCTTGTCCCAGGCCGCCTCCGGCGTGCCGGCAAACACGCCGACCGCGCCGCTGCCCTTCACCACGAGGGCGAAGCATTTCTTTGGCAGCTTCACCATCGCCCCTGCCCGGTCCACCACCGCACGCACCGGCGTGTGCTTGTTGCCGATGATGCCCAGGTTGCTGACCACCGCCCCGAGCCAGTGGAAGAAATTCAGGATTTCCGCGCCGCTGACGCCGGGAAACAGGTACTTGTTGCCGCCGCTCATGCCGACGACCTCGTGCGGAAACACCGGCCCGACGATGATCACCTCGTCGTAGTCAAACACGCGCCGGCTGATCGTCACCGGCACATCCATCGCGAACAGGCCGCCCGAAAGCGCCCGGATTTCGTCCGCCGGGATGGTGCCGAGCGATTGGAGCGCGGCGGGGTTGTCCCACTCATGATTGAAGAAGCGCACCTTGGCGTACTGGCCGCGCCACTCCTCCATCGTGATCTCCAAGCGCTCGCAGATCGCCTCGTCGGGCATCGGCGGATGTGTGCCCAAGGCGACGAGAATGTCGAACGCCGCCGCCGCCCCGCCCAACTGCGCGAAGAGTAGCTTGAACATCATGCCGATCGGGGCCGTGCGCGTTCCGTCCGGGATGATGAAGAGCAGCTTCTTCCCGCGATAATCCGCCGCCGGGCAGGCGGTGGCGATCAGTTCGGCCACCTGCGCCTCGGTCACGAGGCCGTCCGTGGCGGTCACGCCGCCGATGTATCCGTTCATAATCTGTTGGTCTGTAACTGTCGGTCCGTCCTCACTATTCGACCCATCCGTGTGCTGCGATGATCCGCCGGACAATTTCTCGGCGGCGGATTTGGCTAACTGTTCCACGTCTCTGCTTCAACGCTGACTTGGCCACAGTGTAAAGCAGGTCACATTTGCATAGGGTCGCCCAATCAAGACCGTCTTCTCGGTTCAGCACCACTTCGTGACCTTCCGGCGGACGGCCAGCCTGTTTGCTGGAACACATCACGACATCGACCTCAGCCTTGTTTTTCACCCGCAACGGGTGCGAGACGATAACCGCCGGATGCGGGTCCGGCCAGCCGGCCGGCTGGTAACTGAAAATGTCCCACTGGTTCATTCTCCTGGCAGGGGGAAAACTTGGCTGGCCGACATGGCCGCTTCAAAAGATTCCTGCTCCACATCACGGCCAAAGGCCCGCCGTGCTTCTTCCGCCTTCAGCGGCGATACGGAAATTGTTTGGGGGGCTCTCGACCGGCGCAGGCGTCGCACGATCCAAGTGTCTTTGCCGCTGGATTCGATGGTGACGACCGACAAGGGCGGCAGATCCGACGGCATCGTCAGTCGGCGGCGCGCATCCAGCGTGGCAGCTTTCACGGAGTGGGTATTACCCACCGGCCATTTAAATGCAAGCCCCTCAAATGGTCTGCGCCAAAAAGCCGCCGTCCACCTTCACATCGCTGCCGGTCACAAACGAACTAGCTTTGGCGCTTGAGAGAAACACCGCTGCGCCGACCAGTTCTTCGGACTTCCCGAAACGGCCCATAGGGGTGTGGCCCCAGATCGCCTTGGTGCGCGCCGTGGGTGATCCGTCGTCGTTGAAGAGCAGTTTGCGGTTCTGCTCGGCCGGGAAGAAGCCGGGGGTGAGCGAATTCACCCGCACGCCGCGCGGGGCCCACTCGCGCGCCAGAAACTGGGTCAGGCTCAGCACCGCCGCCTTGGCCGCCGAATAGCTCACCACGCGTGACAGCGGGATGTGCGCCGACACGCTCGCAATGTTGATGATGCTGCCCCGCCCTGCCGCGCACATCACCGGGCCGAACTCCTGGCAGGGCAGCAGCACGCCGCCCACGAGGTTCAGGTCAAAATTCCCGCGCCACGCATCCAGGGAAAGATCCTCGAACCGGTTGGTGTCCGTGACCGTGGCTTTCGGGTCATTCCCGCCGGCGGCATTGAGCAGGATCGTGGGCTGGCCAAACGCCGCCCGGATCGCCGCGTGGGCCGCCTTGAGGTCATCCCGGCTCACGGCATCGGCGGCCACGAACAGGGCCTGACCGCCCGCCTTGCGGATGGCTGCTACCCGGGCCTCGCCGCGCTCGGCATTGCGACCAAGGACAGCCACCGCCGCGCCGGCCGCCGCCAGCCCTTCAGCCAGTGTGCCGCCCAGAACACCCGTGCCGCCAATGACCACGGCGACTTCACCCGTCAGATCGAACAAGTTCATCGAGAAGAGGCGGAAGGCTAAGAGCGGCTCCGGGGTTGACGCAACTCCCGCATCCGCCAGCGTCTGGGTATCCGATGCGCGCCCTCGTCGAAGAAGCCGCCACGCACCACACGCCCGAGTCGCTCGCGGCGGCGTTGCGCCGTGAGCCGGGGCTGGCATTGCTGCGCACCGGGTCGTTTGACGTACCCAGCGCCCGCTACTCGTTCGTCGCGGTCCGGCCGTTCCTCACATTTCGATCCTCCGGCACCGACTGCTTCACACAGTTCGCGGATGGCCGGGTCGTGGAGCAGTTCGGTAATCCCTGGCAGCACCTCGCCCCTTTGCTGGCCGCCTACGAACTGCTGGACGATCTCGACCTGCCGTTCCCGCTCGGTGGCTGCTTCGGCTACTGGGGCTACGACCTGAAGCAGTTCGTCGAGCCCCGCCTGACCCGACGCGCAGTCAACGATCTGGAGCTGCCCGACTGCCATCTTGGTTTCCACGCCAGCCTCGTGGTGTTCGATCATCTGCTGGGCAAGACCTGGGTGGTCGCCACCGGCCTGGCGGCCGATGGCTCGCGGAATGAGGCGCGCGCGCGGGGCCAGCTCAAGTGGTGGCGTGAGCGGCTCGCCCAGGAAGAAGTTTGCGCAGAAGGACGCCACGATCCGCTGGTGCCGGCGTCCGCCAGTCAGCCGCCCGCGGTGACTTCTTCGCTCAGTCGGGCTGATTTTCTCACCGCCGTGCAACGCGCCCTGCGCTACATCCATGCGGGCGACATCTATCAGGTAAACCTGGCCCAACGGCTCAGTGCGCCCTGCCCGGTCGGCGGATGGGACTATTTCGAGCGGCTTTCCACCGTCTCCCCCGCCCCGTTTTCGGCGTTCTTTGACTGCGGGGATTTTTCCGTCGTGTCTTCCTCGCCCGAACTTTTTCTGCGACTGAGCGGCAGCCACATTCTCACGCGGCCGATCAAGGGCACGCGCCCGCGCAGCGCCGATCCCCTGCGCGACGCGCAGCTCACCTACGAGTTGCAGCGCAGCGAGAAGGAAATGGCCGAACTGGTGATGATCACCGACCTGCTCCGTAACGATCTGGGCCGCGTCTGCGAATACGGCTCGGTGCAGGTGCCCGAACTGGTCCGCCTCGAACGCTATCCCCAGGTGCAGCATCTCGTCTCAACGGTCGAGGGCCGGCTGCGCGCCGGCATCACGCATCTTGATGCGCTGGCAGCCTGCTTCCCGGGCGGCAGCATCACCGGCGCGCCGAAGATCCGCGCGATGGAGATCATTGACGAACTCGAACCGGTCGCGCGTGGCCCGTACTGCGGGTGCCACGGCTACCTCGGTTTCAACCGCGAGAGCGAACTGAGCATCACCATCCGCACCGCCGTGGTGCGCGACGGAACGGCCTGGTTCCACGTCGGCGCCGGCATCGTCGCCGACTCCAAGCCAGAGGCGGAATACGACGAAACCCTGGCCAAAGCCGGTGGACTGCTGGCGGCACTTGAACTTGCCTTGGAAGGAAAACCGTTTATCTCCACTGATCTCCGCTAATCTGAGAAATGACCTTCGATGACCATTCCCCTTCCACCCTCTTATCAGTGAATATCAGTGCAGATCAGCGGTTGAAAAAATGATCGTTTTCCTCAACGGCCAGTTCGTTCCCGAAGCGGAGGCCAAGGTCTCCGTGTTCGACCGTTCTTTTCTCTACGGGGATGGGCTGTTCGAAGCCGTGCGGATCTACACCGGCAAGTCCTTCCGCTGGCCGCAGCATCTGGAACGGTTGCACGCAGGCGCGAAGTTTCTCGGCATCCGGATTCCGTTCACCGACGCGGAACTCACCACGGCCGCGGCGGAACTGGTGGCGCGAAACGGGCTCGCCGAAGCTACGCTGCGTCTCAACCTCTCGCGCGGGGTTGGGCCGCGCGGCTATTCTCCCAAGGGTGCGGATTCGCCGACACTCGTAATGACGTTGCATCCCGCGCCGGCCGTCTCTCCGGAGAACCCGACACGGTGGAAACTCATCACTTCGTCGTTCCGCATTCCGGCGGGTGACCGGCTGGCCACCTTCAAGACCGCCAACAAGCTCGCGCAGGTGCTGTCCCGCGCCGAGGCGGAGGAGCGCGGTGCGGATGAGGCGCTGCTGCTGAACACCGACGGACGCTTCGCCGAGGCCGCGAGCAGCAACCTGTTCTGGATCGAAAACGGTGTCCTTTGCACCACGCCGCTCGCGGAAGGGCTCCTCGCCGGCGTGACCCGCGCCTTCGTGCTGGAACTCGCCGGCCAGCTCGGCCTGCCGACAGCGGAGCGGAGCTGCCGGCTCTGGCAGCTGCAGCGGGCCGAAGGGGTTTTCCTCACCACGAGCACACTGGAGATCGTCCCGGCCATCGCGCTGGATGGCTCGCCCTTGCGGGAATCGCGCCTCACCCGGGAATTGCACCTCGCCTATCGCCGGCAGGTGGCATCCTAGTTCGACGACAATTCCGCCTGTCACGACCCCGTCCTCCCGCTAGATTCGTCGCCACATGGACTGGCTAGCCGCCCTTGATCTCTCCGTTTTCCGCTTCATCAACCAGACGTTGGCGAATCCGGTGTTCGACGTGCTCATGCGGTTCCTCAGCGGCAACAGCTATTCACTGCCGCTGATCATCGGTCTCGCCATCTGGCTGCTCACCCGTTGCGGAGCCAAGGGACGCTGCTTTGTCGTCGTGCTCGCGCTGTCGCTGTGGCTCGGGGACAGCCTGTTGTTCAACCCGGTTAAGAAGGCGGTCGCCCGGCCACGGCCTTACGTCACCCACCCCGAAACGAACCGCCGCGTGGGTGCGGGCGGGGACCGGAAGTCCTTTCCCAGCGGGCACTCGGCCAACAGCGCCTGTGCGGCCACCGTGGCGATCCTGTTCTGGCGGCGAAGCTGGCGCTTCATGGTGCCGCTCGCGGTGTTTGTCGGCGTGTCACGCTGCTACAATGGAGTGCATTATCCCTCGGACGTATTGGGAGGCTGGGCCTTCGGGGCGTTCGCCGGATTGGTTGGAACTTATCTCGTGGATGCCGTCTGGGGCGTGGTGGGGCGGCGTTATTTCCCGCTGTGGTACGCCCGCCTGCCTTCGCTACGCTGTGAACCAACCCCGGACAATCCGATGGACGCTGAGGCCACGCAATCGCACTGGCTGCGCGCCGGTTATGCGCTGATCGGCGTGCTGCTGCTGGTCCGGCTGTTCTATCTTCGCGCCGGCATCATTGAGCTCAGCGAGGACGAGGCGTACCAATGGCTCTGGTCGAAGCACCTGGCGCTGTCGTACTACTCGAAGCCTCCGGGCATTGCGCTGGCGCAGTGGGTCGGCACCCACCTCTTCGGCGACACCGAACTGGGTGCGCGGTTCCTGTCCCCGGTCATTGCCGCCGTGCTCGGGGTGATGATGCTGCGCTTTGTCAGCCGCTACGCCAACGCCAAGACCGGCTTTCTGTTCCTCCTCGCAGTGACAGCCACCCCGCTGCTGAGCGTGGGCAGCATCCTGATCACCATCGACCCGCTGCTGGTGCTCTGCTGGACGGCGGCGCTGATGAGTGGCTGGCGAGCGATCACCGAGGATTCGACCCGGCAATGGCTGATCACCGGGCTCTGGTGGGGCGGGGCCTTTCTGAGCAAATACAGTTCGCCGTTCCTGTGGGCCTCGTTTGGCATCTTCTTCCTGCTCTGGCCACCGGCCCGCGCGCAGTTGCGGCGGCCCGGACCGTGGCTGGCCCTGCTGGTTAATCTGGTTTGCACGCTGCCGGTCATCGTCTGGAATGCGCAGCACGACTGGATCACCGTGCACCATGTGAGCGAGCGAGGGGGGCTGAGCACGGCCTGGCAGCCCACGGACCGCTTCTTCTGGGATTTCCTCTACACGGTGCCCGCCTTGCTGAATCCGTTCCTGTTCATCGCGATCGTCTGGACGGCGGTTGCTTTCTGGCGTGATCCGGCCATGAAGGCCACGGGCAGCAAGCGGCTTCCGACCGGAGGCAATCCGCCGGAAATGCTGCTGCGCTACCTCTTCTGCCTCGGCGCTCCGGTGTTCCTGTTTTACTTCGCCTACACGCTGCGCGCCCGCGTGCAGCCGAACTGGATCGCCCCGGCGGCGGCACCGCTGCTGATGCTGGCCGCGCTGTATTGGCACGTTCACCGCGACTCAAAAACCGGACGCTGGCTGCTGGGGCTTGGGCTGGGCGTCGGGCTTCCGGTCGTGGTGCTGCTGCATGAAACCAAACTGGTCAGCAAGATCAGCGGGTGGTCGTTGCCCATCAGCATGGACCCGCTCAATCGCGTGCGCGGCTATCGCAAACTCGCAACCGTGGTCGGTGAACAGCGCACCGCCCTCGAAATGGCCGATAGGCATCCCACGTTTATCATCGCCGACCACTATGGCCGCGCGGGCCTGCTCAGCTTTTACCTACCGGAAGCCAAGGCCACCGTGGGCAGCAGCCGTCCGCTCGTCACGGTCCGGTCCAGCGATGTGCCGGAGAACCAGCTCTGGTTCTGGCCTGAGTACCGCTACGACCAGCGCCACGGCGAGAACGCCATCTACGTCCTGGGGACTGAAACCGAGGCCGCCATCCCGCCACGGCTGCTGACCGAGTTCGCCAGCGTGAAGAGCCTGGGTCTGTTCAAGGTGGAAGATCCCGGCCGGGCCTCGCATCAGATCCAACTCTTTGCCTGCCGTGGAAAGCTCTGAGTTTCACGCCGAGTTCCCCCTGCGGGACTACGACCTCGTCACGACCCTGACGAGCGGTCAGGCCTTCCGCTGGAAGCAGATCGGCGACGGCCACGAAGGCGTCATCGGGCATCGCTGGGTGCGCCTGCACGTCCGGGAAAATCGTCTCCACGCCATGACGACCGCGCGGGTGGACGACTGGGGCTGGCTTACCGACTACCTGCAGCTGACGGTGGATTTGCCTGCTGTCCTCGGCAGCTTTCCCGACGATGCGCCCCTGCGCGCGGCCACCACAGCGTGCCCGGGACTCCGCCTGCTGCGGCAGGATCAGTGGGAATGCCTCGCGAGCTTCATCCTCAGCTCGACCAAGCAGATCGTGCAGATCCAGCAATGCGTCGCGCTGCTGTGCGAACGGTTTGGGGAAGTAATCACCGGCCTGGAGGGGAAGACGCACTTCGCCTTCCCCACTTACCATCGGCTGGCGGCCGCCTCGGAAGCCGAACTGCGTGCCTGCAAGCTCGGCTTTCGCGCCAAGTACCTCCGGGGCACCGCGCAAATGCTGGTCGCCCGGGAAGTCGAGCTGACCGACCTCGCCGGGCTGACCACCGACGACGCCCGTGCCGGCCTGATGCGCTTTCCCGGTGTCGGCCGCAAGATCGCCGACTGCGTGCTGCTCTTCGCCTACGGCCGGCAGGATGCCTTTCCGGTGGATGTGTGGGTGCTGAAGGCGCTACGCACCCTGTATTTCCCGAAGCGCCAGCCCACTTCGAAACGGCTGATGCATTTCGCCGCGACGTACTTCGGCCCCAATGCGGGATACGCCCAGCAGTACCTATTCCACTACGTGCGCACCCAAGTGCCCGAAATGCGGACCCGGCGGCGCAAGCAAAAGTCACGACAAGCGAAGTAGGCCGGGCTGCCAGCCCGGCAAGTATGGCAGGCCGCTGGCCCGCCGAAAACGTTCCTGCCATGCTCGGCGGGCTGGCAGCCCGCCATACGATGCCGGGCCAGCGGCCCGGCCTACTCTGGCGGCCAGCTTGCCTCGACGAGGCCGCATCCCCTTCACTCCCCGCCATGCGCTCGCTTGATGTGATACTGACTCCGGCAGAATACGCCGCCCTCGCGGGTCGTGACCTGTCGGCGACGACCTGCGTCGTCTTCGACGTGTTGCGGGCGACCTCGACGATGCTCCAGGCCCTCTCCGTCGGTGCCACCGCTATCTATCCGGTGAACGACATTCCCGAGGCCCTGGCCCGGCGGGCCCGGTCGCCCGGCACCTTGCTCGCGGGCGAACGCCACGGCCTGCGCATACGGGCTGCCCAAACGGGCGGAACCGATTTTGATTTCGGCAATTCACCACGCGAATTCACGCCGGAACGAGTCGCCGGCCGCGAGATCGCGATGACGACCACCAATGGCACGCTCGCCCTCCACGCCTGCGCACACGCCCGTCACGTGCTCGTGGCCTCCTTCGCGAATCTCGCCGCCACGGCAGATTGGCTCCGCCAAAATGTGTCCGGCCATGTGCTGCTCGTCTGCGCTGGCACCGGTGCTCAAGCTGCCTATGAGGACACTTTGGGTGCGGGCGCACTGGCGGATCGCATCTGGCCGTTGGCGGAGAATGGGGAGATTGGTGATGCCGCCCAGATTGCGCGTCAGCTCTTCCGAACGTCCCGGCACAATCTGACATCGGCCGTCCAGCATGCGGCCAATGGTCGCCGACTGCTCAGCATTCCGGAATTGGCCGAAGATGTTCCGCTCTGTTTGGCTCCCGACCGTTTCAATTTCATCGCGCGGATGGGCAGCGATGGCGCGGTGCGCCGGGGCTGAGCGGAAACCGAAAGCAACTGCTACACGGAGGGAATCCGGGGCAGCACCCTCTGTCGTCGGTTCATTTCCTCCAGGCGGGCGTACCGTTGGGGAAACGTGGACGGCTCATCACTGAAGCGTTCCAAATCCCAGAGATCGGCAAACAGGCGGCCCCGGCCCTGGACCTGCGCAAAGGCCGCATCCACCGCCTGCTCATACAGCGAAAGCGCGGGCGGCGCGAAATCACCGGAACGGGCGAGCGCCTCCAACGCGCCGTTCCCCAGCCGGGTCGGAATCAGCGACACCACGTTCGCACCGCTCGCGAAGGCGAATTCCACCGAGCGTACCGCCCATTCCAAAGCGGACGCGTCGTTGAGAAAGGGCGGCTTTACCAACAAAAACACACGGAGATCGATGCCGTGCGTTCGTAGGAAAGTGGCGGCCCGGGCAAAATCCTCGGACGTCATCCGTTTGTTGAGCTTCGCCAGCACGTCGGGATGGGCCGTCTCCAAGCCCATCGCGATTTCCAGCCGGGTAGTTTCCAACTGATCCCGGAAGCGCAGGATGCGTTCGCCCACCAGCGATGGATGGCATTCGACTACCAAGCGCGAAAAATTCCGGCATCGGTCAGCGATGGCCGGGTGATCCGCCGTCGGGATGGCCCCGGCATCGAAGAAGCTGCCCGCGTTGTAGAGCTTGAGCTGATCGAATGCCCCCTCCGCAGCAGTCAGGGCCGAGTCTATCTGTCGCGGAATCGCCCCGACCGGGACGGAGTGCAAAGTCGTGTGCTGCCACAGATCGCACATCAGACAGCGCCAGGGGCACTCGCGATTCGTGAGGAAAACCGTCAGCGAGCGCTGGAGATTGCCGCGCTCATCGGGTTCCTCCTCGATCAGGGTCCCGGCGGGACGGTCTAAAAGGAGGGCGGCACGCTGCGGATCGAGGTTTGGACGATGCCCCATGATCCAGGCGTCGCGTTCCCCGGGAGTGGCGGGGTAGCTGGCGGGAGGGGCGTGCATGACGGGGCGCGGTTTTGAACGTTGAACGTCCAACGTCCAACGTTCAACGGTCAAAGGCGGAATGCGTACGCTGCGGGTATTCGTTCCGTCGCCTGACGCTTCGCTCGGGGACGGCGCGGCGCGCCATCCCTACCGGTTCGCGGTCGCGGCCATCGGTTGCAGCGGATTGATCCGTGCCATCCGTGTGATCCGTGGTTCAAAACAAAAAAGGCGCGTGGAAAATTCCACGCGCCCTGAAAATAACCGCCGAACTCAGTTCAGCGAGATCTTGTCGCCCTTCTTGAGGGTGACGATGGCCTTCTTCCAGTCGCTGGTGCGACCGGCGGCCTTGGTGAACTGGCGGCGGACCTTGCCGCGGACATTCATGGTGTTGACCTTGACGACCTTGACCTTGAACAGCTCTTCGACCGCCGCCTTGATCTCCGGCGCGGTGGCGCGGGGATCGGTGGCGAGGGTGTACTTGTTGAACTTCTCGGTCTGAAGGTTGGCCTTCTCCGTGATCTTGACCGTCTTGATGATGTCAAAAGGGGTGAGCTTCATAAGCTTCAGTCTTTCCGGATGAGACGCGCCTCGATCTGTTCGAAGCCGGCCTTGGTGAACACCAGTTTGTCGTACTTGAGCAGGTCGTAGGTGATGACGGACTTGCCAGTGGTGAGGGCCACGCCCTGAATGTTGCGCGAGGCGAGCTCCACGTTGCGGTTCTCACCGCCGACGAGGAAGAGCGACGTCTTGTCGGTCAGGTCGAGCTGCTGGAGCACCTTGACAAAGTCCTTCGTCTTGGACGCCGCCAGCTGGATGTCGTCAATGACGATGACATCGCCCGCCTTGATGCGTTCGCTCAGCGCGCGGCGCAAAGCCAGACGCTTGACCTTGATGTTGACCTTCTTGCTGAAGTCACGGGGCTGGGGACCGTGGGTGACACCGCCGCCACGCCACAGGGGCGAGGCGAAGGAGCCTGCACGGGCGCGGCCGGTGCCCTTCTGGCGCCAGGGCTTTTTGCCGGAGCCGGCAACCTCGCCCATGGTCTTGGTCGCGGCAGTGCCACGGCGGAGACCGGCGCGGTAGGCGACCACGGTGTCGTGGACGGCTTGCTGGCCCTTGTTGTCCTCGATGACCTCGAACTGGATTTCGAGATCGCCGGCAGTCGCGCCGGCCAAAGTTTGAACTGGAAGTTTCATGGATCAGTCCCTCGTTACTTCTTCTTGGCCGCAGCCTTCTTCTCGTCTTTTTTCGCACCACCGCTGGCGGCGGTGTCCTTTGCCTTCTGGCGGACTGCCAAGATGTGCTTGAAGCGGTCGGAGTCGATCCCGATCTTCTTGGACTCGCGGACGACGCAGTAGTCGCCTTCGCTGCCCGGGAAGCTGCCGCGGATCAGGAGGACGTTGTCCTCGGGGCGGACTTGGACGACCTCAAGATTCTGGGCGGTGCGCTGCACCTGGCCCATGTGACCGGGCATCTTCATGCCGCGCATGACGGTGCCGGGGAAGAGGCGCTGACCGATGGCGCCGGACCGGCGATGCCAGCCCTTCGCACCGTGGGTCATGTCGCCACCGGCGAAATTGTGACGCTTGACGACGCCTTCGAAGCCGCGGCCCTTGGTGGTGCCGATGCAATCGACGAACTGGCCGACCGCAAAGAGGTCCGCGCCGACGATGTCGCCGGGCTTGACCGCCTTGGTGAAGTCGCGGAATTCGCGGATGCGCTTCACGGCGACGCCGTTGTGCTTCTTGATGTGACCGAGCAGCGGCTTCGTCAGGCGCTGTTCCTTCTGGTCATCGAAGCCCATCTGGACGGCGTTGTAGCCATCCTTGCCGTCCTTCGATTTGACCTGAAGGACGCGATTGGGGCCGACGAGCACGACCGTCACGGGGGTCATCACACCGTTCGCGTCATAAACGCGGGTATGACCCAGCTTTTTACCGATAAGAGCGAGAGGCATGGTCTGGTGGACTAGATTTTGATGGTGATGTCCACACCGGCCGGCAGGTTGAGCTTCTTGAGCTCGTCCACGGTCTTGGCGGTGGGGTCGAGGATGTCCAGGAGGCGCTTGTGAGTGCGCTGCTCGAAGGATTCCATCGATTTTTTATCCACGTGCGGCGAGCGGTGCACAGTGACGCGCTCGATTTTGGTGGGAAGCGGAATTGGGCCGGCGACACGGGCTCCGGAGCGTTTGACGGTCTCCACGATTTCACTCGCGGAAGCGTCAATCACCCGGTGGTCATAGGCCTTCAATCGGATGCGGATGCGTTGTCCAGCCATACAAAGAACAGGTTGAAGTTTATGGTTTCGACGGAAAGTTAGCTGCGGGCGGCGGGCTTCTTCTTGGCCGCGTCGAGCACGGTGGTCAGCACGCTGTTGGGCACCTGCTGGAAGTTCTGCGGCTCCATGCTGTAGGAGGCGCGGCCCTTCGACAAGGAACGGATCGCGGTGGCGTAGCCGAACATTTCGGCCAGCGGCACCTGCGCGTTAAGGACGGTCTGGCCGTTCTTGGCATCCACGCCGTGGATGACACCGCGACGGCGGTTCACGTCACCGAGCAGATCGCCCTGATATTCATCGGGCGTGGTGACTTCGACCTTCATGATCGGTTCCAGCAGGATGGGACCGGCCTTTTCGAAGGCGTCCTTGAGGGCAAAGATGCCCGCCATCTTGAAGGCCAGTTCGTTCGAGTCGACCTCGTGGAACGAGCCGTCCGTGATCTCGACCTTGATGTCGATGACCTGATAGCCGGCGTAAACGCCCGACTTGATGGCCTCACGGATGCCGTTTTCGACGGCCGGAATGTATTCGCGGGGAATGGAACCGCCCACGATGCCGTTGATGACCTCGACACCCTTGCCCAGTTCATTGGGCTCGACCTTGACGCAGGCATGGCCGTACTGGCCGCGACCACCGGACTGGCGGATGAACTTGCCCTCGCCCTCGGCGGGCTTGGTGATCGTCTCGCGGTAGGCGATTTGCGGCGCACCGGCATCGGCCTCGACCTTGAACTCGCGCTTCAGACGGTCGCGGATGATCTCCAGGTGGAGTTCGCCCATGCCCGCGATGATGAGCTGACCGGTTTCCTCGTTCGTGAAAACGTGGAAGGTCGGATCCTCTTCGGAAAGGCGCTGCAGACCCTCGGACATCTTGTCGCGGTCCTGCTTGGTCTTCGGCTCGATGGCCATGCTGATGACCGGCTCGGGGAAGGTCGGCGGCTCGAGCGTGATGTCGAAGTCCTCGTTGCAGAGCGTGTCGCCCGTGGTGATGTTACGCAGGCCGACGAGCGCGGCGATGTCGCCGGAATACACCTCGTTGATGTCCTTGCGCTCACTGCCCTGGATGACCATCAGGCGGCTGACGCGTTCGCGCTTGCGGGTGCGCGGATTGTAAATGTTGTCGCCCTTCTTGAGCTGACCGGAGTACACGCGGAAGAACACCAGCTTGCCGGCGTACGGGTCGGTCCAGAGCTTGAACGCCAGCGAGCAGAACTTCTTGTTGTCGTCCGTCGGGACATCAATCTTCACTTCCGTGCCGATCTCATGGCCGGTCGCCGGCGGGATGTCGAGGGGCGAGGGGAGATAATCCACCACCGCGTCCACGAGTACCTGCACGCCCTTCTTCTTGAAGGCGGAACCGCAAAGCACCGGGACGAGCTCGATCTTGCAGGTCAGGCGGCGGATGGCCGCCTTCAGTGTCGGCGCGTCGATAGGCTTCTCATCGAGAACCATCTCGGCGATCGTGTCGTCCTTGTTGGAAACGGCATCGATCAGCTCCGCGAGCGCGGCTTTCGCGCGTTCCTGATGCTGGGCAGGAATGTCGCTGACCTCGTAATTCAACCCTTCATTGGCCTCGCCCGGGCCCCACATCACGATCTTCTGGTTGACCACGTCGATCACGCCCTCAAAGCCGCCTTCGATGGGCTTGTTATCAGCCTCGGTCGGGCCGGCGCCCATGGGCAGGAAAATCGGAAAGGCATACGCACGGAGTTTCGTGCGCATGTCGTTGAGCGCATTTTCGAAATTCGCGCCAATGCGGTCCATCTTGTTGACGAACGCGATGCGCGGAACGTGATATTTGGTCGCCTGCCGCCAGACGGTTTCCGATTGCGGCTGCACACCGGCGACGCCGCAGAAGACGGCGACCGCGCCGTCCAGCACGCGCATGGAGCGTTCCACCTCGGCCGTGAAATCAACGTGTCCCGGGGTGTCAATGATGTTGACCCGCATCGGAATGTTGTTGAACGCCTTGAAGATTTTGTCCTCACCCGGTTTGATGGATTTTTGCGTCCAGAAACAGGTGACAGCGGCCGACGTGATCGTGATGCCGCGTTCCTTTTCCTGCTCCATCCAGTCCGTGACCGTGTTGCCGTCATCGACGTCACCGATCTTGTGGATCAGGCCGGTGTAGAAGAGGATACGCTCGGTCGTCGTCGTCTTGCCGGCATCAATGTGGGCCGCGATACCGATATTGCGCGTGCGCTCCAGCGAAAATTGCCGGTTCGGCGAATTCACTGTGGTATTGATTGCAGCTGCGTCACTCATGTTCTCGGTCAGGAAAAGCTTTGTTCGTGGGGAAGAAAAACGCCCCGGGTTGCCCGCGGGGCGCGATGATGGTCGACTTTAGGACTACCAGCGGAAATGCGCAAACGCCTTGTTGGCCTGCGCCATCTTGTGAACGTCATCCCGCTTGCGGATCGCCCCACCCTGGCCCTGATAGGCTTCCATCAGTTCCGAGGCGAGCGCCTGCTGCATGGGCACACCCTTGCGGGCATCGGCAAAGTCAACGATCCAGCGCATGGCCAGGGCGGTCTGGCGTTCGCCGGGGATTTCCATCGGGACCTGGTAGGTGGCACCACCGACGCGGCGGGGCTTGGTCTCGATGCGCGGCTTGGCGTTCTCAATCGAGCGCTGAAGAATTTCCAGCGAGTTCACGCCGGGGTTCTTCTCGGCAAGGGTGTCGAGCGCGCCGTAAACGATGCGCTGGGCCACATTCTTCTTGCCGCTCCGCATGATCACGTTGACCAGACGGCCAACGAGCAGGCTGTTAAACTTGGCGTCCGCAGTGACGGACCGCTTGATCGCTTGACGACGACGAGACATACAAAGAACAGATTCGGGACTGAAAATTGTTTACTTGCCGGCAGGCTTGGCACCGGCGGCACCGGCCTTGGCGGCCTTCGGGCGCTTGACGCCGTACTTCGAACGGCTGACGCGGCGCTTCTCGACACCGGCGGCGTCGAGCGTGCCACGGACGATGTGATAGCGCACACCGGGAAGATCCTTCACACGGCCACCGCGCACGAGCACGATCGAGTGCTCCTGGAGGTTGTGACCCTCGTCAGGAATGTACGCGATCACCTCGTAGCCGTTGGTCAGGCGCACCTTGGCGACCTTACGCATGGCGGAGTTCGGCTTCTTCGGCGTGCGGGTCATGACCTGCAGGCAGACGCCACGGCGGAAAGGAGCATTCTCCAACGCGGGAGACTTGCTCTTGAACTTGACCTTCGTGCGGCCCTTGCGGACCAACTGGTTAATCGTGGGCATTGCGGCCTAAAGTGTAATGCGCCATCCCCCCAGGGACGGCAACGGGAGCGCAGAAAGTATCAACCGGCAGCTTCGGTGCAATACGTTTTTTGGTTTTTTTCCGCACCCCCCGTGGAATGCCGCCCGACAGCATGCTTTACGCACGTTCGGCCGCCGGGTAGAAACGCCGCGCTCTTGGTTCACCAACCACCCACACCCCGTCCCGCTCCATGAAAAAATACCTCGTCGAACTCATCGGCACCTTCTTTCTCGTCTTTACCATTGGCAATGTGGTCATTCCGCCCGGCGCCGGCAACCTCGCCCCGCTCGCCATCGGCGCGGTGCTGATGGTGATGATCTACGCCGGCGGCCACATCTCCGGCGGCCACTTCAATCCCGCCGTCACCCTCGCCGTCTGGCTGCGTGGCAAGTGCCCGACGTGCGACGTCCCGGGCTACATGATCTCGCAAGTGGTTGGGGCCGTGGTCGCCGCCTTTGCCGTGCTCTATCTCAAGGGCAATCCGGTGATGCCGCCGCCCGGTGAGCTGAAGGTCGGCCCGGCGCTGCTCGCAGAATTCCTCGGAACGTTCGCGCTGGCCTGGGCGGTCCTGAACACGGCCACGGCCAAGGGCACCGCCGGCAATTCCAACTACGGCCTGGCCATCGGCTTCACGGTCCTGGCCATGGCGTATGCGGTCGGCGGAGTTTCGGGTGGCGCTTTCAATCCGGCGGTCGCGGTCGGCGTCACGGTGATGAACCTTGTCAGCTCCTCGCAGGTGTGGATTCACCTCGTGGCTGATTTCGCCGGCGGGGCGGTGGCCGCACTCGCCTACAAGTCGCTGGCGCCGGCGGACGACGCGAAGTGATTGCCGCGCGTCGCTTCAGCAACCCATTGTCAAACCGCCCGATGCAAATCGGGCGGTTTGTTTTATGGGCGCCTATAGCGCGGAGCGTCCTGGTGCGCCGGTGCGCCGGCGCTTTGCACAGGCGCATGCGTCCTTGCCTATGGGCACTCCGATCCCACTCGTTGCCCCCGACCAAAGCGGCGCAGCAGCGCCGCACTCCAGGACGCTTCGCGACTCCGCTACCTGCTTCATCCTCACGCAAGGATGCGCCGCTCCACTTCGCCGCTCACGTCGGTGAGGCGGAAATCGCGGCCCTCGAAACGGTAGGTCAGGCGCTTGTGATCGATGCCAAGCAGGTGCAGCAGTGTGGCGTGGAAGTCGTGTACGTGCAGCGGATCGCGCGCGACGTTGTAGGCGTAATCATCCGTCGCGCCATGCACGTAACCGGGCCGCACGCCGCCACCGGCCATCCACAGCGAGAAGCAGCGCGGATGATGGTCGCGGCCGAAACTGGCCTTCGTGATCTCGCCCTGGCTGTAGCTCGTGCGGCCAAATTCCCCGCCCCAGACAATCAGCGTGTCATCGAGGAGACCGCGCTGCTTCAGGTCCTTCACGAGCGCGGCGCTCGCGCGGTCGGTGGCCATCGCCTGGCGCTTGATCTCGTTGGGCAGGTCGCCGTGATGATCCCAGTCGCGGTGGACGAGCTGGATGAAGCGCACGTCGCGCTCGGCCAGACGGCGCGCCAGCAGGCAGTTGTTGGCGTAGGAGGGCTTGCCCGGTTCAGCGCCGTACATTTCGAGCACTTCCTTCGGCTCCTTCGCGATGTCCATCAGGTCCGGCACACTGGTCTGCATGCGGTACGCCATCTCGTAGGCGTCGATGCGCGTCTGGATTTCCGGATCGCCCAGCCGGCCGAGCGACTGGCGGTTGAACTCCTGCACGCCATCCAGCAACTGCCGGCGAGTCGTGGCATCAATGCCCGACGGATTGGACACGTAGAGCACAGGGTCCCCTGCCCCCCGAAACTGCACGCCCTGATGCTGCCCAGGGAGAAAGCCATTGCCCCAATAGCGCGTCTGCAAGGGCTGCCCGCCGCCGCCGCTCAGCAGCACGACATAGGCGGGCAGGTTTTTGTTTTCACTGCCGAGGCCGTAACTGGTCCACGCGCCCATGGTCGGGCGGCCGGGTTGCTGGTTGCCGGTCGCGAAGAAGGTCACGGCCGGATCGTGGTTGATCGGGTAGGTCGTCATCGAGCGAACGAGGCACAGGTCATCCGCGAGCGAACCAATGTTCGGCAGGATCTCGCTCAGTTCCATGCCGCAGCGCCCGTAGCGTTTGAAGTCATAGGCCGAGCCGACGCACAGCAGCTGCTTCTGTCCGCTGGTCATGCCCGTGATGCGCTGGCCCATGCGGACGCTGTCGGGCAGTTCCGTGCCGGACACCTTCCGCAGGTGCGGCTTCGGATCGAACAGGTCCATGTGCGACGGCGCCCCGGACTGGAAGAGGTAGATGACGCGCTTGGCCCTCGGCGCGAAGTGCAGCGTCTTCAGCGCGCCCGGCACGGAGCGTTCCGCGATGCCCGCCGCCAGCGATTTTTCGTTCAGCAGCGAGGCCAGAGCCGCCAGGCCCAGCCCGGTGGTCGAGCGCGTGAGAAACGTGCGGCGGTTGTGAACCTTGGCGAACTCGGATTCGGCGAACATGGGGCTTGGCAGATTTGAAATTAACTCAGAAAGATGGCGGAAACAATCCGCAGGCGATCAGTTCCCGCCGCACGGCCACCAAGTCCGGCTCATTGATCCGCAGGACGTGAATGGTTGACCGGGCGATGACGGTAAGTCCCACCAGCCGAGCTCCGTGCCAGCGAAAATGTTCGGACCAGGTATCGCGCCGTGGATGAAATAGCCGGCTAATCTCACCGGTGCGCGGATCGATCCCTGCCAAATTAGGCCCTTTGTAGCCATTGTAATACAAACAGGACAGCGCGAGATTGCTGCGCTGGCTCTGACCCCCATGCTTCTCCGGAATAATGTGGTCGATCTGGTGGGGAAAGGCGGACAGCTCCGCCGGGAACCGGCAATATTCGCAACATTGATGCGCCCGGCGACTGACGAAGGCTCTGAGGCGCGCATCCATGCCGCTTCAGGCCGGGGCATTCGCTCGCTGTATCGACCGGCGTGCCTTGGCCTGGAGCAGCTCCAGCAGCCGGCCTGCCCGGCGGTAGGCCGCCAACTGATCGGCCTCGCCCGGCGACAGCTCGCCACTCACCGCCCGGCGCGTCAGCGCCTCAGCCCGACGAATGTCGCGGGGTGCAAGTTTCACCCGCAACCAACCCTGGGCCACGGCGACGGGCAAGTCGCCGGATCGCGGCTTGATTGCGCGTGACCAGATGCCTTCTTCAATGGCCACAGTGGTAGCAGCGTTCATGGACATGAATTAACGCGATTGCGGCACAGATTCAAGAGGGCGCATGGCCGAGCGCGTGAGGAACGTGCGGCGGTTGTGGATTTTGGCGAATTCGGATTCGGCGAACATAAAACAGGGTAATCTCCGCTTTACGGACTCACGTTTGCTGAAGCGCGCGGCTCGGCATATTCCGAATTTTTGCCAGTTGTCTCGCTTCGCTTAGGTCCTTGGGCCTCTTTTGAACCCGGACAAACTCCCGTGCCTCTGAAAGCGTGCTCGGGTACGGGCCGACATCCTTGTGAAATAGAAAGCCGCTGCGCACCAACAGCTCCGCCTTGAGCCATTGATCCTTGTTTTGACGAGACGACGGTCGAAACTCATCACCAGTCCAATGAAGGTCCGCTCCGCATTCGGAACACCGGTAAACGGGCGGCGTCCATAACCAATCTTTCGACAGAGCAACCTTCCAATTTATGCCTGAAGACTTTTGGAAAGTCTTACGACAGTTAAAACACGCAAATTTCATATTTCTGGCTCACTCGTTCATCCCTTCGTGATCACCTCGTCCAAGTTCAGCAGCACGTTGCCCACCGCCGTCCACGCGGCTAGCACGGCGGATTCGACCTGCGCGGGCCGCGCGCTTTCGCCGACGGCGGTCAACTTGGCGGCGGCTTCTGGATTGGCGGAGTAGTTCGCCAACTGCTGCCGATAGATGCGCTCCAGCAGCTTCAGCTCCTCGGCCCGAGGCGGGCGCGCGAGCACGAGGCGGAAGACGTAGTCGAGCTGCCCCTTCAACTCGCCCGGGGCCTCACGCAACACGCGCTGCGCCAGGCCGCGTGCGGCCTCGACGTATTGCGGGTCGTTCATGAGCACCAACGCTTGCAGCGGCGTGCTCGTGCGGGGGCGCGTGACGGTGCAGACCTCGCGGCTGGGCGCGTCGAAGGTGGTCAGCTCCGGGTGCGGCAGCGAGCGCTTCCAGTACACGTAGAGGCCGCGCCGGTAGAGGCTCGGGCCGTGGCTCGGTTCGTAGCTCTGCGAGCTGAAGCCGTTGCCGAAGCCGATCGCCTCCCACAGCCCAGGCGGCTGGTATGGCTTCACGCTCGGGCCGCCGATTGTGCGGTCGAGCAGCCCGGCAGCCGATAACGCCTGGTCGCGCAGGAATTCCGCATCCAGCCGGAAACGTGGTCCGCGCGTCAGCAGGCGGTTGTAGGGGTCCAGCTCCAGCTTCGTCGGGGTGACCACACTGCGCTGCCGATACGCCTCGGAGGTGACCAGCAGCCGCACCATCGCCTTGATGTTCCATGGCTGGCCGCGTGCGCCTGCCGGCGTGGCGAGGCCATGGCTGAAGCCGTAGGCCAGCCAGTCCAGCAGCTCAGGATGGCTGGGCCGATCGCCCTGGTTGCCGAAATCATTGGCCGTCTTCACCAGCCCCGTGCCGAAGAAGAGCTGCCAGAGGCGGTTCACGGTGACGCGCGCGGTCAGCGGGTGGTTGGGGTCCACCAGCCAGTTTGCCAGATCCAGGCGGGTGGCGCGGGCAGGATTCGCGGGGTGCAGCGGCGGCAGGAATTTCGGCGTGCCCGGCAGCAGCTTCTCGCCCTTCTGCTGGAAGCTGCCCCGGATGAGCTGGAACGTGTCACGCGGCTGCTCCAGCTCGGCCATGACCATCGTGTCGGGCAACGCGGCCTCGAACTTCGTGAGCGCCTCTCGTTCGCCGGAAAGCTTGGTCGCCAATGCCTTGACCTCCGGCGAACGGCTTTCGAGGAAATGCCGCGTCAGCCGCTTCTGCTCATCCGCCGACGCCTTCTCCACCGGTCGGAACAGCACGCCACGCACCTCGTCTGACAACCCGGCAAAGTCGCCGAGCCGATCATCGGCGCTGACCGCCAGCCGGAAGTGTCCCAGAGTGTGCTGCGGGAAACCGGACTCAAATTTCAACCGGAGCTTCAGCCGCGTGCCGCTGGCAAAACCAAACGGCTGCGCCGCAACGAGGATCACCTGATGATCCTGGAGGTGGGCCGGATTGTGCCCCTCCACCGCCCAGCCCGTGTCGGGCTTGTCGTCGATCAGGTTCGTGGGCGGAAAATCCTTCTGGCTGAAGTCGGCAAACGCAGTCGCGAATTTCACCGGATGGCTCAGGACCGGCTCGTCGATCAGCCGGAAGTAAAAGGCGTAGCCGCCACCGCCGTTGTTGATCTTGAGCAGCACCCGGTTCTCACCCGCCTTGAGCGGGAGCAACACCGATTCCTGGTCGGGCGCAGCCGCCCGCGAGGCGTTGTTCGCGAGCAACTGCCGGCCGTTCAGCCAGACGCGAATGCCATCATCGCTGCCCAGCGACAGCCGCATGAGCTGCGCGCGTGGGACGGTGATGGTACGCGTCACATAGGTGGCGGAGTTGTCACCGGTGAGCGGAATGATCTCGGCTTCCTTCCACGCCGGCTGCTCTTGCCAACCCAGCTTCCCGTCGTCGTATTTCTTCGCCAGATCGACCGCGGCCTCGTCGATGAAGGCGCGGTTGAAGGCGTCGTTGGCATCGGCCGCCTTGAAGGAGCCGAGCGAATACCAGTGGCCGAGCACGGCCGGCTCCAGTTTGGGCTCCTTGGCCGGATCCGCCGCCTCGGCAATCGCCTCGAAACCGGTCATCACGAAATTGCCATTGTCGCTCCGGGCGAAGGCCTTCGCGGTCATGGTCTCGTGCGGCAGCGCCTCGAGGCGTATAGCGGTCATTTCCTCGGCAAGCGTGGTGAGCGTTACCTCGTAGGTGTCCTTGGCGGCGTTGGTTCCAGAAACGAGCACGGACTGATCCGGCTGCGTTGTCAGTGTGGCCCCGCCAGACGACTTCGCCCCATCAGGCGCGAGGGTTTTCCAGCCCATGTCCAAGCCAGTGCGCAGGGACTTTTCCCACGCGGCCTGTTCGGCTGCCTCGGCGGAAGAAGGCGAATTCACCCGCTGCCCATAGTCCTGATCCAGCGTCGCAATCGTCGCTTTGCGCCGCTCCATCTCGGCCTGCTGCTCCGGTGACGGCACCTTGATGCTGGGCACCGGGTTCGAGGTGTTCCCGTCCAGCCCCTGCTCCTTGATCGTGTTGAAGAAGGCGTAGAACTGATAGAATTCGCGGGTCGAGACCGGGTCGAACTTGTGATCGTGGCATTCGGCGCAGCCGACCGTGAGGCCGAGCCAGGTCACGCCCGTCGTGCTCACCCGGTCCACGACATACTTTGTGAGGTACTCCTCCGGGTCGGCGCCGCCCTCGAAGTTGACCATTGTGTTGCGGTTGAAGCCGGTGGCCACGCGCTGCTGCAGCGTCGCGCCGGGCAGCAGGTCGCCCGCGAGCTGCTCCACGGTGAAGCGGTCGAACGGCATATTGCGGTTGAAGGCGCGGATCACCCATTCGCGCCACAGCCAGATCTCGCGGTTGTTGTCGATATGGTAGCCGTTGGTGTCGGCGTAGCGGGCGAGATCAAGCCACCACTGCGCCATGCGCTCGCCGAAAGCTGGCGAATCCAGCAGGCGATCGACCACCCGCTCGAACGCGCCGGGCGCGCTGTCCGCCAGAAAGGCATCCACCTCCGCCGGCGTCGGCGGGAGGCCGGTGAGGTCCAGACTCACCCGCCGGATCAGCGTGTATTTGTCGGCCTCGCTCTCGGGTTTGAACCCCTTCTCTTCCAAGCGGGCGAGGATGAAGCGATCCACGGGGTTCCGGCACCAGCGCGGGTTGCGGACCTTGGGCAGGGTGGCCTCCTTCGGCACCTCGAAGGCCCAGTGCCCCTTGAACTCCGCGCCACTGGCAATCCAACGCCGCAACAGGTCAGCCTCCTCCTTGGTAATATGCTTCCCGGTTTTCGCGGGCGGCATGACTTCCTCCGGGTCGGTGGCGGTGACGCGGCGGAGCAATTCCGAGGCGTTCGGCTGGCCGGCCACGAGCGCCCGCTTGCCGGACTTGAGCTCCTGAAACGGCACATCCGCCACGTCCAGGCGCAGACCGCCTTTGACCTTGGTCGCGTCCGGGCCGTGGCAGGCAAAGCATTTGTCCGACAGGATCGGGCGGATCTGCGTCTGAAAGTCGGGCTTGCCGGCCGCCTGCAACAGGCACGGAAGCGCCAGCACGGCGGCAGACCATAGGACTCGGGCAAACGGGCGCATCATGAACGGGGTGATTCTGGAGTCACGTTACCCCGCAGACGGAGCGAGGCAACGGGCGATTCAGCGAAGCGGGCGGGAAGAAACTGGAGGAGCACCCAAAACCAAGCTCAAAGCTCAAAATTCAAAAAGGGCGGTTCAGAAATCGCAGCTGCTCGGGAGCTTTGAGCTTTGAATTTTGCGCTTTGAATTTCCCTCCCGCCCTTCAGGCCGTCCGGTCCAAGGCAGCCAATGCCTGCCGCAGGGCGAGCACCCGCTCTTCTTCGCTGATGGCCGGACGGATCATGAGACTGTCGGCCAGTTGCAACAGGCGCTGCCCGGAGATGCGGAAACCAAGGAAATCACGCCAGAAGGTAAGCTCACGCCGCCCGCGGTAGTGCAGCAGATCCACCGCTGTCTCGACCTCGGTACGATCGGTGGCTTCGGCCGCTTCCTGGATGACGGTCCAGTCGATCTGGAAGGCGGAAGGGTCAATCCAGTGAATCAACGCCATCGCGGGTCGCTTCCAGAGGGGGATGCATTGCTGGAAGAGGTGTTGCAAGGCTGGTTCGGAGGACAAACCCGTCTTGGCACAATACAGGTGTTTGAAGGTTGCGTGGGTCATCGCAAGGTTTCCCTTGCCCCTGATCTAAGTCCTTCCAGCAAAAGGCGTCAAGCGCAAGGTGTTACCCTCGCTTGACGCCGTGAATCAGTCCCGCCGCCCAAAGGCGGCTCGGGCGACAATATTAAGGTTGCCGCACCGCGCGGTAAATCCGCTGCGGATGGTCCGGAGAATCCAGATCGATGTAGATCTGGCTGCTGTTGGTGAGGGTCAGCGTGGTCAACGGTGTCCAGGTGAGATCCCCCAGCGCCAGCCGGTACTCGATGCTGTAACTGGCTCCCACGGCTCCTTTCACCGTCAGGCCCAGGTAGCTCTTCGCCAAGAGTTCCGGATCCAGCACGACGATTTGGGCGGCATGGCTGACCGCACTCCCCGTGGCGTTGCTGACCGTGACGAGGTAGCTGCCCGCGTCAAAGGCCGTGGCGCTGCCGATGACAAACGTGGCGTTGGTCGCGCCCGGCAGGTTCGTGCCCGCATGCTGCCACTGGTAGCTCAGGGGCGCACCACCTTGGGCGGTCACCGACAGGGTGTAAGCCCCGTCCAGCGCGAGGGTCGTGCCCAACGGCTGAACCGAGATGCCCGGAGCCGACGACAGCGTGTCCGGCGACAGCAGGAAAGCGTGCGCGACACCGCCAAAGGTGCCGGTCCCGACAATCTGGCCCAGGTTATTGATGGCATTGGCCCGTGTGAGCACCCAACCGCTGCCGGACGGCAGCAGCGTGTTCAAATCCGTCATCACCCCGCCCTGCCAAAGAAACGCATGGGCATCCCCGCTGGCGGTGGTCGACGTGCCGACCACCTTATCAGTGCTGTTGATGTCGTACGCCGAGCTTGAAGCCCCCCCGAGGGTGCCCAGATCTTCCAACCCGCTGCCCGTGTAGCGGAAGGCATGTTTGACGGCGCTGCCGGCGGTCAGGCTCATGTCCCCCACGGCATGTCCGGACGCATTGACGCTGTAGGCGTCACTGAGATGGTTGGCCGGCAGACCCGAATCCAGGATGTTTGTCCCGCCATCCCGGGTGTCGATGAATTCAAAACCATTGGTCCGGAAGAGGACCGCGCGGATGAGGTTCACCTCAATATGCAGGCCATCAAGCGGACGCGAGCCCCGGGATGTGCCGACCTGCTGGCCGGCGGCCCCCACGCCCAGATTGCCCTCATTGATCGAGTAGATCCGGCAATAGCCCAGCGAGTTCGGGTCACCCACCGCGCCCAGGCCAAACCCGTAAGTGCTCCCATCCGGAAGGAGCACTTTGCCATATTCGAGATCATTCAACGGCCCGTCAGGCCCCCATCCCACCACAGTGCCTGCATTGTTTATGCCCAGCGGACTGATCTGAGACAGGTAGCCGAGATGTGTCCCCGTCGCTCCCGAATAAACACCGATCGCACTGCCAATGGGATAAGGCAGCGTTCCGTAATATCCGCTATCCAGCACGAGGTCGGAATCGTTGATGGCGGTGGCCTGGCTGTTGGTGGCGGAAATGGGTCCGCCACCAAAGGGCAGGTTGCCGAGCGGAATGTCGATGTTCTGAACGATGGCACCGTTGTAATAAAACGCCTGCGCCTCGCCGGTGGTGCCCACGGCATGCCCGGAATTGTTGATGTCATTGGCGGTACCCGTACCGAGATCGGTGATGGTGTTCGCCCCCAAGGCGTCGAACAGGCTGGCACAGGCCAGCATTGATACAAGCAGGCTTCGAGTGAGATGTGTTTTCATGCGGTTGATGCGTCAATCTGGCTGAAAAAAAGGCGGAGTCCAGCCGCTCAAGGCAGGAGCACGGCCCGATAAAACCGGTGCGGGTGCTGCGGAGAATCGGCATCCACCCACAGGAAAGAGGTGGTGCTCAGGGTCACGGTCGCCAGAGTCTGCCAGTTGGTGTTACCCACCGCCTCCACCGACTCGATGCGAAAGTTCTGTCCCACCGTTCCCGTCACGGTGATGCCGGCGTAGAAGCTCAGCTGCAGACTTTGCAGGATCGAGACCTCCACCGACACGTTATCGCTGGCAGTGGTTCCGAAGGAATTGGAGACCAGGACCTGGTAATTGCCCGCATCGGCCAGGGTGGCCGACGCCACCGTGTAGGTATTGGTGATGGCTCCGGGCAGATTCGTGCCAGCGTGCTTCCACTGGTAGGTCAGCGTGCCCGGGCCGCTGGCCGTGACGGAGAGCGCCAGCGGCGCGCCGGAGAGGATGTGGCCGCCGAGGGGCTGGGCGCTGATCGCGGGCGGAATGTTGTTGGCGGTCGGCCGGAGCAGGAATGCATGGGCCACGCCATCCTTCAGGCCCTGGCCGACAATCACGCCGTCATCGTTGATCGCATTGGCGTAGGTGAACACCCAGCCAGCGGCACCGCTGGTGACCAGCGAATTGAGATCGGACAGCTGGGAGTTGACGAAGACAAAGGCGTGGGGAGTTCCGTCAGGCACCATCGAACTGCCGACGACGACGCCTGCGTTATTGATGTCGTTGGCCATGCTTTGGACACCGCCCAGGCTACCCAGGCCGATGGCCGAGCCGTTGGCATAGAGGAAGGGCAAAGAATACTTGGGGGTCGGTGAGAAGCTGGCATCGACCGCGTACCCCACCAACTGACCCGAGGAGTTCACGCTCAGCGCTTCGCTGGACACCTGGGACCCGAGGAGTCCTTCGACCGCGCTCACGTCCAGCCACGAATACGTGCTGCCACTGGTGCTGGCGGAGAACGTGCAGGCCTTGAAGAAGGGGCCGCCGCCGACCACGGTCTTGCCGACAATCAGACCGCCCGTGTTGACCGACCGTCCTACCGACAGGAAACCTGCCAGGGGCACGGTGTCGGTGCCCACATAGGCATACTGATTTCCGACGACCGTTCCGCCGGAGTTCACGCCGTAGGGGCCGTGCACTCCGTAATCTCCCACCATGATACCGGTTCCGCTGCCATCGTAGATAAAGCCGGTGAAATTGATCGGAGGCTGGCCGGGTTGCGGGGGAGGCCCCGGCGAAAAACCCTCCCCAATGATGCGGCCATTGTCATTGATCGCCCAGGCCACGCTCGGAGTGACTGGCGCGGTTCCCTCCCCGGGAAGTGGCTGCAGGACCAGGGTCGGGATCACCGGGAGCTTCGTCCTGGTGGTGCCATCATAATACCAAGGACTGGCACCATCATTGCCTACCACCTTGCCGGAGCTGTTAATGTCATTGGCGGCCCCGGTCCCGAGATCCGTGAGGGTGTAGGTCGTGGCCGCCAAGGCTCCAGTCAGGCTGGCACAGGCGAGCATCGAAGTGAGAAAACTGCGAATCCGTTGGGTTTTCATGGAGGTAGTTTCGACCAATTTCCGCAACAAACGACTCAGAGGCGCAGCCGAACCGCTCAGGGCAGAAGCACCCCTCGATAGAACCGGCTCGGGTGCAGTGCCGAATCGGAATCCACCCATAAATATGTGGCCGCAGTAAGCGTCACGTTGCCCAGCGGCTGCCACACGGTGTCGCTCACGTGGTCCACCGCCTCGATGCGGAAGCTCTGCCCGACCTTGCCCGTCACGGTGATGCTGGCGTCGGGGGTGAGTTGCAGCAGCAAATGGACTGCCGACGGCAGGGTATCGGTGGCGGGCGCCAGCAGAAAGGCATGCGCCACGCCATCTTTCTGCCCTTCGCCCACGATGACACCCTGGTCGTTCACCGCATTGGCGGAGGTGAGCACCCAGCCGCTTCCGCCGGAGGAGATCAGCGTGTTCAGATCGGCCATTGCGCCGTTGGCATAGACGAAGGCATGGAAAGTCTGATCCGCCACCATGGAGTTGCCCACGATGAGACCGGCGTTGTTGATGTCCCTTGCTTCGCTTCGAAAACCACCCAGACCACCAAGGTTCACGGCCGTGCCGTTGGTATATAGAAAAGCCACCGAAACCTGGGCGGAATTAAAGGGGGATGACCCGGCATATTCCAATTCACCCACCATCTGGCCGGCGTCATTGACGCTGAAAAGATAGCTGTTTCTTCGCGGGCCCACGATATCATACAACGGCGACAGGTCCGGCTGCGAATTGGTCCCGCCAGCGAACACGGTGGCCGTGGGATATCCGCTGTCGTTGGGGGAGGCATAGCCGACAATCAGGCCGGCGGAGTTGATCGCCAGTCCCACCGCCCCGAACCCTGACAACCCCCCGATATTGGTTCCGTCAAATGTGAAACCGTTCCCGACAACTTCACCATTGGACCCAATCCCAGTCGGATGACGCTGCGGCCCCAGCAGGGCAGCCACGGAGTTGGTGTGGGCAAGGTCGTAAACATAGCCGTTCAAGTTTCCCGTAGGGTCAAGCGGAAGATAGGTGCTGCCCAGAATCTGATCAGCGTCGTTGATGGCCAGCACCATGGTGGGACTAAGAGAATAAGGTGGCGGCCCCGGGGGAGTGTTTGGGTATTGCGCCATGAAGTGCGGTGTCGTCCTGTTCGTGCCGTCAAAATACCAGCCACCGGCCGCATCGTTTCCCACCACCTTGCCCGTGCTGTTGATGTCGTTGGCCGCGCCGGTGCCCAGATCGGTCAGGGTGTAGGTGGTGGCCGCCAAGGCGCCGGCCAGGCTGGCACAGGCCAGCATCGAAGCGAGTGAACTGCGGATCAGTTGTGATTTCATGGGGTGACTCGAACGAGGGGTTCTTGATGAACGGGCTGAAATTTGGAGCTGCTGCGTCAGGCGGCTCCGTGGGCTCCCTGACCCGCCTGGTTACACATCGTTTATTATTGTAAACAGACTTGGTCAGGCCATTCCCGGTGACAATCCGGCGCGCTCACTCAAGGCTGAAGCACCGCCCGGTAAAGGCGCTGGGCATGGCTCGGTGAATCGAAGTCGATGTAAACCTGGGTGGCGTTGGTCAGCGTCAGCGTCGCCAAGGTCGTCCAGGTGGTGACATCCACCGACGGGCGGTAGTCAATGTTGTAGGTTGCCCCCACCACGCCCTCGAGGGTCAGTCCGAGGAAATTTCCCGCCGTCAGGTGCACATTCTGCACGACGATTTCAGCTCCGGCACTGACGGTGTTTCCCGCCGCGTTGCGCACCGTCACCAGATAACTGCCAGCATCATCCGGCGTCGCCCGGGCAATGGTGTACGTGGACTGGGTTGCCCCCGGCACATTGGTGCCGGCGTGCTGCCATTGGTAGGTCAGCGGTTCGCCCCCCTGCGCCGTGACCGACAGGGTGTAAGATTGCCCCGCCGCGACCGTTGCTCCCACGGGAGGCACCAGAATGCCAAGTGCCGGCGGCAGATTGGGAGGCGACAGGAGGAAGGCGTGCACCACGCCGCCCACGGCACCGCTGCCGACAATCTCACCCCGGTTGTTGATGGCATAGGCCCGCTGCAGCACCCAGCTGCTGCCGATCGGCAGCAGCGTGTTCAGATCCGTCATCACCCCATTCTGCCAGATGAAGGCGTGGGCACCTCCGGAGGCGGCCTGGGAAGTGCCGACGATCTGGTCTGAACTGTTGATGTCGTACGCCGAGCTCGTGGGCCCGCCCAAAGTGCCCAGATCCTGCAGCCCGGTGCCGATGTAGCGAAAGGCATGCTTCGAAGCGCTCCCCGGGGTCAGGCTCATGTCCCCGACAATGTGCCCGGCGGCATTGACGCCGTAGGCGTCGCTGAGGTGGCTGGCCGGAAGGTTGGGATCCACCACGGTCGTTCCCGGATCGCGGGCATCGATGTATTCGACGACCCCATTGGTCTGGAAGATGCAGGCTCGCACGAGGTTGGGCAGCGGGTGCAAGGTCCCTGAGCTTTGCCCATACTGGACGGCAGCGCTGCCGACCACCAGGCCGGCATCATTGATCGCCCCGGGTCGGGAGTAACCCCCATCAAAGTAAACAAACCGGGCGGGATCGTTGTATGGCAATTCGGGATTCAGGTCCCACATGCCCCAAGCGAAGTCACCATAGCTGCCCCCAGGAGTGGTTCCGACAATCACGCCGGAGTTGTTCATGGCCACGGGAGAATAGAGGGTGAAAAGCAGAGCGCTGCCAGGCCCTGCTCCAACCTGATAGCGGTTGGACACGTGGCCATCCACCCCAATGGCACCAGCGGTCGAGAGTCTCCCGCTGGCGACCACCACGTCGGAATCATTGATGGCGTTGGCCTGGCTGCTATCAGCGAAAGCTGCGGGTGTCCCCCCGCCGAAGCTTCCGGCTGGAAAGATCACGACGGGAAGGTTCTGAACGCTTACACCATCGTAGAAAAATGCCAGATTGGCACCCGTGGTCCCCACGACATGGCCGGAGTTGTTGATGTCGCTGGCCGCACCGGTACCCAGATCGACCAGGCTGTAGCCCTGGCCCAGAATCTTGAGTCCACCAAGCGAGAGCGCGACGAGGGCGGGAAAGAAGCTGCTGATTTTCATGCGAATTGGGATCCTTGGAATAAGCACCGCAGTTTGATTATATTTCTCTTATTTGTGAGTTAAGCATTATTAATGCCAACTTCAACCAAGCCAATGCAGTGCGCCTTTCGCCAGCAAGCGCAGTGCCAACAGTGGCCCGCGTGCGACCAGGCCATCCTTTGCCGGCTTGGTTTTTCTGACGCCTTTCACAGCGCACACCATGTCTGCCGGTCTCGGTGCTGGCCAGGCGGCTCTTGGGCAAGGCTGAGCGTTTCTTGGTCCGACGGGAAGGCACTGGAATCCGGCCGAGTTATGCTTTGCGACGAAAGATGGGAGGCGCCAAAAGAGAGGTGGCCGAGCGGGATGTCGATGTTCTGACTGATGGCGCCGTTGTAAAAGAACGCCTGTGCATCGGCGGTGGTGCCTACCGCGTGGCCGGAGCTGTTGATGTCATTGGCCGTACCGGTGCCAAGATCGGTGACAGTGAAACCCTGGCCCTGGCCAACGATTCCGGCACACAACAGCGCAACCAGTGCCAGGCAGGAACGGAGAGAGGAAAATTTCATGAGATGGAGGAGGAGCTATGTGCGGCAGACGCATCATTGACCTGCTTGGTTACTGATTTATTTACTATTGTAAATCAACCGTCCTTGTCAAGCCAGTCCGGGTCACAATTTGGTGTGGCCCACCGCAGCAAGTGCGGCACCAACTTACATCACTGAATTACAACGCTTACGTACAATAATCACCCCATCCCTTTCACCGCCTTGAACATTGCCAGGCACTTCGGGCGTTGTTCATCATGTAACACAATCCGGGCGGGATACCTATGGCGATCCGCACTGAAAAACGGTTCCTCCCACGGCTGATGGATGGTTTCGTTGGGCAGGCCGGCAAGTTCTGGCACCCAGCGGCGCACGAACACGCCTTCGGGATCGAACTTCTCCCCCTGCGACACGGGATTGAAGATGCGGAAGTAGGGTGCCGCGTCGGTGCCGGTGCCTGCGCTCCACTGCCAGCCACCGTTATTGGCCGCGAGATCGCCATCCACGAGCTGCTGCATAAACCAGCGCTCACCCCGTCGCCAGCTGATCAGCAGGTCTTTGGTAAGAAACATCGCGACGATCATGCGGAGCCGGTTGTGCATGGTACCCGTGGCGGCGAGACGCCGCATGGCGGCATCCACGATCGGATACCCCGTCTGGCCGGCACACCAGGCCTGAAAATGCGCCTCCTTTCCGCTCCATGCCAACGCGTCGTACTCGGGGCGGAAACAACCTTTCAGCACGTGTGGAAAGTTGTGCAGCACCTGCTGGTAAAACTCGCGCCAGATCAGTTCGTTCAGCCAGATGTCGCAGCCACGCCGGCCTTGTTCATCCGCCTGCTCGCGCACTGCCGCCAGGCGAGCCAGCACGGTGCGGATACCAATCGTCCCCGCCCGGAGGTGCGGTGAAAGCGAGGACGTGCCATCCACGGCGGGAAAGTTCCGCTCCGTGTCGTAGCGTAACACAGGGCCGGCGAGGAACCGATCCAGCAGGTCTTTCGCGGCGCGCTCGCCGGCCGCCGGCAGCGTCTGTTTCAACGGAAAACCCAACTCGGCGGGATCAAGGATTAACGGGTCCGACGCAATTTCACGGGCCGCCTCTGCCGCCGGTTCGAGACGGGGCACTGGCGCAGGCACCGGGCGCGACTTCCAGGCCTTGGAGTAGGGCGTGTAAACGGTATAAGGCGCGCCCGAAAGGTTCAGAATTTCGCGCTCCTCCCACGCCACCGCATCCTTGAAAAGTTCGAAGCCGACACCTTGTTTATACAAGGCCGCTGCCACACGTTTATCGCGCGCTTGGGCATAGGGCTCATAGCGTTTGTTGGCAAAGACCGCTTCCGCGCCGGTCTCCCGGGCGAACTTCGGCAGGACCTCCTCGGACTTGCCATGCCGGATGATGAGGCGATGGCCCAGATGCTCCAGATTGCGCCGCAACATTTCCAGCGATTGGAACAGAAACCCGAGCCGGGCCGCCCCCACGTCGGGCCCGGTGCGAAAGGCGTCTTCGAGAATGAACAGCGGGATGACCCGCTTGCCGCGCATGGACGCCTCGTTTAACGCCACGTTATCCGTCACCCGCAGGTCACGGCGAAACCAATGGATGACGGTCGGCATCAATTAATAAGGAAGGCAGGCGCTTCACCGCCATTCATCCCTCATCCTTCCATCGCTCACTTCCGGTTGCCGCCCAGAGGCCCGATGTCAGCGCCCGTGAGGCCCGGGCTTTGCACGATCTTGCTGAATGCGCCGCAGGTCACCGAATACTCGAAGCCCGTGCCCGTGCCCGCCGCGCCGAAACGGCCCCGCTTGTCCACCGCGATGAAATTGATCGAGAGGTCGAAGCCCTTGGGGTCGATCCGCGCGCAACGCCTGATCACCTCGATGCAGGCCTCCTGGGGGTGCAGGCCCTGCCGCATGAGCTCCACAATGAGAAAGGAGCTGCAATAGCGCATGACGTTCTCGCCGAGGCCGGTGGCGCCCGCCGCACCCACCTCGTTGTCCACGTAGAGGCCGCTGCCGATGATCGGCGAATCGCCGACGCGCCCGGGCAGCTTGTAGCCCCAGCCGCTGGTGGAGCAGCCGCCGAAGACATTGCCATCCGCGCCGAGCAGCAGCAGGGCGATGGTGTCGTGGTTCTTCGCAGGGCGCTTTTTGCTGTCAGCGTCATTCGCCCGTTGCTGCTTGGCCTTCCAGTTCTTCCACTCGTTGCGCTGCTTGTCGGACACCTTGGGGCCGCGCTCGAAACCGTGTTCCGCCGCGAAGCTTTCCGCCCCCGCCCCGACCAGCATCACGTGCTTGGTCTGCTCCATCACGGCGCGCGCGATGGAGATCGGGTGGCGGTATCCGGAGACGGCCGCCACACTGCCCGCACGATGGCCGGGACCGGACATGATGCACGAGTCGAGCTGCACGATGCCGGCGGAGTTAGGGATGCCGGCCAGGCCCACGCTGGGGTTGTTGGGATCGGACTCGACGACGTGGATGCCCTGCTCCACCGCGTCCAGCCCGCTGCCCCCGCCCTGCAGCACGGCCAGGGCCTTCTCATTGGCCGGCTTGCCGAAAGGCCAGGTGGAAATGAGCAGCGGCGCGCCTGCGCTCAGGTCAGCCAAGGGGAGCATGGAAGCACCGGTGGCTCGGTTGATGAGGCGACCGCCCACAAGCGCGGTGGCGGCACTGGCGAGAAAGCGGCGGCGGGGCATGGCGGACATGGCGAAAGGGTGCGCTGACCGGCCGAGATGGCAAGACGACATGGAAATGGTGTCATTCCTGACCCGGAAACGGGCGCTTCAGTTCCCAGTCCCGGTAGGCGGTGTAGGCGGCGGTGGTACGGCCTGCAGGACCAGTTCTCCAAGATCGATGGGCACCAGGGCGTTGGCCGCTTCATCGCCGACATTGACCGGCTGGCTTATCTGTCCCAGTTGGATGCGTTCCCATTGTTTGCCGTCCGGCTTCTGCTCACTGGCATTGAGATTGAGCGTATAGGAACCGGGGAGTACGCCATCGACACTGAAGGTGCCATCCGGCTGGACCTGGATCGAATACATCTGCACCTGACGCATGGCCGCGATTGTTTCCGGAAGGCTCTGCCAGGCCTGAAAATCGGCCGGGGTCTTCAGATTGGAGGGCGCCTGAGGATACGGAGTACCCAGATTCCCGCCGAAACTCGCATTGGTATGCCCGGCGGTCGCGGCGGCAAAGTTCAGACGGCCCGTGATGATCGCCCCCACATTCCCGATGTTCACCGTCGCCGTCTGGCCGGGCAGCACCTCGACCGGGGTGCGGTGGCTGTGCATCCAGGAATTCGGCGCGGTCTGGATCAGGCGCACCACTGCGCGTTCACCGGGAGGCACATCGTTGAGGACAAACTTGCCGTCCTTGTCGGTGTCCACCTTGAAGGCGTTCCAGTCGGCATTGAGACCGCCCGGACCGGGATCGGATAGGCTCAGGAACACTCCCTGCCCTTCCGCCGGCTTGCCGGAAACATACAGCGTGCCCTCAATGCGGCCAAAGGGCTGGAGCACGATGGTCTTGGTCTGCTGAAATTCTGCCCAGCTGATCTCACCGTAACCCGCCGGAGAAATGGCGATCAGCAGCATCGGATCAGGGACTGCCGGCGGTTTGAAATGGCCCTGGGCATCGGCGCGGGTGACGTTGCCGCGGCTGCCGTTGCTCATCAGACGACTGCGGCCGACCTGCAACCCGGAATTCCAATCTTTGCCGCTGACACCCACCTGGGCCTCGGGCACCGGTTGACCGGCGGCATCGACCACGATGCCTTCCGGAACCTGGCTCGCCTCCAGCAGCACCGTAACGGTCACGTAGTCATCCTGGGGAGCCGGCAGCAGGACGAATTTGGGCAGATAGTCATCAGCGGAAACCTTGATGACATTGTGTTCCTCATCGCTGACCTCGAGCGTGAAATGCCCCTCCGTGTCTGCGAAGTCACGCTTGTCCGAATCGCTCCAGGAGTTGAACCCATTCTCATCACCTTTGGCCGGCATGACCGAGAATTTGGTGACGGGCTGGCTGGTCTGGGCGTCGCCCACCACCCCGAGCACTTTACGGTTATGGGTCAGGCGGACGACGTTGTCCTCCTCGCCGGTCTTGAGTTTCACGCCGCGCTTCTGGGCGTAGCCCTCCTTGCCGACATAGAATTCGGATTCCCCCTCGGGCGCACTCTTCCATTCGAAGCGCCCCTGCTCGTCCGTGGTTCCCTCCCACTCGATATTGTTCCGCTGCGTCCACTCGTAGTCGTAGTTGCGCGGCTCATAATTGATCCGGACCTGGGCCACCGGCTGACCGTCCGGGTCGAGTACAATGCCCTTGAGCGAAGCCCCCTGTGTCAGCTTGAGAGTCAGCTCGGTGGTGTTGGTGCCGGGCGTGATCGCCTTGGTCGCCGGCGTATAGCCATCGGCGATGGCCGTGACGGCTTGCAGCTCCCCCTTCACGTTGAGCAGCCGGAAACGCCCATCCGACCCCGAAGTCGTCTCGCGGTTGGAATCACCGCCCCAGCGATGGCCGGCTTTCACCTTGGCCCCTGGGAACGGCTTGTCATCCGGCCCGAGCACGATGCCCGTCACCTCATGACCGCGCGCGAGTTTGATGACATAGGTCAGATTCGTGAGTTGGGTGGTGAGTTTGTCGTTCTCACCCAAAACCGTTCCCGGAGCCGATACATAATCCGGATGATGGGCACTCACATAGACGTCGGGCAACATGACCAGGGGCACGCCTTTTACCGTCCATTTGCCCTCGGCATCCGTCGTGGCTTCACGATGGTCGAATTCGTAGTCGGCCTGCTTCACCTCGTCTTCGCCCCCCCGGTAAATTCGTCCCACCCCCACATTCGCCCCGGCCAAAGGCTGGCCGTCAGGGTCTTGCACGATGCCACCGATGGTAAGACCTCCTTTTAATCGGATTTCCACGTTCGGCGGCAGCTTGTCGCCTTTCTTCAGGTTTACCTCTTTTTTGCCGGTCACGTAATTCTCCGCCTCCACCCGGATTTCCAGGAGGTCCAGGCCATCCTGGCTCTGCTGCACCGCGGCTACGCCATTGACCGCCGTGACGCCTTCGCGGTCGTAGTCGGCGAAATCCGGCGTGTCCACATGCTCCTTGCCGTGCACCTTCACCTTGGCTCCGGCAATCGGCTTCCCCGTGGCCGCGTCCAGGGCGGTGACATACTGGGTGCCGGTCAGCCCGCCGCGGCCTTCGTCCAGATCATGGAAGTCCCCGTCGCGCGCTCCCGGCGGCAGCCCGTCCAGCGTGACACCCACAATCACCAGCGTCGGATTGGCCATGGCACTGACAAATTCCAACGACTTCACCGGCTTGTTGGTGTCCGGATTGGCCAGCGAAGTCAGATAGAGGCGCGGCGACTTGCCCCATTTGGAAGCATCCGGGTGCTTGCCGCGCCAGACGGCCTTGCTGTGCGCGTCGCTGACTGTCGCCGGCTCCTCGTAACGCTTCCCCCACCAGTCGCGCACGTGAACTCCGTATTGCAACGGCGAGCGTTTGAAGGAGCCGTCGGCATAGCGCCAGACCACCTCGGCCACCCTGGTGCCGGCGGCATCATCGTAAGAGGAGCCGCCCAGCAGGTGCAGGGTGGCGAAATTGGTCGGATGGGGCAGCGGCAGGACCACCTTCTCACGATAGTTCCGTTTCTGCTCCGCGCGGAGTTTGCCCGAAAGCTGGACGATGCCCTCGATCCAAAAGCGCACCCCCGCAAACTCATTCGTACGTCCATGGGGCACGACGGACCACACTCCCCCTTTCTGATAATCCCCGTTCTCCGCCGACGTGAAAAGATTGGTCAGGGACAGCGGGGTGACCGGAGGCAGCGGCTTTTTCTTCGCTACCGGAGCCGGAACATCCGCCGCCTTTACGGCGTTTGTTGGGGAAGCAGCCGGCACCGCATCCTCAGCCGGTGCCACGGACACGCACACGAGGCTGCCCAGCAGGAACGCTAGCAACGTAAACCGCCGGACGAGAGGAATCTCCTTCATGGCTTGATTGAGCTTGGGGTGAGCTAAGGCACCCCGGTGTCACCGGTCAAGTGACCATTCGTCACGGCAGCTGCTCCATCATGCTCTTGCTCGTGCTCTGGCTCCTTCCGTCGTCCGATTGAAGACGAGCAAGAGCATGAGCAACAGCAAGAACCGCTCTTATATCAGCTCTTCAGACGACTCCCGCTCACTGCCAGCCGTGAATGACTTCCAGCACTACATCCATGGGCACCACGAGGCTGTAGCCCGTATGAATTTCAAAGTCATTCGTCCCGGAGCCGACGTGTTTGGCGATCAAGCCTGACAAGAGACCGATCAGCTTCCACTGGTGTCCGGCGTCATCGGTCTGCTGCGCGACTGGGCCGCCGCTGTTTCCGGGCAGGCTGGGAATGTCGGTAATGATCAAAGGCCCGCCCGGATAGCGCCCGGCCACCGTGCCACGGCGCAGCAGAGGTATGTCGGCCTGGCCGCCCGGAGTCGTGAGGATGGCCGTCAGCGAAACCGGAAAGCCCACCAGCATCGCGCCCGCGCCTTCGCTCACGCTGGCAAAGGGCAGACAGTCCCCGGCGGTCAGCAGTCCGTCCCAGGTGCCGATCGGGCCGTCGCCGGTGGCTAGCACTCCGTCGACGATCTCGGCCGGGCCGGCACCCGATTTCGCCGGTCGCGCCAACCGGATCACGGCGGCATCCAGTCGCGGATGGGAGCGCAGCTCGCCCAGGCTTTGGAGCAGCGGCAGGTCGAGCGTCAGCGGGGGAGAGCCGGGCACGCCGCCGGGACGGACCTGCGGCCCGACCACCAACCGGTTGTCCCAGAGCCCACCGTCAGCATTGAAGACCACATGCCGGGCGGTCACGAGGAACACCCCCTGCGGGGCTCGAAACAGAAAACCGCTGCCAGCCCCATTGCGGCCCGCCAGCAATACGGCGCTATGGTAGAACTGCTCTACGCTCTGCCCCGCCCCAGGGACTTTCGAAGTTTCGGACTTGGGTGGCGAAAAAATCGGCAGCGACGCCGGCTGATCCACGGCACAACCGGCCAGAACCCCTGCCAGAACGAAGAAGATCAGCCGCCGCATAGACGGGGCGATAGGACAGCCGGCCTCCCGTCTTGGCGAGCTGATTTGACCGATCGGCCGCCGAATCCGACCCCGCAACGTCCCGGGTCAGGGCGCACCGGGCACCGGGCTCTGGCCGTGGTCGTGCTGATGCATGGGCTTGGCGGCCAGGTTGAGATGGATCGGCTTCACATCCCACGGCGTGGCTTGGGCATCGCCTTCGGTGACCTTGTAGAAGTGGTCCATCGGCAACCCCTTCAACGTCTGGGTCTTGCCGGTCGTGGGCCAGAAGATCTCGATGCTGGTGATTTCCGTGGCCTGCCCCAGGCCGATCTCCTGGCGCAACGGCAGGGTGCCGAAGCTGGCCCCGGTGCTGACAGTCTTGTAGATGGCGCGCGGTTTGCCACCCTCCATGGTGTTCACTTTGAGCTGCGCCCCGATGGCGATGCGGTTGGACTCCTTGCCCTCCAGTTTGATCGTGATCCAGTGGTTGCCATGCCCCGGATTCAGGAAAAGCTGGCTGTAGGCCGTGTCCCCGGTATAGGCCCCGCCGACGACGCTGTAGATGTCCTGATCGCCGTCGTTATCAATGTCGCCAAAGGAGATGGCGTGCCCCTTTTGCAGCATGCCGAAGCCGCCGGAGGTGGTGACCTCCTGAAAGTTCTTGCCCCCGTTGTTCCGGAACATCCGTTTCGGGATAAGCGTGGCCAGGTCCGGATCGCCCGTGCCCGCGTAGAAATCGAGCCAGCCATCGTTGTCGAGGTCGCCATAGTTCAACCCCATGGCGTGGATGACCTTGTACAGGCCGACCTCCTGCGTGACGTCCTTGAACGTGCCGTCGTGGTTGTTGTGGTAGAGGCGGGCCCGTTCGCCATCGTGCGGCAGGCCCAGGTAGTCCGCGCAAATGTCGCCCACGTCACGGATACGATAGCCGGTGACCAAAATGTCCGGCCAGCCGTCGTTGTCGTAGTCCAGGAAGGCGGTGGGGAAGCTGGCAGTCTGCGTCCCCACACCGGCCTGCGCGGCCACATCGGTAAAGGACCACTTGGTTCCGTCGCTGCCGGCGCGTGGACCATCGTTGCGGAAGAGCAAGTTCGACCCGTCGCGATTGGAGAGATAGAGGTCGGGTCGGCCGTCGTGGTTGAAGTCGGCCGACACGACGCCCTTGATGAAGCGGTTCACCTGTACGCCACACTGGGCGGCACACTCGGTGAACGTCCCATCGTGGTTGTTGTGGTAGAGTTCGCAGGGATTCACGTCAGCATTGGAGCTCTCGTTACCGATAAACACATCCAGCCAACCGTCGCCGTCGTAATCGAACCATACCGCCGTCTGACTTGGATGCGGACTGAGCAGGCCCGCCTCTTCCGTGACATCCGTAAAGGTGCCATCGCCGTTATTGCGGAGCAGCGACTTCGGGAAGTGTCCCGACGCGCCCAGCCAGGCTCCCCGCGGGATGAACACATCTGGCAGACCATCGTTGTTATAGTCGGTCTGCATGATGTGCAAGCCAGAGACCAGACCGGTCAGTCCGGCTTCGGCCGTACGCTCGGTAAAGGTGCCATCCCCGTTGTTATGGAACAGGCGGAGCTGACCATACAGGCTCCAATCCGAAACCATCAGGTCCAGAAACCCATCCCCGTCAAAATCTTCCATGATGACGCCGCCGGCGAGACCATTGACGTCCAATCCCAGCGACATGGCCACATCCGGGAAAGGCTTGATGTCATAGTCGCTGGCAAACTTTTCCGGAGGAATGAGCCATTGCGGCGGCACCTGAGCCGGGTACTGCCCCAGCGTCATGTAGGCGATGTTGAGCAGCCAGCGGGAACGCAGGTCATTGGGCCGCTGGGTCAGCTCCTCGGTGAACACGCGGATGGCGCCCAGGGAACCACGCGGCAACTGATGAATGCCAGCGCCCCGGATGGGAAACAGGCACGACTCGGCGTTGTGGTTGACCAGGCAGTTCTCCTGCTCCCCGATCCGCAGCAGGCTAATTGCCCGGAGCACGCGCAGGGAATCCCGCTGGCGTGGTCCCAGGGGAATCTGGTTCTTGGCTGCGAACGTCTCGAACTCCTCAAACTCGGTCAGCGCCTCCTGGCTGCTGCCCGCGTTCAGCAACTGCACCCCGTACTGCGGCATGAGCTGGGCCAGTTGGTCCTTGGCGGTCTCCTGGCTCAGCACCGCCTTGAGTTCCTGCGCCCGCTCCCGGCTCATGAAAGGCTGTGAACGGGGATTTGCCTCGGCCGCAGCCCGGATCTTCGTCAGGCGCTCCACCATTTTGCGGGTGCCTTCCGGCAGCGGTTTGGCCGGAGCCGCGTTTGTGGCTGTTCCCGTATCGGCGTCGACCAGCATCAGGAAGGAAGCGGCCAACCCCGCCACGGCAAGCCCGATGGCCCGAGGCCAGGCGGCGTTCGGGCGAACAGGGTTCGAATCGGGGCGGATCATGTGCGTGCTTATCAAGTGCTTGCGCCTTTGCAAAAACCGTGCCGGGACAGTTGGCTGTTTCTAGGGGGCCATCTGCATGATTTGAGGGGTTGAGCCAAAATCCAGTCCCCTAACCTAACCGGGCGGACCAACTCCAGACACAGGCATCGATGTGGGCATTCAGCTTAACGAAGACTGTTTGAGGCGTTTCCGGTGACAAAGATTTTGGTTAAATTTCGGAGGACAACCCGTTTGGCCTGATTGCCTTGGAAAAATGGCGGGAAACCGGCATTTCTCATCCTCCTGCTCCCGTTCAAAGTTTGGCCCCGACCGTGACAACCATAAGACATTGAGCCTCGTGCTTGACCTGTGCCATGCGTCCGGCATTCTCCCGCGCTCTAGTTTAGGGAACCGTTTATGCAGCATATCCGCAATATCGCCATCATCGCCCACGTTGACCACGGCAAGACCACGCTGGTCGACTGCCTCCTGAAGCAGTCTGGAACCTTCCGCGCCAACCAGCACGAGTCGTCCGAGGAACGGCTGATGGATTCGATGGATCTCGAGAAGGAAAAGGGCATCACCATCCGGGCGAAAAACGCCGCCTTCAAATACAAGAACTACCACATCAACATCGTGGACACCCCGGGCCACGCCGACTTCGGCGGCGAGGTGGAGCGCATCATGAACATGATCGACGGCGTGCTGCTGGTAGTCGATTCCGCCGAAGGCCCGCAGGCCCAGACGCGCTTCGTTCTCCGTAAGGCCCTGGAGGCCGGTGCCAAGCCGATCGTGGTCATCAACAAGATCGACCGCGAGAACGCCCAGCCCAAGAAGGTGCTCGACCAGGTGTTCGAGCTCTTCATGTCGTTGAACGCCACCGACGAGCAGCTGGACTTCCCCTTCATCTACTGCTCCGCCAAGCAGGGCTACGCCAAGGTTGAGTTGGAACACGTCAGTGGCACGATGGAGCCGCTGTTCGACGCCATCGTGAAGCACATCCCGCCGCCGCGCGCGCATGCGGGTGATGGCTTCACGATGCTGGTCGCCAATCTTGATTACAGCGACTACCTCGGCCGTATCGCCTTCGGCAAGATCTACGAGGGCAAGGTCAAGCTCGGCGATCCCGCCATCTGCCGCCACGGTCACGGCCGGATTTCCAAGGGCAAGATCACCGCGATCTACCACTTCGAGGGCATGAAGCGCATCGAGGTGCCCGAGGCGCACGCCGGCGACATCGTCGGCCTCACTGGCTTTGAGGAGGTCTTCATCGGCGAAACGATCTGCGACAGCGAGCTCCGCACCGGTCTGCCCTACATCCCCATCGATCCGCCGACGATCCAGATGGAGTTCGCCGTGAACGACGGCCCGCTGGCCGGCACCGAAGGCAAGCTGGTCACCGCCCGGAACATCTGGGACCGCCTGGTGAAGGAGATCCGCACGAACGTCGCGCTGCGGGTCGCCCAGACCAGTGACCCGAAGATCTTCTCCGTCGCCGGACGCGGCGAGATGCAGATCGCGATTCTGGTCGAGCAGATGCGCCGCGAAGGCTTCGAGGTGCTCGTCTCCCGTCCCGAAGTGCTCTGGAAGAAGGACGAGAACGGCAACTCCCTCGAACCCATCGAGAAGCTCTACGTGGAAATCCCCTCCGAGAACCTCGGCGGCATCATGGAGAACCTCTCCAACCGCAAGGCCCAGATCACGAACATGAACCACGTCGGCAACCAGGTCTCCCTGGAAGCCCTCGTGCCCATGCGCGGTCTCATCGGTTTCGAGACCGACCTCGTGAACAGCACCAAGGGCATGGGCGTGATGAGCCATCTCTTCCACGAATACGGCGAGGATCGCGGCACGATCCCGGCCCGCAAGAACGGCTCGCTCGTCTCCATGGATTCCGGCGAGGCCACCGCCTACGCGCTGAACATGGTGCAGGAACGCGGCCGCCTGATGATCGAGCCGAAGGACCCGATCTACGTCGGCATGATCGTCGGCGAGAACGCCCGCGAGGACGACATCATGGTCAACCCGGTGAAGGAGAAGAAGCTCACCAACATGCGCTCCCAGGGCGACGGCAAAGGCATCCAGCTCAGCGCGCCCATGAAGCTCAGCCTCGAACGCGCGCTCGAATACATCGACGTGGACGAGTACGTCGAGGCCACGCCCAAGAGCCTCCGCCTCCGCAAGAAGGTCCTCGACGAGAACGCCCGCAAGCGCAGCGAGAAGAGCCGCCAGATCAAGTTCATCACGGAGTAGTCCGCCCGCCAGTTTCTCCAGTCAGTGCCGCGCCAGGGACAACCCCGGGCGCGGCGCTTTTTTGAGCCCTGACGCCAGATCCCGGCCGGGCTCCCATAAAAGGCGGGCGCATCTTTTCATAGTGGTCAGCGTTGGGCTCCGGGTGCGTGGTGGGGCGAGCGTCCGGCGCTCGATCACCGCATGGGTGACACTTTGTGCTCACCGCATGGGTGACACTTGGACTCCGTGAGGCGGCGCGCCGAAGCGGAGGCGAGCGGAGCG
>CAIXUG010000071.1 GCA_903922605.1 uncultured Verrucomicrobiota bacterium
CCCGCTTCGCCACCGGCGTCCGCACCCGCCCCAGCTGGTCCGACTTCAGCGGCTCCGCCCCTCCCGTCATAGATGTCATAGCCGTAATCTATGACGTTTATGACCACCCGACTACCGGCGCTCCGCGTGACGCTTACTCTGCTCCAGCACATCAAGCAGGACGAATCTTCCAAAGCCATTCCTCATAGAGCCATCACCACGGGAACAAAACGAAAGAGCCGCCGACCCTGATGGATCGGCGGCTTTGCAAGTAAGCTTTTCAGCCTGTTAGTTGTTCGCGGCAGCGGCGAACGCGCTTATCGATGAGACGGTGATGAGCTTGTGCGGCAGGGCTGGAGAGGCCTTCAAGAGGCCGCGATCCAAGAGCCGATAGACGGTCTTGTCGCTCACTGACAGCAATTGTGCGGTCTGCTTCACCGACATAAACAGTGGTTTAACAGGGCATGGTTCGGCTTGATTCGACATGGTACGTTCTGAATTGTCGGAGCTTTTAATCGCCCCCAGACAGTGGGGCAAAGCACCGGTTCATCTTCTCCATCGAAAACGAGCGAAGATTCCGGACAGTTAAATGCAGAAAAGTGCCCTCCAGCCTCAGAACTCCTCGGCCAAGGGCTTATTGGGAGGGCTAGCTCAGCTTTTGGCCTTGGCGGAGAAGGACACTCGTTTGGCCATCTCCGTGGAGTGTTCGTCACGCAGGTGTCCGTACACCTTCATGGCCAACGCACCGCCATCCTTGTGCCCCAACCAACGGCTGACGGTCGGAATATCTATGTCCGATTCGATGCAACGCGTTGCAAAGAAGTGACGGAGGCCATGATGGGTAAACCTTTTGATTCCAAGTAGCTTACAGGCTCGGTCAATCGACCCTTGGCATTCCTGCACCTTCATTACCGTGGTCGACGACGGTTCATCTGGCCGCCCGGCACGCAGGCGTTGCAGAAGCGCCACCATCTCCCCATTCATCTGAACCCTACGCGTTTCGTGGTTTTTCGTGCCCTGCTCGTCCGCGCCCGCCACAAATATCGTTCCTTTGGCAAAGTCACAGTCGGACCATTGGATCGCCGCAGCTTCGCTCTTGCGGAAGCCTCCGTAGGCGAGGAATGCAACTAAATCGGCACAGTCACGGCTAAATCGCCCTCCTCCCTCCGCAATGACTCGAATCAATTGGTTGAATTCTTCCAGTGTAGGAAGGATCAACTTCTTTAGTGGCACTTTGATTTTGCTGACCTCCTTAGCGGGATTGACCGAACGCACACCCGCCTTGATCGCAACATCCAAAATCATCCGCAACGTGCCAACTGTGTTGTTGTACATCGTCGGGCTGTAGTCAGCCGCGAAGCGTGCTGACCACTCGCGACATTGTGCGGACGTGATTTTCTTTGCCTCGGTCGCTGCAAGCGTTGGCCAGGCCTTTAGCAGTGCTTTCAAGCAACGCCTGCGATAAGCTCTTGTCGTCGGCTTGATCGCGGGATTGGCATCTATCTGCTGAAGGAACACATCTGCTGCCTGCTGGAACGTCATTCCTCCGCCGACTGCAACCTCTTGTGCGTCGACCAGTCTCCTGCTTTGCTTGAGCAGGTCATTGAGTCGCAGGACAGCCACCGAATATTTGGTGGTTTTGAGGCTCTGGCGAATGAGCTTGCCTCCGACTTTGGCGCGGGCGAAGTACACTCCGGAAGGACGGTAACGGTACAAATTCGGAGTGCTCGACTTCACCCACGGACTTTCGTCGGCAGCTTCGCTGTCCGGTTGCGGCAATCGCGGCATGCAACCAGTGTCAGATTGCAGTATCAGATTGTCAATTATCGCGATGGATTAGCGTCGTAACAGTTTATTTTTGAATAGGTTGGGCCCATAGCTCAATGGTCAGAGCAGGGGACTCATAATCCCTTGGTTACAGGTTCGAGTCCTGTTGGGCCCACCACCCTTTCAATCAACGGGTTAAACTAATTCAGGCCAAAACTAAGACTGCCCACTAAGACCAAGGCAATGGCGGTTGGCTATCTCAGCCGTGTCTATTTCGAGGGCGCGCCAAGGGAGATTTGCCCGTCAGGCCGTTCGCCCTTGAGGATGCCCGCCAATCCTTGGGGATTCCGCGTTTCGTCCAAGCTGGGTGCCCGATTCGATACGTCTGTACCGCGCGTGGAATTCCCTGCTGACATCGGATCCGTCGCCCGTTAGCGTCTTGAAATGCCTCCCGAAACTCTCACCAACCTTCCAAAGCGGCGGGGATTTACCCTGATTGAGCTGCTCGTGGTAATCGCCATCATTGCGATCCTGGCCGGGATGCTCCTGCCGGCCTTGGCCAAGGCCAAGCTCAAGGCCACCGGAGCCGCCTGCTACAACAATCAGAAGCAGCTCACGCTCGCCTGGATTCTGTATTTGGGAGACTACAACGACGGCCTCGCTCCGACCGACGACTGGAAAAACGCGGCAGGCGTCAATGTGCCGCTCACCGGCGGCGGATATTGGGCGGGACCGACGCCGGACTTGTCCGCAGGCATCACCATCACCGAAGCCATGAATCGTGTGGCCAAGGGCATGAGCAATGGACCGCTCTGGAAATACTGCCCATCCATGGGCGCTTATCACTGCCCCGGCGACCTGCGTGCAAAGCTGAAGCCCGGCAAGGGATGGGCCTGGGATGGGTATTCCAAGGCCAATGGGTTGAACGGCCTCAAGGGCTGGGAAGCCGCTCAGGTTCCCTACAACAGGGCCGCACAAGTGGACAACCCCTCGGGAACCTTTGTCTTCATTGAGGAGTCCGACCCCCGCAACTCCAATCTGGGGACGTGGGTGCTGAGTGTCGCCAACCCCGGCTGGATCGATGGATTCGCCATCTTCCACGGGGATTTCACCACCTTTGCCTTCCAGGATGGGCATTGCGAAGGCCACCGCTGGGTGGATCCCGCCACCATCAAGGCCGGACACGACTTCGCCGCCGGCAAACCTGTCTTCAACTGGGCGGGCGGCGGGGCCAAGAATCCTGACTTCCGGTGGGTCTGGAACAGGTATCGGTACGTCAATTGGAAGGATCTTCCCTGAACGATCGGGACCGTTTGCGCGTGTCCTCAGAGTATGTCAGCCACCGGGTAAGCGTCTCTAAGCCGGAGCGATGCAGTTGAAAAGGAGCGCGGACGGTCACGTCCGCGTGAACTGGGCCTGTACGACCCGATGTTCTGTTCGGCTGCGGGACTCACTGAATCGTGAAACGTCGGGGTGAAGCTTCCGAGGTTGCGCGAGCCCGCAGGCCCGACTGGCGGACCAGACGGTCGGCGCTCCTACTGCATCGTTCCGGCTAAGTCTGTCAACCGTGACAATCGCGTACGTGAAGTGCGTTTTCATTGGCATTTCACAACTGTAAAAGGCTTGGGATGGAGTTGCAGGTTCTAGTCCTGTTGGGCCCACCACTTTGATTTTATTGCGCAAACCAAAGCCGCGCTCATGCTCGGCCCGATCCCACGTCAATCCAGTTCATCCAAACATCCTTCGACAGAAACCATGAAAGCATCCACCACATTTGAAATCGCGGGCCATGAAATCACGGATCATCTTGGCCTGGTCCGGGGCATCATCGTCCGTTCTCCCACCATTTCCCAAGGGATCATGGGCGGTCTTAAAAACATCATCGGGGGACAAATAGGTGCCTATACAACCATGTGCGAACAGACCCGTTCCCAAGCTTATGATGACATGATAAAGCACGCCGAGGCACTGGGAGCGAATGCGATCGTGGGCATACGCTACGATGCCTCATCGGTCGAGCCCCGCGGCGGTGCGGTTGAGGTGTTGTGTTACGGAACCGCCGTCAGCGTCCGAAAGAAGTGACCTGAATCGACTTTCTCCCCGCGCTTCGTTCGGACCCTCCACCAACTGCCCATCCAACGGCAAATATGGTGCCGGGGCTTACGTACCAGATTCAGGCTTCCAATGACCTGGTTGTCTGGACAGCGACCGGGCCGCCCTTCGTGGCGGATTCCGAGATCATCACCCAAGAATTTGTAGTGGCCGACACGGGGCGGTATTTCCGGGTGGTGGCAGTTACGCCGTAAAGCTCCGCAAGGGAACTGAAGGCCGGCAGTCCAAGCCGCCTTGGCCGCTCGTGCCAGCAGCGCGAAAGCATCACTTCAGAAAGACCCCGGCGATGGCGGCGTTGAGGAGCGTGGCCATGAAGCTGACGAACTGTGCGCGCCGGTCACGTCTCCCTCGCGTGGGCGGAAGGCGGAGGTCCTACCCGGGCGTGAAATGCAGGCATCAATGCGTCCCAGACTCTCCCGCAAAGTCGCACATTCTGGAAAATCTGGCTTTGGCTCGCCGACTGCTTTTGCAAGTGCGGTTGACAAAGTTGAGCGGCGTATTCAGTTCGCAATAATCCTCTAATAGTCATGCAAATCAGGTCTGCAATCTCGCCCGCCATTGGAATGGCGCTCTGGGCGGCCCTTTCCCCGGCGTCCGCTCAAATCTTCGACAACCTGGCCGATCCGATCAATTCGTTGCAGCAGGCGGAGAATGGCTCGGGCGGTTCGGTGGGAAACCGGTTCGTCACCGGGCCGACCACGACCCAGCTGACCAGCGTGAGCCTGGACATGAGGCATGTTTCTGAGAACGGCGGCAATTTCACGGTTTCCCTTTGGAGCGATGCGGGCGGCGGCCATGCGCCGGGAGCCCTGTTGGGTGTGCTGTTCGGCAATCCGGACCCGATTACCGACGGCGTGTTCACCTACACGCCGACCAATGAAATCCTGCTTGCCCCGTCGGAATCCTATTGGGTGGTGGCCGGAGTTTCTTCGGGGCCGGCAGTTTTCGTCTGGAACGAAACCACATCCTCCGCGTTCACCGGCACGGGGACGGGCGGCGGCCGCCTGCGGGGCGACTATCAAAATCCGGCGTTGTTTGTCGCACCGGAATTTCCCAGCTCCTCCGGCACCCTCATGTTTCAAGTGGATGCGACACCCGTGCCGGAGCCGCGTGACGTGGCTGCAATGACGGCGGCGGGACTCCTGGCGGTGGCGTTGTTGCGGCGCCGGTTTGGAACATAGCCGTTGGAGAATCAGCACAGGACCGTCAAGCGACGGACCATTGGCCAGCAACGGGCCCGTTCATGGAGTGTGACGACGGGCAAGGCGAGCGGCGCCTGGTTCCCGTGCTGCCCTGGATTTGATCCGAAGCATTTCCCCGAACCTGCCAGCCCGCTTGGGCATCTCCGGCCTGTGTGAATAACGTGAACAACTCGCGCCAAGGAGGCTTTCAAGCACAGCAGCCCCAATGCGAATGCCAACCACGCACGAGTGTGGATGCTTATTGCGAAATGCGGGCCCTGTCAGTCATCCCTTGTCCTTATGAATCTCTCATCCCACTCAAGATGAAGACCCTTTTCGCAATCATTCCGCTTTCCTTGCTTCTGGTTGGTTGCTCAACAGGCGTGGTTCCTGCCGGGCCGGATACCTACATGATTTCGCGATCTGTATCCAACTTCGGAACGTCAGGAGCGGCGAAGGCAATGATTTACAAGGAGGCTTCGGAATGGTGCGAAAAGCGCGGGCTGGTCATGGTGCCGGTCGCCACCGATTCGCAAGAGTCGTACCCGGGGCATATGGGGCAGGCGCAACTTACCTTCCGCGCATTGAAGCCAGGGGACCCAGATATTCAGCGTGCCACGGTAGAGAAACCCGATCACGTACAGCGCATCCAATTGCGATAATGTTTGGGGCTGTCCTGGATAACTGGCCACTGAAAGCCGGTTTTGAAGAGGATGGCATGGATCAGAAGAATCGGCTGGGCCGGAGCAAGCAGGCGCAGATGCTGGCGCAATTTGTAGCGGGGGCCACGGCGCGCCCGGCGGCCTCCCTGGTGGGCGTCAACAAGACCACCGCCGCCTTCTATTTCCATCGGCTGCGCCAGCTCATCCATCGGGCCACCGAGGAACAGACGCCTTTCGCGGGCGAGATCAAGGTCAAGGAGAGCTATTTCGGCGGCCGGCGCAAAGGCAAGCGCGGCCATGGCGCGGCGGGCCAATGGGAAATGGCTTGCCACTGTCGCGCGCGGTGCCTCATTTTTATATCGCGCAGTATCCCCTCGCCCAACATTTACATGAAACGAATCCATCCGCTTGTCCCCGTCACCCTGCTCGCGGCTCTGCTCGCGCCGTGGGTCAGGGCCGACAACCAGTCGCTGTCGGTCCACTCCGACCTCGCGGTCACCGGAGTCCTGAGCGGCGATTTTGTTGCGCCCGTCGACATCCTCAGTGGCCGGACCTATCCGATCACGGGGGCGGGCGAATCGGACAACCAGGTCGTCAACCGGTTTGTGTCCGCCCAGTTCGCCGGTGCCGTGACCACCATCAGTTCCGGCACGCTCGACCTGACCCCGAACGTGGGCGTGGGTCACATCAGCGGAAACTATTCCTTCGCCTACACGCAGGGCGGCGAAGGCGTGGCCGACAGCTACTCGCTCACCTATAACGTCACGGCCAGCTCCCTGAGCGCGACGGAGACCGATCCGTACGGGTTTTACGGGAGCGGCCTGCACGCCAACGCCCACATCAACATTTCGGTCGGCTACCTGATCCCGGCGCAGCCCATCGGTTTCGCCCCCACGATCACCCTGATGGCCCCGGCGGCGGGAACGGTTTTGCCGGGACAGGGGACCGAGTTTTACTCGGCCACCATCCGGAATCAGGACACGTTCGGCCTGGTCGGGAGCGTGGTCTTCGGCGACGCGCCGAAGACCGTGGCCCTGGCTTCGCAGACGAGCTATTACGTGGAATATGATTATTCGCTCGACGTGCCTTTCGGCATCGATCCGACCGTGTCGCTGACGGTGAACGGTGAGGCCGCGTTTGGGGCCGCGGCGGTTCCCGAACCGGCCCCGATGGCTGCGGCCGCCGGCGCGGTGTTGCTCGGCTGGGCTCTGGTACGCCGCCGCAACTGACGGTTTTGTCGCGGGCCCAATTTGATCGGGGCGGCAACCGGGCCGCCCTTCGTGGCAGATTCCGGGATCATTACCCAGGAATTTGCCGTGGCCGGCACCGGGCGAAATTTCCGGGTGGTACTGGTTACGCCGTAGAACGACACGGGGCGCAAAGGAACCATCCGTCCAGACCAACTTGATCAGATCTTCCTGCGGCGGAAGACCCTCACTTCAGAAACACCCCGGCGATGGCCGCGTTGAGGAGCGTGGCCATGAAGCCGACGAACAGGGCGCGTAAGCCGAGCCGGGCCAGGTCGGCCCGTCGCCCAGGGGCGATCGCCCCGATGCCGCCGAGCTGGATGCCGACCGAGGAGAAGTTCGCGAAACCCGTGAGGGCAAAGGCCGCGAGGGTGTAGGAGCGGACCGTCATGAAATCGGGCGTGGCCTTCCAGCCCTTCATCACGAGGTAGGCGTAGTGCTCGTTGATGGCCAGTTTGGCGCCCAGCAGGCTGCCGACCTTCGGCACGTCGGCGGTTTCAATGCCCATGAGGAAGGCCGCCGGCGAAAAGATCCATCCGAAGACCTTGGTAATCGAGAGACCCTCGACCAATGCGCCGAGCACCGCATCGAACAGGGCCACGAACGCGATGAAAACGATGAGCATGGCCGCCACGTTCAGCGCGAGCTTCAGGCCGTCGGTCGTGCCGACCGCCGCCGCATCGATGCCGTTCACATAGGGGGATTTTTCACTGTGGGTGTGAACGGTGCCGGCGGTTTCGGGGTGGCCGACCTCAGGCATGAACAGTTTCGAGAGATAGAGGCTGCAGGGGCAGGCCATGATGCACGTCGTGAGCACCGCGACGGGATCGGCCCCATAGCTGATATAGACAACCATCATCCCGCCGGAAATGTGCGCGAATCCGCTGGCCATGAGGGCGAACAGTTCCGAGTTCGTCATGCGGGACACGTAGGGTTTGACGATGAGCGGAGCTTCCGTCTGGCCCATGAACACGTTGGCCGAAACGGAGAGCGTCTCCGCGCCGCTGGTGCCCATGAGGTGCACCATCGCGCGGGCCATGAGCCTCACCACCCGTTGCAAGATGCCATAATGGTAAAGGACGGTGAAGAAGGCGGAGATGAACAGGATCGGCGGCAGCGCCTTGAAGGCGAAGATGAACAGGAACTCCTTGCCCGGATTCAGCGCGATATCGCCGGGCCGGGCGAGATTGCCGAACACGAATTCCGCGCCCTTGTCCGAAAAGCTGATGAACTGGACGACAACCTCTTTTGCGTACTCAAAGCCCCGATGCACCAGCGGCACCTTGAGCACCAGCACCGCCAGGATGACCTGCAGCGTGACACCCCAGCCAATCGTCCTCCAGTTCACGGCGCGAAGGTTCGTCGAGGCCAGGGCCACGAGGCCGAAAAAGCAGAAGATCCCGGTGAAAGCCTGACCACGCACCCCGATGACATCCCGCGATGCATAGGCGGCGAAACCCAGAATCAACACTCCGGCCGCGATGCCCAGTCGCCAGCTCAGGGGTGTCGGCGGGTATTTGGAATCCTCCGGAGGCGCGTCATGGCCGTCGGCGATGGCAGGAATGGGTTCGGGCGACTGCATCGGCGACGAGATTAACGGCATCGGGCAAGCCCGTCGAGCGTCAGGAGACAGTCTCTCACGATGGATTCTTCCATTTGCCTTCAGTGCGCCTTCGCAACCAGCTCGGCCAGCAGCTGGCAGACGGCGCGGGCCGAGGCGGGGCTCAGGTGCAGCCCATCGCTATAGGTCATCTCCAGCCCCCGGCGTGCAGCTTCCCGGTTCAGATCAATCAGCCTCAGCCCCAGCTTGGCCGCCAGTTCATCCGCCTCGTTAGGAAGCTCCGGCTTGGCCGGATTTTCCCGGCCGACCGGCAGGCGCAGCAGGATCACTTCACAACCACGGCGGCGCAGTTCCGCCACCTCCTCGGCAAATTTCGGCTGCCAGGCGGAAGCGACCGCAGTGGTGGCCAGTACGGAGGCGGAGGGCGGGGGCAGAATTGCCGCCTGGGGGGCAGGTTCGTGCCGGCCTTTGAGCCAGGTGTACAGCAGCGTGGTGGGACGCGTGTCCGCACGGAGCCCGGGAACCCGGCCCGCCAGGGCAAATCCTGGTTCGTGCAAGGTGGCCAGCAGCGTCTCGTCGTTGGCATTCCAGGGTTTTCCGAGCCGGTGCACCTCGATGAAAATGCGCGGGGGCGGATTGTCCCGCGCCAGCACCAGGCGCAGGCCCAGCTCCGGGCCGGAACCATCCAGCGCCAGGTTGGCCAGGCTGGCCAGCGGCGTGCCGGCAAAATTTCCCACCAGCAGGCGGCCGCCAATGGAGGAACCGATGATGGCGTTGGACCGGGGCGCCTCAAACATCCACGCCTGTAACCGGATCAGGTTCGCCTGGAAATTGGTTTCGGCGAGCCCGGCCCGGGGCAGCCAGCGGTGCGCCAGCGTCCATACGCCGAGCGCCATCAGCGCGAGCAGCACGATCCAGAGGGGCTGGCGGGAGCGTTGCATTTCAGAACTGGAAATAGATGAAGTCGCCGGCCGAACCGGCATTGACCAGCGTCAGCCACAGCATCGCGGCATACAGCGCCGTTTCAACCCGCCGGGCCGCGGTGACCGGCCAGCGGGACCGCCACGCCCCCGACGCCGCCCACAGGTGCCACCCGACCACCGGCAGCGAAAAGACCGCAACCACATAGAGCGCCTGCGCCTGGCCACCGCCCGGATTCGTGAACAGGCAGCGCCCGTAGGTCAGCACATCGCTGAAGTTGGGCAGCTTGAACAGCAGCCACAGGATGGAGACAACATTGAACACGACGAACGCCCGCAGACCGCCCACCCACGTCCAGCCGGCTTCGTCATGGACCTTGTTTTGGCGGAACACAAAGCGTTCCGCCGCCAGCAGCAGTCCGTGGGCGCTCCCCCAGATCGCATAGCTCCAGGCCGCCCCGTGCCACAAACCACCCAGGAACATCACGAGAAACAAGTTCACGTAGGTCCGGGCTTCGCCCAGGCGATTGCCGCCCAGCGGGATATACAGGTATTGCCGCAACCAGGTGCTGAGGCTGATGTGCCAGCGCCGCCAGAACTCGGTCACGCTGCGGCTGAGATACGGGAAATCGAAATTCAGGGGCAACTCGTAGCCAAACAGCTTGGCCAGCCCCTGGGCGATGAGCGAATAGCCGCCGAAATCCGCCAGAATCTGGAAGGAAAACGCATAGAGCAGCGCCAGCAGGTTGAGCCGGGGCAGCACCGTGAACTCGGGGTAATGCAGCGCCGCCGTGACATCCTTGAGATTGTCGGCCACGACCATTTTAAGGAAGAAGCCCAATACGAGCTTCCGGACCGCGCCGTTCCAGTCGATGTCGCGGAGCCGCTTGGGCCCAATCTGGTGCAAAAATTCGCCCGCCTTGACAATCGGGCCGGCGACCAGCTGCGGGAAAAACGCCTTGAAGAACCAGACCTTGGCGTGGAACCAGCCGCATTCGCGTGCGTTCGTCGGCGCCGGCAGTCCCGCGAGGCCCGCCGCTCCCGCCCACCAGGCCTCCATCACCAGGCTGATGCCCTGGAAGGTGTAAAATGAAATGCCGATGGGCAGCGGGATGCTCTGCTTCAGCGCCTCGGTCCATTCGGACGGCAGAAAGAGCCCGGCGAAGAGGGCGGCATATTTGTAAAAGCCCAGTGCCCCGAGATTGAAGCCCAGCCCGAGGGCCAGCGCCACCCGCCGGCGTGCCACCGGCATGCCCGGTGTCAGCAGTTGCTGGGCGCAAAGTCCGTTGATGAAAGTCGAGGCGGCCAGCAGCGGCAGCAGCGACGGGTTTCCCCAGCCGTAAAACACGAAACTGGCGAGCGTGAGCACGGCAACCTGCCAGCCGGCCCGACGGCCGGCATAATGCAGCACCCACACCAGGGGCAGAAAGAGGGCAAAGGACCAACTGTTGAACAGCATGGCGGAGCGATCACAGACCGCAGTGGCCGAATCCAACGCGACCCCGCCAAACGGAACAAGCCGTTTCACCGCAAGAACGCGGTTGCCGGTGCCCGCCGTTATCTGTAGCTAAGGGCCAAGCATGTCCGCCTTTGCCCGCCAGCTCCAGTTTGAGCGCCTGATGTGGTTCGCCGCCTTCTTTGTGGGGCTGGTCGTGATCTCGATGATCCTGACCACCGGCAACTACATGGTGATCATGCTGGTGGGCGGCATTGCCTGGATGGCCTTGCTCCCCTACCACGCCAAGCTCGCCCTCACGCTGGGGGTGACCAATTTCAGCTCGGCCCTGATCCTGCCCTTTTTTCCCGGACGACCCGCGATCTGGGAATTTGCGGCCTTGCTGGCCTGGTCAGGCTTGGTCGTCACCTTCTGCCTCCGTGAGCAGGCGCCGGACTATGGCCAGCAGCTGCGCAAAAATCGGCTGACCCTGCTGGGCCTCCTCGGATATGTCGGCATCCTGTGCATGCTGATTGCGGTCCATGGCACGGGCCTGAACGTGTTCGGGTCGGATCAGATCGGTGGCCGGGTGTACTACCAGCAGATCGCCTCCGCCATTTTTCCGATCCTGTTCCTGGCAATCCCCCTGACCGGGGATCAGATCGTCAAGCTCTACACCTGGCAGTGCCTCCTGAGCCTCACCTTCATCATCTCCGATCTGGCGTTGGCCACGGGTGTCGGCAGCAAGCTCTGGTTCCTGCTCTACTTCTTTGGCGTGTCCAATGACAGCCTGACCTTTGAAAGCCAGGCCCTGGTCGGCGGTCTGCGGCGCTTCCAATCCCTGGCCATTGTCGGGCAGGCCTCCATCTTTCTGCTGCTGACACGGGTCAACCTCAGCCGGTTCCTGAGCCGTTCGTTCTTCTGGCTGTGCCCCCTCGGCCTGCTCCTGTTCAGCATCGGTGCGGCCGGCGGTCATCGCGGCCTGCTGGTGCTGCTGTTCCTGACCCTGCTTGGCTGCATGTACGGCCAGCGCTTCCTGACGATTCCGAGGCTGTTAGGCGGCCTCGTGATCGGTGCCCTGGTGCTGAGTTCGGCTTACTCCTTTGCGCGGGAGCTGCCTCTGTCCGTGCAGCGCACCCTCTCGCTGCTCCCCGGGATTGATGTCGATCCCATCGCGGCCGATGACGGTGAGGCGACCTTTGGCGGTCGCCTCCTCATGCGCAGCGTCGGCTGGCAGGTCGCTCCTCACTATCTGTGGGTCGGCCGGGGCTTCGGCTACAATTACAACGTGGTTCCGTCACCGGAATATGATCCTTACGGCTTCATCCGGGAAAATCTGGAGGTCGGCCGTTTTTACAACGGTTTCATCGGTCTCCTGGTCAACACCGGCGTGCCCGGGACGGTGTTCTGTTCCCTGTTCCTGCTGGGAACTTCCTGGCTCGCCGTGAAGGCGCTCCGGCATTTGCGCCGTCATGGTTGCAACGACGGCCTCGCCCGGCTCACCTGCGTGCTCGCCTCCAACTGGCTGGCCAATGTCATCTTCTTCTATCTGTTGCACGGCGACAGTGAATTCGCCCTCCGCACGTTCGCGCTTCAGGCGGGCCTGCTCATGGCGTGCACCCGCCTGCGCTTCCAGGCTTTCGAGAACCTGCCGGAATCGACGTGACCCCGCGTCCGACCCTCTCAGTCCTGCACCTGGTCGGCGCGACTGGCGACCATGGCGGCATCCTGTCAGTCATCCGGGCGTTGTCCCAGGCCACCCGTGACTCGGCCCATCACGTCGTCTGGGTCAATTCCCGTTTCGGCCAAAGCCGCCAGCCCGCACTGGAGCTGCGCCGAAACCCGCACACGCTGGACGAGGATTCCAACCACCTCCGCCTGCTCCTGCAGAACCTCCGCGCCTGGCCTGCGTTGCAACGGTTGCTCCGCAAGGAGCGGTTCGATGTCGTCCACGCGCACACACGCGGGTCGTTGCCGCTGGCCCTGCTGCTCGCACTTTCCCGTCCGGTCCTCTTTACCAATCACGCCTATGCCAGCAGGGCCGGGCTTTACCGCTTCGCCGCCCGGCAGCGCCGGATGCGGACCGTCCTGCTCACGCCGAACATGGCGCGTCACTACGGTCTGTCCCCCAGCCCGGGCCGCATCGAGACCGTGTCCGAGTGCTGTGGCGACCCGTGGTTCCAACGCGCCCTCTCTCCGCCCCAAAGCATGCCGCCCCCGGGTTTTCTGCGGCTGGTCGGCGTCGGCAATCTGGTCCGCTGGAAAAAGTGGGACCTGGCCGTCCGCGCCTTCGCCTCCCTGCCGCCAGAATCACGAAGCCGCCTCCGTTTCCAGCTCTGGGGGCCGGTCCCGGAGGACACCGACGCCCAAGTCTTCGCGGCGGAACTGGCCGGCCTGATTGCGGAACTGAAGCTCACCCCGCTCGTGACCCTCGCCGGCGCCACGAACGATGTCCCGGCGGTCTTGGCCGAAGCCGACGCATTCCTCCTGCCCTCGACGAACGAACCCTGCTCGGTTGCGCTCATCGAGGCGCTGGCGAGCGGCCGGCCGGTGGTCGCCAGCCGCAGCGGCGGCAACGTGGACATCGTCCGCGAGGGCCGGACCGGACTGCTGTTTGAACCGGACGACGTGGAGGATCTCGCCGCCCAACTGCGACGTCTGCTCGACGGCACCTTTGCCCCGGCGGCGCCGGCGGAAATTCGCGAGAGCGTGCGCCGGCGTTCCGCCACGGTGGTGGGGGCCCAATATCTGCAGATCTACCGGGAGCTCGCCGCCGCGCGCTGAATCTCCTTCAGCTTCGCCGCATCGGGATGCGCCTTGTAAAAGTCGTCCAGCGGGAAGCAGCCGCTCACCAGTCCGTTGCGGGGACCGGTGGTGCAATCGCTGAAGGTGCGGCAAATCTTCCGGCGCTGCAGCGGCTGGGCCGCGAGGATGTCGCGTGGCAGTTCGGGATAGCTCAGGACCGTGCGACCGAGGCCGATGAAATCCACATTCCCCGCCGCCAGCTGGGCGTCAGCGACATTGGGGAGCCATTCCTGCAGGTAGCTGTACGCGGAGCCGACGAGCAGCAGTTCGGGAAATTCCCGCTTCACCCGCGCCACCGCGTTGAGCTGCCGCGCCACGCCCACCAACGGGTCTTCCGGCGGCAGATAGCCATCGCTGGGCGGCACCGATGCCGGACGTTGCAGGTGCGGATTGTAATACGGGCTGGCCGCCGTGAGGCAGACCAGCCGGATGTCCAGCTCGCTCAGCAACCGCAGGAAGGCCAGCGGTTCGGCCCACGCGATCCGGGCCGGTTCATCCGGATCACCGCCGAACGCATACGGATAGGGTCCGGTCCACGGCACCGGCACGCCAACGCCTTCCAGCCCCTGTTGAAAGGGCAGCTGGTCAAAGAGGCTCAGGCGGACGCCAATCTCCAGGCCCGGCGCGTCCCGACGGATGCCGTCCACAATCTCCCGGAGGAATCGCGTGCGGTTCTCCAGCGAGCCTCCGTAACGCCCTGGGCGTTCCACCGCACTGAGCAGCTCGTGCCCGAGATAACCGTGGCAGTGCTTCACATCCACGAAATCAAAACCGGCCTGCTGCGCGTGCACGGCGGCCCGCACAAAATCGGTGACCAGGTCCGAAAGCTCCCGGTCGCCCAGCACCGCCGCATCGCTCGTGATACCGGCCCGACCATCAAGAATGGGATGCCGGTAGGCGATGCGCGGTTCGATCTGCTTGGGATCGTTCGGCCGCGACCAGCGACCGGAATGGGTGAGCTGCACTCCGATCAGCAGGTCGTCCGTGGTTCCTTGCCGCGCGTGCTCAGCGACTAGCAGTTCGCGCAACTCCGCGAGGCCCGGAAGATTGGCCTCCGAGAACACCAGTTGGCGCGGATTGGCCCGCCCGTCGTGGCGGACGGCCATCGCCTCGCCGCCCCAGATAAGCTTGGCCCCGCTCTGCCCAAACCGCTGCCAGCGGCGGCGCACCAGGTCCGTCGGCTGGCCGTCGGCCGTCGCGTCCCAGCCCTCCATCGGCAGGATGGCGAAACGATTGCCAATCACCCGCGCCGTGGCGGCTCCCAACCGGCAGGCCCCGGCGAAATGCACGGGATCGGGCACTTCCGAAACGGGCAGATCCAGGCCCAGTTCGGCAAGCCGGTCCTGAAAATCAGGCACCGACTTGAACTGGGCGAGCTTGGGGAATTTCATCGCTTGCGAGTGAAACCAAAACCGGCGTGAAAACGAAGCCTGAAGCCGCCACTCGCAACTCTCTGCCCTCGTTTTTGTCCCCATCGCAATCTTACTCCTACTCTTACTCCTAATCGCGGAAAGCAGATGATTATGATGAGGATGAAGAGTAAGATTAGGATCTTGCCCCCTGCCCCTCCTCCTCCACCTTGCCCGCACGCCACGGAACCGCCCATGCTCCCGCCATGTCCGACACGCCTGTCTTCCTCGGTCTCGAATGCGGCGGCACCCGCACGGTGGCCCTCGCTGCCGATGCCGGCCTGAAGCAGCTCGCCCGCGTGGAAGCCGGCCCGGCCAACCTTCGCCTCGTTACGGACGCCCAGCTCGTCGCGCACTTCCGCGCGTTGCGCCGGCAACTGCCCGCACCCGGAGCGATTGGGGTCGGCATGGCCGGGGTCCGCGATGCCGCCGATTGCTCACGGGTGGAACGTGCCTTGGAAGCGGCGTGGCCCGCTGTGCCCCGGCGCGTGGACCACGACCTCGAATCCGCGCTTGCCGCCGCCGAACTCGACGCCCCCGGCAACCCCCCGGCAGCCCGGGTCATTGTGCTCAGCGGCACCGGCTCCTGCTGCTATGGTCGCAATGCCCAGGGAAGCATCGCCAAGGTCGGTGGCTGGGGACATCTGCTCGGCGATCGTGGGAGCGGCTACCATATCGTGCACCGGAGCCTCTGTGACACGATCACCACCCTGGACCGCCAGCGGCGGTTCGGGCGGTTCGGGCAGCGGGTGTTGCGCGCCTTGCAACTCACCGAACCCAACGGGCTCATCGCGTGGATGCAGGAAGCTTCCAAGACGGAGATCGCGGCATTGGCTCCCGAGGTTTTTGCGGCCGCCAAAGAGGGCGACAAACTCATCCGCGACCTGTTGACTTCCTTCGCCTGGACTCTGGCCACGGATGCGACGGCCTGTGCCCGGCATCTGGTCCGCGCCGGAAAGCGCGTCGAGTTCGTGCTCACCGGCAGCGTGCTGTTGCGGCAACCCGCGTTTGCCCGCTCCGTGGCCCGCCGCCTCCGCGCGGAATGGCCGGGAGCGAGGGTCGTCACTCTGGCCCGGGAATCCGTCTGGGGCGCAGTCGCGATGGCCCGCACGGCGGGGGCCAGCCCGGTAACGAAGCCCATCCGTTCGCTCCGCGCCCCAAAGCAGAATCCGGGCGATTCCAAGCATTCGTCCATTCCGTCCTCGCGCAAACTCTCTCCCACGGAATGCCGCAACCCGCGTTCCACGAACCTCGACCGGTTATCGCTACCCGAGGCGCTGGAACTGATGTGGTCGGAAGAGGCGAAGATTCCTGACGCCCTGCGCACCCAGCGGCAGCCGGTCGGGAAACTGATCCGGCTCGTGGTGCGCGCCTTCCAATCGGGCGGCCGGCTCTTCTACGTCGGGGCGGGCACGAGCGGCCGTCTGGGCGTGCTGGATGCGAGTGAATGCCCGCCCACCTTCCGCACTGCTCCGGAACAGGTTCAGGGCATCATGGCCGGCGGAGTCAGGGCGTTGCATTCGGCGGTGGAAGGTGCCGAGGACGATGCGGAGGCGGGCGGGCGCGCCCTGGAATTTCGCGCAGTCGGCAAAAAGGATGTGGTGGTCGGCCTCGCGGCCAGCGGCCGCACCCCCTTTGTCTGGGGTGCCCTCGCGGAAGCGCGCCGGCGCGGCGCGAAGACGGCCCTGATCTGCTTCAACCCGCATCTCACCTTCGCCCGGGGCCAGAGGCCCGACGTGCTCATCGCGCCCGATCTCGGGCCGGAAGTGCTGACGGGCTCGACCCGCCTGAAAGCGGGCACGGCGACCAAACTCATCCTGAACGCCGTGACCACGCTGGCCATGGTGCGGCTCGGCAAAGTCATCGGAAACCTGATGGTGGACCTGAATCCTTCGAACGAGAAACTGCGCAACCGGGCGACGCGGATCGTCGCCGAACTGACCGGGGCCGATTACGCCGTGGCCAGGGAAACACTCGAAATCCACCACTGGGTCGTGCCGCACGCGATCCATGAGCTGGGGCGCGCGCACCTTTAGGTGCAAATTCGTCACTTCCCAGTGTTTCACCGGGGCGCTTAGCTCCCCTTGCCCTGCATGGACTCCAGCCCTGACCAGCCGCCCTCGCCCAGCCCGACGAATTCGCCGGGCTCCCCGGACGACTCGTCCACCCGGATCCGGCGGCGCGTGCGCACGAAGGGTCGCCGCATCCCGCGGGCGGTCCGCACGAATTACCTCCTGCACATCCTGTTTTATGACGGACGGTTTCGCTGGGCGCTGATTGCCACGACGCTGGTGTTTCTGTCCCTGGGCCTGCTCCTGCCACGAATCTGGATCACCTCGCCGGAGGAATATTCGCCCCAGATCAAGGTCCGGGGATTGGACCTGTTGCAATCCTGGTCGCTGCGCCACAGCGCGGAACGGGACGAGGCGGCGGGTCGGATTCCTGCTGCAATCCAGGCGTGGATGTCGGCGACAGCCAACAATGCGGCCGACCCGCAGAACCTGCGCGGCCTGCTGCGCACGCTCGCCCGCCAGCCGCTGCCGGAACGGGCCTGGCTGGGAGTCGGCCAGCAGTCGGCCGCCAGTCTCCTGCGGCTCACGCACACCAACCTGCCCGACCTGGAACTCGCGGTGAGTTTCCACCAGCGATACGACCAGCAGGAATGGGTTTCCAGCCGGCTGGTGGACGCGACCATGCCGACCAGCCCAACCCTCACCGCCGCCCTGCTGCGGGCACTGTTCCAGTCCGGGCAGATGCAAAAATTTGAAGCCGTCTGGCAGCAACGAAGCGCCACCGTGGCCAGCCAGCCGGAATCCGCGCTGTACCACGCGGCCTGGCAGGCCGGGTGGGGTCCGTCGGCCGAGGCCGCCGCCGGCCAGGCCTGCCTGGAGGCGGCCGTGACCGAACCGGCCCTGCGACCGCTCGCTCTTTCGCTGCTGCTGCGGGTGCATTACAAAAAGCTGGATCTCGCCTCCTATGAACGGCGGCTGGCCGAACTGGCCGACCTGCACGCCGACACCCTGAAGGACAACATCACCCACTGGCTGCTGCTGGATCTCTCGGGCCAGCGGGAAACCGCCATCACGCTGGCCCGGGCCGAGACCACCCTGCCCCAATCCGCAGGCGAAGCCGAACAGCTGCTGGCTGCCTGGATGCGGCTGGGCCTATACAATGAGGGGGCTGATTTCATCAGCAAACAGCTGCCCGCCTTTTCGCAGGGCCCGGTCATCTGGGTGCGGGCTGGCCAGCTGCTGACCACCGGGAAACGCTGGGATGACTTGCGTGCCCTGGCTCTGGCCCTGCGCGCCAATTTCCGGCTCAAGGCACAGCTCGGCAATTACTCCATGTTTCTGGAGGGCGTGGCCAATCACGGGCTGGGCCGGCCACAGGAGGCGGAGGAAGAGTTCAATGAGTTCGCCAAGGAGCTGCCCAAAGATCCCTCGATCACCTTTCAGACGGCGGTCCTGCTCACGCGGCTGGGCTATCCCGGGCCGGCGGCGGTCGTGCTGCACCAGCTGGAAAAGGTGGCCGGCAACGACCTCACGTTCTGGCGGCAGCTGCAGCTGACCGCGTTCGAGGGGCGGCAGGCGGAACAGCTGCTCATGGCCAGTGAGAAGATCTATCAGCTCCAGCCGGACGACGCGAGCGCCACCAACTTCGCGGCGGCGCTGCTGATGATGCGGGAACGCCCCTCCGAAGCGGTGCAGCTGACCCTGCAGGTTTACACCCACTCCCCGCAGTCCCGGCTCGCCCGGGTCAATCACGCGCTCGCGCTCGTGCAGAACGGACGGCTGGAGGAGGGCGAGCAGCTTTTGAAGACCGTTTCCCCGCAGGATCTGACGGATTCCGCCCGCAGCGTGCTCCAGTTTGTCTGGTTCCAGTGCCACCGCCAGGCGGGCCGGATCGCCGCCGCCAAGGCGGCCGCCGAACTGATCGACGTGCGCCACCTCTTTCCGCCGCAAGTGCAATGGCTGCAACAGGCCCGGGCCGAACTCCCCGCCGGCTGAAGAGCCTGAACAGGTTCCGTCGATTCATCGCTTGCGTTTCCACAGACGTAAACGATTTTTCCCGGTGTCTTGAACCAGACACCCACACCTCCCGGACTTCGCCGCGCCCCCCCGGATGACGAGCGGCGTTCTCCGCGTTGGTGGATCTGGACCACGGAGGACGCCCAGCGCCACCTGCATGACTGGCCGCTGTTGCGGCACCTGATGTTTGAGCCGCGGTTCCGTTACGCCTGGCTGGCCTGCACGTTCATTTTCATGGTGTTTGCCCTGGGGCTGCCCCCGGTCTGGATCGTCTCGCCGCGCGGGTTCAACCCAATCGTCCGGGTCAGCTGGCTCAGCATGATCGAGGCGCGCATTTACGCCGGGCTCGCCCGAAAAACCAAGGCCATCGACGAACGGGAACGCGCCTACTACTACTGGCGCAGCGCCGTCTCCTGCAACATTGCCGATGCGCCGGTCCTGCGCAGCTCCCTCTCGAACCTGATGCACCTGCCGGCGCGCAACGCCCAGCGGTTTGCCGATGCGCGGTGGAATTCCCTGTGGCTCCTGCACCTGAACCAGACCAATTCGGCCGATCTGGACCTGGTCAGTGACGTGTACCGGCACTTCGGCACCGAGGAACTGCTGTATCCGCTGCTCGCCGGCCACCCGCAGCCTTACAGTGACCACCTGAAGCTTTCCCTGCTGAAGGCCCGGCTGCAGTCCGGCGAGAAGGCCGCCTTCCTGACCGCACGATCCAATCTGCCGCCCGCCGTGGCCGCCGGCGATCCCGAGATGCCGATCTATGATGCCGCCGCGCAGCTCATCTGGGGCGAGCCATCCCAGACCGCTGCCGCCCAGGCCGTGCTGGCCCGCTACCAGACCCCGGAGCACGCCGGTCTGCGCGTGCGCGCGCTGCGGCTCCAGCTGCTGGCGGGAATCCTCCGCCGCAACCCCGGGGAAGTGGCCCCGGCGCTCAGCCGATTGCGCGACCTGCATGAGGATTACCCGCTGGAACACGCCGCCTACTGGCAGCTCCTGCAGGCCAGGGGCCGCGCCGACGAGGCCCGGCAGCTGGCCAGCCAGTTCGCGGATCCGCCGATCACCTCCAGCGAGGTCACGCGCCTCTCCGACACCTTTCTGCGGCTGGGCCTGACCGACCAGGCGATCCAGTTCCTCGAACACTTCGCCCCCACCCTCGGCAGCACCAGCCGGATCTGGATCACCTACGCCGACCTGCTCATCCAGCGCCAGAACTGGGACGATCTCCGTGGTCTGGCCCTGGAAATCCGGAAGAACGACCTCTCCCGCGGCGTGCTCGGCGGCTACAGCCATTATCTGGAAGGCCTGGCCGAAATCTCCACGCACCACACCAACGAGGCGGCCGTCGCGTTCGCCAAAATCGCGCAGGACTCCATCCACGAGCCTGAGGTGGTGCTCGGGGTCGCCCGTGAACTGCTCAAATTCGACAGCTACAAACCCGCCCTGGACCTGCTGCGCGCCCACGAGAGCGAGCTCCAGCTGCGGCTGGAATACTGGCAGGCGCTCGTCCGGGCCGCCTATCACGAGCACGACGCCGACCTGCTGCTCGATGCCGCGCAGCACCAGTTCGCCCTCGCACCGGACCGGGTGGACGTCATGAACGATCTGGCCGCCGCGCTGCTCATTTTCCGCCGTGATCCGGAGCAGGCCCTTTCCCTCACCCGGCGTGTGCTCGACGCGAATCCCACCTCCCTGGCCGCCCGGATCAACCACGCCCTGGCCCTGCTGCAGCATGAGAATCCCGGCGCCGCCAAACCGCTGCTGCTCTCCATCGACACGGAGCGGCTGCAGGACATCGAGCGTACCATGCTCGCCTTTGCCGAGACCGATCTCTACCGGCAGGAGCACAAGACCCAGCTCGCCCTTGAGGCCTTGGGCCGGGTTAACACCGCCTTCCTGCTGCCGCCCCAACTCGCCTGGCTCGACCAGGTGCGCGCCGACCTGCAGGACCACGCCGCTTCCGCCCACTGACCCGCGCCAGAATTGGGGGTAAGTCCTCCCTGACAGCCGGCGCGCGCCCGCTATAGTTCGCCCGCCATGTCCGCCACCGGCCTGCAATTTCTCCAGCGCTGGGTCGTCACGACCCTCGCCGTCCTGGTTGCCTCCAACGTCGTCCATGGCATCGGCTACGACACCATCGGTGCGCTCCTGGTCGCCTCGCTGCTGCTGGGCTTCCTCAACGCCTTCGTGCGCCCGCTGCTGCTGGTGCTCTCCCTGCCTCTGCTCATCGGCACCATGGGCCTGTTCTTTCTGGTCATCAACGCGGTGCTGCTGTGGATGGTCGGCAGCCTCGTGAAGGACTTTCACGTCTTGGGCTTCTGGCCCGCCTTCTGGGGTGCGCTTGTCATCAGTATCACGTCGGTCATCTCCAATTTCTTTCTCGGTCGCGGACCGCGCGTGCGCGTGAAAAAGGGCGGTGGCCGGCCCAAGTCCGGGGGCGGCGGTGACGGCCCCGTCATCGACGTCTGATCCCCATGGCCCGCCGCAAACACCCGCGTCCCCGCAGCTCCGGTTCCCGGGGCGGCCAGGACCGCTGGCGGCGCTGGGTTCTGGTGCTCATCATTCTGGCCGGTGCCGCCTGGTGGCTGTGGCACCGGCAACACCCGTCCGTCGCGGGCAAACCCAAACCCGAGAAGCCCGTTGCCCCGCGCACCAACCCGACGACGCAGCAACCTCCAGTTGTTCCGCCGCCGCCGCTGGTGACGAATCCTTCGGCGACCAATCTCCCCGCTGCTCCCACACCGACTCCCACGCTCCCCGAAACTCCGCATACCAACGCTGCCACGCTGCCCTTCCATCCGCCCCCGCCCACCCGGGGCGAAGCTTCAGCGACCAATCTGCTCGTGGCCCAGATCACACTGGCAAGCTATGGCATCTCGTCCGGACCGATCGACGGAGTCGGCGGCGCGCAAACCGCTGCGGCCCTGCGGGCCTTCCAGATGCAGCACGGTCTGGAACAGACCGGCTGGATCGATCGCGACACGCTGCGCGAACTGCGCCTGGATCGTGAACCGCTGACCAACCGGATCGTGAGCGAGGCCGACCTCGCGCGGCTCCAGCCGGTCCCGAAAACGTGGCTCGCGAAATCCCAGCTCGACCGCCTCGATTTCGAGACCGTGCTGGAAATGGTCGCGGAGCAGAGCAAGGCGCATCCGGCACTCATTCGCCGGCTGAACCCGGGGGTGGATTGGAGCGCCGTAAAACCCGGTACGGAGCTCATCATTCCCGCCGCCATCTTCCCGCCTGCCCGCCACGCCAACCTAGTCCGCGTGAGCCTCGGCCAGCGCTGGATTCGTGTCTTTGATGCCCGGGGAACACTGCTGGCGCACTTCCCGTGCAGCATCGGTCACATTGCAGAAAAGCGTCCCGTGGGCGAACTGCACGTCGTGGTCTCTGTGAAGGATCCGAACTACACGTTCGACCCGGCGGTCTTTCCCGAATCTGAAGAGGCACGTGAGCTGGGCCGGCGACTCATCATCCCCCCTGGACCCAACAATCCGGTGGGCGTCGCCTGGATCGGCCTGGACCGCCCCGGCTACGGCATGCACGGAACGCCCGTGCCCGAACAGGTCGGCCGCACCGAGAGCCACGGCTGCTTCCGGCTCGCAAATTGGAATGCCGAATACCTCCGGCAGATGGTGAGTGTCGGCACCCCGGTGTGGATTGAACAGTGAGGGGAATTCAAAATTCAAAATTCAAAGCTCAAAGCTCAAAGCTCAAAGCTCAAAGCTCAAACCAAGCGCATCGGATGCGTCAGTAACTCTGGGTTTGAATTTTGAGCTTTGAGCTTTTTCAGCGCAACGCTTCCTTCCACTCCCGCACCGCGCCCCGGATCGTCTCGCCCGTCTGTGCCTTGGGCGTGACGAACTTGGGCGTGAACCACGGGAAGGCACCAATCAGGTCAGGCGTTACCAGGATCTGCCCGTCGCAGCCCGGGCCGCTGCCGATGCCGATGGTCAGCATCTTCCGGCAGCGTTCCGTGATTTCCTGGGTCACCGGCGGTGTCACCAGTTCAAGCACGCAGGCAAAGGCGCCGGCCGCTTCCAGCGCCAGCGCGTCGTCGATCAGCTTCGCGCGGCCGGCCTCGTCGCGGCCCTTGATGCGATACTTGCCGCCCTCCTCAACCACGTGCTGGGGCAGCATCCCGAGGTGCGCGCAAAAAGGAATTCCGGCGGCCAGGATCGCCTCGACTTGCGGCAGGATTTCGCGTCCGCCCTCCGCCTTCACAAACTCCGCACCGGCCTCGATAAGCCGGCGGGCATTGGCCAGCGCCTGCTCCGGGGTGTCGTAGCTGCGGTAGGGCAGATCGGCACCCACGAGCGCGTTGGGTTTCGCGCGGGCGACGGCGCGGGTGTGATGGAGAATGTCCTCCATCGTCACGTGCGTCGTGTCGGGGTAGCCCAGCACAACCATGCCCAGCGAATCGCCGACCAGCAGAAATGGAATGCCCGCCTCGTCGAGCAGCTTCGCCATCGGGAAGTCGTAGGCGGTCAAAGCCGCGACAGCGGCGCATCCCTTCATGCTGGCGAAGGACTGGACAGTGATCTTCTGCGGAAGCCCGGCGACGTTCACGGCCGCAGTTTCGCGGGAAATCGCCCGTCGTCCAATCCACAAACAAGGAGCGCCGCTCTCCGACCCGGCAAGATGGAGCGAGCAACACAAGCGTGTCCCCAGATTATCCTGCCACTATGGCACCCGCTCACCCGCGGCCGTGACCTCTGTGGCGGTGATGAACACGTAGAGCCGCTTGCGCTGCGTGCTCCGTGACTCGCTCCGGAACAGCCGACCCAGCAGCGGAACGTCCCCCAGCACCGGCACCTTGTCCTTCATCAGGACAGTATCGGCCACCAGCGGCCCGCGCAGGGCGACCGTTTCGCCCGACTTGGACACGGAATCAGCGTGCAACGCGCGCACCCGCATGCGGGGCAATGGCTCCACGCCTTTCACCGCTTTCGCTGGCTTGCCTGCAGGCGATGCGACCGGCTGGTCGTAGCCCAGAAATTCCGTGACCGTCGCCACAATACCCAGCCGCATCTCCGCCCCTTCCAAAACCGGGATGATATCAACCTTCGGCCCAAGGGTAACTTTCTCGGTCTGATAACGGATGCCGGCCTGATTGGTCGCCGTGGCCTGCTGTTCCTGCATGTCGGTGACAATGGTTTTCTCCTCGCCAACCGAAACCTGCGCCTCCCGGCCGGACTGCGTGATCACCCTGGGCGCGGCCAGGAAATCCACTCCACCCCGGCTCTCCAGCCGCTTGCGCAAGGCGGTGAACTGAACCTCGGTGAGCGTCGCCGATTCGCCCACGGTGCGAAGCAGGTCCACCTTTAGGGCCTGCCCGTGGGGTGAACCAGGCTCGGTGAGAAGATTGGTGGCCGGCCCGCTCTGCAGCGCGGGATTGTTCGTCGGCGACAGGCCGAAGATCCAATCGAGGCCGAGATCGTCGGAACTGCGCTCCGTGACTTCGGCGAACTGAGTTTCAAGCACGACCTGCCGGCGGGAATTCGTCGAAGCGCCGGTCAATACACCATTGGTGGCGGCGGTTCGTCCGTTGAGTTCCATGTTGCGCAGTGAAGCCCGTATTTGCGCCTGCGAGGCCAGTTCTTCCAGCACCTTGGGATGCCGGTCATGGTAGCGCGTACGCAACTCGGCGAGACGGGCCTCACTGGCCTTCAGTGTCTTCATCTGGCCGGCGCGAATCTCGTCGGCCTCGGCGGGCGGGATGTCCACCGTTTGGATGGCCCGCTCAATCCGATCGAGGTCCTCCAAAGTGGCCCGTACAAAGAGCACTCCGCTGCGGTCGTTGAAAAACACGGCCTTATTCGACTGCTGCGTCGGCAAAGTAAGACCCATCTGCATGTCCACTCCGTTCGTGACGCAGAAGGCGCGCGCGCCAAATTGAGCGGCCGTCAGGCCGTTCTCGCCGACCCGCACGAAATTGGTCTCCCCAGCTGGCAGGAACTGGCGGATGTGTTCATTGAACGCAGCCAATTGATGCCCCGAAAACTTGAATTGGCGGGTGTAGAGGCTCGCTGCGTTCGTCGTCTCGGACGTGGTTCCCTCCAGCTTGGCGAGCAGGTCATTCCGTCCGCTTCTGTCCGCCGTCGTCTTCGGCTGCACCGGCTCATAAGACTTGCCCAAAACCTCCAGCCTCTGGAACGAGTCGTTGGCGGCTTGAAGAAGTTGCGCTTTTTCCTTTGCCCTCTGGTAACGCGCGGTCGCCGCCGCTGCTTCCGCACTGTCTTTCCCGTACTTTGCGATAATGGGGACCGCCTCCAGATCGGCCTGCTTCACGGCCTGCAACGCCAACTGGTAGCGCGCTTGCACCGTTGAATTCTCTTCCGGCTCCGGGTTGCCGGGCGTCGCCTGAGCCGCCGGTGCTGGCGGCAGGTTGAGCATTTGGATCGCCCGTTCGATCCGGTCGAGATCCTCCGTTTTGGCACGCACCATGATCACGCCCGTGCGGTCGTCGAAGAAGATGGCGGACTGCTGGCTCTGCCAGACCGGCTTGCCCGAGGAATCATAGCCATGCTCAGGAAATTTCACCCCGTTGGCCGCGAAGAATCCGCATAGGGCGGCCTGGATATTGGTCTCGTCCGCCGGCATGAACTTTCGGATGCGCTCGCTGAACGCCGCAATCTGTTCGCCTTGCAACCTGAATTGACGGGCCGTTTCCACATATTGTTGGTGGGGGGATTTCGGATCCGCGTCCGGCAGAAATCCCACGGATGGAGGCGGAGTGAGCGCGAGGCCGGGATGGTCCCCGCTGGAGGAGGACCGGGTGGGTGCCGCCTCATAGCTCAAGTGCGCCGGATTTTCCAAACTGCCCGCCGTCGCGCCGAGGGGTGCGACCGGCCACGCGGGAGAAGTGGAATAGTGCTGAACCAGAACCGGCTGATGGGGTGCTGCGGATGGCGCCGGGGGCGGCTCACCCGGTGAATTGGCCGGGGCCAGACCTGCCGGCGGTGTTTCGGCAGCGGACGCCGCCTGCGCGGATGCGGCGGTGGCCGCCAGCAGGACTTCCGCGAAAGTCGGTCCGCTGGCACCTGGCCAAGGCACGGCCATGAATATCGCCGTCGTGATCAGCGCTGCGCCGCGCGCCATCCACAGCCGGGCCGGTCGCACCGCGCGCCATTCGGTGGTGGGACGCAGTAGCGCCGTCACGCGCCGGGCGAGCTGTGATTTCAGGCCGTCGCCTGCGACGCCCAGGCCGCGCGTCCAGCCGGGCGCGGCCAGCTCGCGACCGAAGTTGACGAGCGATTCGGCCAGCGCCACGCGACCGCCGGGCACGAGCGCGCTGGCCTCGTCGGCCGTCGCCTCGCTCGCGGCCCTCAGTTGCCGCCGTGCCCACCACACCGCCGGATGCCACCACGCCAGGGCCAGCACAACGTCCGCGATCGCGAGCCAGAACGGATCACTGGCCGCCACGTGCGCCAGCTCGTGCGCCAGCATCGCGTCCTGCGCCTCCGGGCTGAAGCGCTCCGCAAAATCCGCCGGCAGCGCGATGGTCGGCCGCAAGGTGCCGAACGCGATGGGACTGCGCAGCCCGGGCCACGTAAGCACACGCACACGGCGCAAACCGACACGGCGCCTGAGGTTTTCCACCCGGGCAAGCAACAGGGCATCAGCGGTCACGCGACCCCGCCGGCCCGCCGCGAACCCGAGCCAGAGCCGCAGCCCGAGTGCCCGGAAAGCCAGCGCCGACAAGCCCGCAATCCACAGCTGGAACGGCCACCAGACCGCCTTCTCAGCCACCGGTTCTTCAGCGGCGGGAAAAAGTGTCGCCGACCCGGACCCGCTTGCGCTTGACGGCACCAGGATTGCGGGCGGATCGGCCAGCGTGACCACCATCGGTCGTGGCTTGCGCGGCTGCGGCCACCAGCGCGCGATCTGCCCGCGGGCTCCACCGAGTTCGGCCAGCCACACCAGGGCGACACCCAGCAACACCGCCTGCCAGAGTGTGCCCCGCGCGCGGGGCGACGTGATGAACCGTTGCGCCACCGCCGCCAGCGCGACCAGCAGCAGTGCCTCCAACGCCAACCGGCCCAGCAACGGCAGCCAGAAGGAAAGGGTCGGGGTCATTTGGTCCTCCGTTTCGCCTGCTGGATAAGTTTCTCCAGCTCGTCGAGCTCCTGGCGGCTCACCTCACGGGTTGTGAGCAGATGACTCACCGCATCGGTCAGACTGCCCTCGAAGAGCCGCTCGACCAGGTGTTGGCCAACGCTCCGGCTGACTTCCTCGGCGGCGACCTTGGCGCGGTACAGGAAGCTGCGTCCTTCCTCCCGATGCGTGACCAGACCGCGCGCCTCCATCTTGCGCAGCATCGTGGCGATGGTCGTATGCGCCAAGTCGCGCTCCGGTTTCAGTTCGGCATGGACCTCGGCGACGGAGGCGTCGGGACGGGCCCAGAGCGACTGCAGGATTCGCAATTGCAGGTCACCGAGGCGATGGGAGGGGGATTTCATTTTCGGGAACAACGACCAAGGTAATACTACCTTGGTAGTTTTAAAGTCAAGCCCAACATCAGGTGTGAAACCTGCCCTGCGGGGAATTAGGTCGAAACTGCTTACCGCCTGACCTCAGCGGCGCACGAGGGTGTTCGCGGAAGTGTCGGCAGAAGTGGAAGTAGTGCTCGTGGCGGAGGAGGTCTTCGCCGGTTCGGGATCATCCGCCACATCGAGGAAGCCGATGAACATCTCGTCCCACGACTGGAGCCCGAAATGGACGCGCTTGGTCGGCTCGGGATTGGCCGGGTTGCCGGGCGAATTGTCGAATCCACCGGTGACCACCAGCCACGCGCCCGCAGGCACATGGCGCGGCTGGGCGAGGTGATAGACGGTCTGCCAGTTGAAGTCGTAGCGGGGCACATTCAGCAGCGTCTCGCGCTTGCCATCCGGTTGCAGGAGGTCGAAGCGCATCCATTTTCCCCGCAGGTGCATGTGCGGCATGAGGGTGTAAATGGTGGCGGGTTTCTTGAAGCCGTAGATGGCGGCATCACGCGACTCGTCCGCGCCCGGCGAAATGTTGAGGTCATCCTGCAAAGCCGCATGGGTGAAAAGCACGCGCTCCGGCTTCTCGGGCAGCAGATAGAAGGCAACCTCCGTCTGGTCGGTCTGCGGGGTACCCATGGTCGTGTAATGCATCTCCAGGTCGAGCTTCGCACCGTGCGGAATGAACTTGCCCGTGCCCGCAGGAAACCGGGTCAGTGACATGCCCGGAGCCCAGCCGACAATGTTGATACCCCGGCCCGAGCCGTCGTCGGGACCGCCCTTCCACTTGGCCCGGACGATCACATGGTGCACGACGCGCCGGTTGCCCGGCTTCACGTCGAGCGCCGCGAGCCACAGGTCGTTGGTCGTGGGCAGCTCGACGGTGATGTGCCGGTAATCGAGCACGCCGGTGGCGGGAACCGACTCGGGCTGCGGCAGCTTGACGACGAAGTCCGGTTTGCCGAGCGACCAGTCCGGCAGCGTGGGCAGCGGTTCCGCGAGCGGGTCGGGACCATCACCGCGTGGCGCGCCGGCGGCCACCCAGCGGATGAGCGTCTGCGTCTCCTCGGCGGTCATGGAACGTTCGTTAGCCCAGTGGCCGTAGGTGGGATCGGCGTGCCACGGCGTCATCTGGCCGGTCAGCAGCACCTCCTCGATCATCGCGGCGTAGTTGCTCACCTTCGCATGGCTGCTCATCGGCCAGGGCCCGATGCCGCCCTCGCGGTGGCACTCGACGCACTTCTGTTGCAGCAGCGGCGCGACATGCTTGGCATAGGAGACCTGCCCCTGTTCGTCGCCGACATGCGCAAAGGCGATGCGGCAGCCATGCGCCTGGGAGCGGGCGGTGGTGACCGCCTGGCCGGCGAGAAATTCCGTCAGCGCCGTTTCCAGAAATTTCGTCTGCGGGTCCTTGCGCTGCGCGCCTTCGCTGAGCTGGTCGTCAATCGCGCCCTGGTACAGCACCTTCCAGTCGTCCGTGCGGATGGCGACCGTCTCGGCCGTGCGCTCCACACCGAGCGCCAGCGCCACGCCCTGCTTGGGATCGCGCAGGTAGGTGAGCGGCGACATGTCGAACTCGGTGAATTCCTTGATGCATTCGGTCAGCGAATCGTCCGCATAGGTGTTCACGATCCAAAACGTCACGTCCTTGCCAAAATGTCCCCGCAGTTCCTGCAGCTTCTCCACGCTCTGCCGCGCGACCGGGCAGCCATTCCCCGTGAAAAACAGCACCACCGCCTTGCCCTCGGCCCGGTGCAGCTCGTGGTTGCGGCCGCGCAGGTCGAGCAGGTTGAAGTTCGGCACTTCCTGCGATTTCGCTGTGGCAGCGAAACCCGCCAGCAGCGCGCCGGTGAAGGCGACGATGCGGCAGAGGGCATTGAAACGGAACGGGGTCATGCAATGAGGAGGCGTGATTTTCAGCAACCGATCGCCACTTACGACGCTGCGCATAGCAAAACGGTTCATCCTTTTGCGGGCAACTCCTTGTTTCTACCACTAAAGGCGTATCTGCTCCGCGATTGACGGTGCTCGTGACCGCGGTCCAGCGTGGCCCACCGCCCGTTCCTCCGATGGTGTATAGTCGCCGCATGAACTCGCCCGACATCTCCCCTTCCCGCTGGCGCGGACGGGCCGCCCGCTTCGGGCTGTGGACGCTGCTCGGGGTGTTCTTCGGGCTGAAGCTGTACTTCGACTCCGCGCCCTTCGGCGGAAATCTGCGGCTGACGAAGGCGCTCTGGTGGCACCTGATGGAATGGTATGCGTGGGCGGTGTGCTCGCCGGCGATCTTCTGGATCTGCCGCACGTTCCAGCACTGGAGCCGGCCGCGCTACCTGTTTGTGCATTTCGGCGGCGCGCTCGTGCTGTCCACCGTGCAGGTCGCCATCTGCTCCGTCGGGGCGCTCGTGGAATCCTGGGTGAAAGGCTGGCCGAACACGACGGTGGGCGAGCCGTTTTCGTGGCTGACCGCCTTCCAGTACTCGCTCATCAACCACCTGCTCTTCGATCTCTTCACGTATGCCATCATTGTCGGGGCGTGGCATCTGGCCGACTACCAGCAGAAGTTTCGCGAGCGCGAGCTGCGGGCGGCCGAACTCGAGGCCAGCCTGAACCGGGCGCAGTTGCAGGCGCTGCGGGCGCAGCTCCAGCCGCACTTTCTCTTCAACACGCTCAACACGATCGCCGAACTGGTGCACCGGTCACCGGCGAAAGCGGAAAGCATGGTGGTGGGCCTGGGCGAACTCCTTCGCATCACGCTGCGGCATTCCGCCGAACAGGAGGTTTCGCTGGCCCAGGAACTCGAATTCCTCCGCGCGTATCTCGAGATCGAGCAGGTGCGGCTGGGTGACCGGCTTACGGTGAAATTCGAGGTCGCGGCCGACACCCTGCCTGCTCGCGTGCCCAACCTCATTCTCCAGCCGCTCGTCGAGAACGCCATCCGCCATGGCATCGCACCCCGCAAGGCCAGGGGAGAAGTGTGTCTCCGCTCCCGGCGTGAAAACGGCACGCTGCACCTGGAAGTGCGCGATAACGGGCCAGGACTCACTGGGGCGCCAGACGCCGGCGGCAGCGGCATCGGCCTGACCAACACACGCGCCCGCCTGCAACGGCTCTATGGACAGCACCAGCGCCTGGAGCTGTTCAACGACCACGGGCTGGTGGTGTCCCTGGAACTGCCCTTCACCGATGCCGGCACGCCGGCGCTGGACGGCCATTCATCCCCATGAAAATACGCGTGCTCATTGTGGATGACGAACCGGTGGCGCGGCAGCGCGTGCGCCGATTTCTCAAGGGGGAAACCGACGTCGAGGTGATTGGCGAATGTGGTGACGGCGAATCCGCCATCACGGAAATCACGCGGCAACGGCCCGACCTCGTGTTCCTCGACGTGCAGATGCCAGAGCTCGACGGCTTCCAGGTCGTCGCGGCCATCGGGCCTGCCCAGATGCCCGGCGTGATCTTCGTGACCGCGCACGATGAGTTTGCGCTGAAGGCCTTCGAGGCGGAGGCGATCGGGTACCTGCTCAAACCGGTCGGGGAGGCAAGGTTCCGCGCCGCGCTGCAACGGGCGCGGACCTTTCTCGCGGGCCACCCCGGCGCGGATTGGCCGCATCAGCTCGCCGGCCTGCTCGCGCGGCTGCCGGCGAAACCGCCAGCCCCGCCGTTCGCGGTTCGCACCGATGGCCGCATCGTGCTGGTGCCCCCGGCGGAGATCGACTGGATCGAGGCGGAGGGCGACTACGTGCGCATCCATGCCGGGGCCGAAACCCATCTGTTGCGGGCGCACATGCATGAGCTGGAAACGCGCCTCGGTCCCGAGCAGTTCTTCCGGATCCACCGCTCGACGCTCGTGAATCTCGAGGCCGTGAAGGAGGTCCGTCCGGTGCATGAGGGCGAATCCGTGGTCGTGCTCAGGAGCGGCCGTCGGCTCACCGCCAGCCGCACGGGCGGCCGGCAGTTACAGGAACGGCTCGCCGCGCTGGGCTGAGCCCCCGTTCGTCGCGTCGGGCGAACCGTTCATCGCCCGGGTGACACCGTTCGTCGCAAACCCGTTCTCAAGCCCGCAACCGGCGCTTAGATGGGTCACGTGAAGACCCCTACGTTCCAATTCTGCGCCCAACTCTGCGGCCTGCTATTGCTGGCTGGCCAGGCCGGCGCGGATACCGCACCGACGATCACGAAACAGCCCGTCGATGCCTCCGTCAGCCTCGGGGCCAAGGTTGTCTTCACCGCCACCACGACGGGCAGTCCGGCGCCCACCTTCCAGTGGCAGTTCCGAGCGATGGATCTGCCTGCCGCCACCAACCGGACCCTGACGCTCACCAACATCCAGCTCACGCAGGCGGGCGAATACCAGCTCGTGGCGGCCAACACCGCCGGCGCGATCACCAGCCGGGTGACGCGGCTCGACGTGGATCCCATGTTCACGCAGATCGCCGCGCCGCTCTTCAACATTGCCGGCGGCTCGTCCGGCGCGAGCTGGACGGACGTGAACAATGACGGGTGGCTGGACCTGTTCATCGTCGGCAAGTTTTCCGGCGGCACGGTCCTTTGCACGAACCGGGGCGACGGCACGTTCGGCAAGGCGACCGGCACGGGTATTGCCGCCTCCGGCATCGGTGGCGCCTCGTGGGGCGATTACGACAACGATGGCTGGCCCGATCTCTTCGTCGCGGGTGACAACGCGCTGTATCACAACCAGCACAACGGCACGTTCAAGAAATCCGTGCTCAACGTGGGCAGCACCTACTGCCTCGGCTGGGCGGATGTGGACGGGGACGGCTTCCTCGACCTGTTCGCGGGCAACTACTACACCGGCGGCACCGGGGTGTTTTTGCGAAACAACGGCGCGGGCGCACTCACCAAGGTGACGACCAATGCCCTGGTGCGCGGCGCCGGCAACCTCCAGGGCATCTCGTGGGCGGACTATGACAACGACGGGCGCCCGGACCTGTTTATCGCGGTCACCAGCGGAGAGAAGTGCCAGCTCTACCACAACGACGGCGGCGGCAACTTCACCCGGGTCATGGAGCAGCCGCCAGTCCTGACCGCCGGCAATTTCGCTTGCGGCGCCTGGGGTGACTACGACAACGACGGCCGGCCCGATCTCTTCGTTTGCGGTTACAACCAGAAGCATCTCCTCTTCCACAACGAGGGGAATGGGGTGTTCACCACCGTGACCAATGCCGGCCCGATCATCACCGACGCCGGGGACGACCAAAGCGCCGGCTGGGCCGATTATGACAATGACGGCTGGCTCGACCTCTTCGTTTGCAGCGGCGGCCCGACGCACGGGCTGAAAGATTTCCTCTACCACAACAACGGGGATGGCACCTTCACGAAGATCACCACCGGCAGCCTGGCCAATGACACTGGCGAGGGCGCGGCCGCCGCCTGGGGCGACTACGACCGCGACGGGTTTCCCGACCTGTTCGTGACCAATTTCCAGAACCTCGCCGACGGCGACAAGAGCAACTACCTCTACCATAACAGCGGCAACACGAACTCCTGGTTGACGGTCCGTTGCCTCGGCCGGGTCTCGAATACCAGCGGCATCGGCGCCAAGGTGCGGGTCAGGGCCCGCATCGGGGGGCGCGAGGTGTGGCAGCTCCGCGAGATTTCCGGTGGCGGAGCCTACCTCAGCCAGCACAGCCCGGAAGCGATGTTTGGCCTCGGGGACGCGACCCAGATTGAAACCATCCGCATCGAATGGCCGTCGGGCACGGTGCAGGAGCTGACCGGGATCGCCCCACGGCAGTTTCTGACCGTTCGCGAACCGGCCCGGCTGCGGGCCCGCAGCTTCAGCGGGGACGATTTTCAGGTCGAGCTGGTGGGCGGTCCGGCGGCGTATTTCCTCGAGACCTCCGGGGATCTTCAAACGTGGGACCGTCCCTCACCGACGCCGGTCGTTTCCGGCGTTCTGCACTTCGCCGCCCCGGCAAATCCGGCCAACTCCGCGCATTGGCTCCGGGTCGTCGAGGCGGACGCCGGCACGCCCTGATCCCTGGCCCGCCCGTCGAACCCCCAGCTTTCCATGCACAAACCACTCCTGACCGCAACCGGCGGCATTATTTTGTTTACAACTGTTATGGCCGCACCGGTCATCACCAGGCAGCCGTCCCCGCTGACAAACTCCGTCAGTCTCGGCGCCGGCCTGACCAATCGTATCACCGCCACGACGACCAACCCGCCGCTCAGCTATCAGTGGCGGCTCAACGGTAACCCGTTGACGGATCAGACCAACGTCACGCTCAGGCTGGCCGGCCTGCAAGTAGCCGACGCGGGCGGATACACCTGCGTGGCCACCGACGGCGTCGGTTCGGCCGAAAGCAGGCCGTGGGTGGTGGACGTCGATCCGGCCTTCACAAAAATCACGACCGGGCCGGTGGTGGGAACCTTTCCGGGACAGGGAGGCAGTGGCGCCGCGTGGGGCGATTACAACGGCGATGGCTACCCCGACCTTTTTGTATCGGTGATTCGCGGGCCGAACCTGCTCTTCACCAACAACGAGGACGGGACATTCACCCGCGTCACCGCCGGACCCTTGGTGGCGGACAACCTGGCTTCGTCGGGCTGTGCCTGGGGTGATTTCGACAATGACGGGACGCCGGACCTGTTCGTCTCCGTCAATGGCGGTCCCATCAACGACCTGCTCTTTCAGGGAAGCGCGGCCGGTGGCTACGCGAAGGTGAAGACCGGCAGCGTCGTCAGCAGCGGCGGCAATGGCAACGGCTGCGCCTGGGGGGACTACGACAACGATGGCTATCTCGATCTCTACGTCTGCAATTCCAACGAGAACAACTTCCTTTTCCATAACAACGGCAACGGCACCTTTACGCACGTCACCACCGGGCCGTTGGTCACCAACACGGGCAACTCGCAGGGCTGCGCTTGGGGTGACTATGACAACGACGGCTATCTGGACCTCTTCGTGACCCGCTCCGGCGGCAACAACCTGCTCTTTCACAACAACCGGGACGGATCGTTTTCCGCGGTGACGAAGGGGCCGGTGGCGACGGATTCCTCGGGCGGCCCCTGTGCCTGGGGCGATTACGACAATGACGGTTATCTGGACCTGTTTGCGACCCGCATCCCGAACAGCCTGCTGTACCACAACAATGGCGACGGCACGTTCACGAAGATCACCAACGGTCCGGTTGTCACAGACACGCTCGGTTTTAACGGCGGCTGCCAGTGGGCGGATTTTGACAACGACGGTTATCTGGACCTCTTCATCTCGGTGATCGGGGCGCAGAATCTGTTCTACCACAACAATGGCGACCGCACTTTTTCGAAGATCGTCACGGGCAGCCCGGTCACCGACGGCAACGCCATCGCCGCCGCCTGGGGGGACTACGACAATGACGGCTTTCCCGACCTCTACACCACCGGGGCCAGCGTTGCCGGCCATCTCTATCGCAACAACGGCAACCCGAACCACTGGCTTGGGATCCAACTTCTGGGACGCCTCTCGAACCGTTCCGCCATCGGCGCGAAGGTCCGGCTCAAATCCACGCTGCATGGCCAACCTCAGTGGCAGATGCGCGAGATTTCCGGTGGCGGCGGCCTCGGCAGCCAGAATGATCTCCGGGCCCTGTTCGGACTCGCGGATGGGACGAATGCGGAGGTCGTGCGGATCGAATGGCCCTCGGGCATCGTGCAGGAGCTGCATGAGGTAACGCCGGGCCAGTTCCTGAAAATTTACGAACCCTCCCGGCTGGAGGTCAGGTCCGCCGGGGCGGCGGTGAACCTCACGCTGCACGGCGGAACCCAGGTCAGTTATCTCCTCGAATCCTCGGCCGATCTGCAATCGTGGAAGCGTGTGCTCGCCTTTACCAATGCGACCCGGACGATGGACTTTCCCGGTATGGGCGTGGAGCAAGGCGCTCAGTTCTTCCGGGTGCGGGAACCGTGAGCGCAGGGCACGCTCAATCCTCCGCACGCTCGCCGGGCGGGGCCATCTTCACGAGGCGCGGGTCGAAGCGGCCTAGCGTTTCCACGAGATCGGCCTGGGCGGCCATGACGGCGTGGATGTCCTTGTAAACCATCGGCACCTCGTCGAGGCCTGCGGAAATGAGGTGGACGTGCGCCTCGTCGAGCACGCGCCTAGCTTTCTCCCACTTCAGAGATTCGTTGGCGGCCTTGCGGCTCATCACCCGACCTGCGCCGTGGGAGGCGGAATTCAGCGAGGCAGCGCTACCCCGGCCGCGTACGAGAAAACCGGGCGTGGCCATCGAGCCGGGAATGATGCCGAGCACACCGTCGCCCGCCGGCGTCGCGCCCTTGCGATGGACGATGACCTCGCGCTCGCGTCCGTCGATCACGTGCGTTTCCTTCCACGCGAAATTGTGGTGGTTCTCCACGTCCAGCCGCACCTCAACGCCGAGATGCTCCGCAATCTGGCGGTGGATGACGGCGTGGTTGGCGGCGGCGTAGCGGCCCATCAGTTCCATGGCCGCCCAGTATTCCTGGCCTTCCGCAGAGTCCAGCGGCAGCCATGCGAGCCGTTTCAATTCACCCACGAGGTCGGCGTGCCGTTCGATGGCGAGCTTGGAATAGTGGTCGCACACCGCCGCGCCCGTGCCCCGGCTGCCGCTGTGACTCAGCAGCGCGACGTATTCGCCGGACGGGAGACCGTTGATCTCGGCCGCGTTGGTGAACACGCCGAACTCGACGAAATGGTTGCCGCTGCCGCTGGTGCCGAGCTGCGACCGGGCCTTGTCCCGGTATTGCTTTGTAATGGGGCTGACCGACCAGTCGGCCTCCAGGACCTCGTGATCACGGGGCTCCTGGAACCGCGCTCCGACCCCAAACCGCGTCTCCTGCTCGATGGCCTTCACGAGACGCTCGCGCTTGCGATCGAGATCGCGCACCGGAAAATCGAGCACCGTGAGCTTCATCCGGCAGGCGATGTCCACGCCCACGGCGTAAGGAATGACCGCGTTCTCGGTGGCGAGCACGCCGCCGATGGGCAGACCGTAACCGACGTGCGCGTCGGGCATCAGCGCGCCGGCCACGGCGACCGGTAGCAGGCAGGCCCGCTCCATCTGCATCACCGCCTCATGCTCCAGACCGGTGCCCCACTGCCGGTACGGCACCGGCTGTGCGCGCGGCGGAGGTGGTGCCTTGAGGATGGCTTTCGCGAGATCGCCTCGCAGCGGGTCTTTTACGAAGGCGCCGGGGTTGGCGACGACCGCTTTCACCTCATCCGCAAGCCGCGCCTTGTCGCCTCCCTTGAGGATGTAGCGGCTGATGAAATCCACCGCGCGCCGCTGGGACTCTCCCAGCGGAACGCCTAAGCGGATGAGGTCCGTTCCACTCACATCCCCATGATCTGGTAGCCAGCGTCCACGTAGAGGACCTGGCCGGTGATGGCCGCCGCGCCATCGCTCGCGAGGAAAGCGCCGGTCGCACCCAGCTCATCGGGGAGCACGTTGCGCTTCAGCGGGGCGTGGGCCTCGTAGTGCTTGAGCATGTCACCAAAGCCGGCGATGCCCCGGGCCGCGAGGGTGTTCATCGGGCCGGCGCTGATGCAGTTCACGCGGATCTTCTTCGGGCCGACGGAATAGGCGAGGTAGCGCGTGCTGGCCTCCAGCGCCGCTTTGGCCACACCCATGACATTGTAATGCGGGATGACCTTTTCCGCGCCGTAATAGCTCATGGCGACGATGCTGCCACCGTTGGTCATCAGCGGCACGGCGGCGCGGGCCAGCGCGATGAGCGAGTAGGCGCTCACATCATGCGCGACCTTGAAGGCGTCTCGGCTGGTATTGAGGAAATCACCCTCCAAAGCCTCGCGCGGCGCGAAGGCCACGGAGTGCAGCAGCAGGTCAAGCCGGCCAAACTTCGCCCCGGCCTGCGCGAACACGGCGGCGATATCCTCATCACGGGTGACGTCGCAGGGCAGGATGAGCGTCTCCGGGCCGAAGGTGCCGGCGAGCTCCTCCACGTTTTCCTTGAGGCGTTCGCCCTGGTAGGTGAAGGCCAGCGTCGCACCCTCACGGGCCCACGCCTGGGCGATGGCCCACGCGATGGAACGCTTGTTGGCGACGCCGAAGACAATTCCGATTTTGCCGGTAAGTAATCCCATAGATTCTTGGAAGGCTTAAAGGATGAACCCGGCAAGGGCAAGCCGGGGGTGTAAGCTTGGCTGGGCTCTGGTTTGGGAACGGACAACGTCCTCAACTTTTGCAGCCGCGCGCCATTGTCCCGGAGGGGACAACCGGAAATTAGCCCGGCACATCGTGCCGGGTATGAACACGCAAAGCATGGTCCGTCCTGAAAGGACGATGGATACGCCCCGGAGAGGCTGAGCGTTCCACCGTCCTTTCAGGACGAAACGCATCACTGCTCGTACCAGACACTTCGTGTCTGGCTAATTTCCTTGGTCGCTCCGCGACTAATTACCGGTGAATGTCGGTTCGTTTTGGGCGCCAAAAAATTTCCCGACCGATAGCAGGAAGCGTTGCCCCCTTACTTCTTCTTAAACAGGTTGCCGATGCCACTGCCGGCTTTCTCCAGCGTTCCCTTGGCCCCGTTACCCATTCCCTTGGCGGCATCGAGGGCGCCCTTGCCCAGATTGCCCGCCACGGAGGTCACCTGGTTGAAGACGCTGCCGAAAACCTCGCCGATGACGCGCTTGGCCAGTTCGCCCGGGGTGATGCCCTCGGGTCCGGAGCCGAGATTCGTCATGTGGATGTCAGGCAGGGTAAGCGTCGGGATGGTGTCGCCGAGCATCCCGATTTTGACCTCCACCTTCGCACCGCTGAGGAGGAAGTCGTCCACCTGCAGCTTCTTCTTCGGAGCGGAATCACTGGCCGGAGCCGACTTTTCCGCACCGGCGAAGCTTTCAACGTTGGCCTGGATCTTCTTGAGGTTGTTGTCCGTGAGACCGCCCTCGATGATGATATGCGGATCGGTCACGACAATGGACTTGATGTGGATCTTGTCGCTGAGCACGGAGGACGGGTCCAGCTCCAGCTTGGCCTCGCCCAGTTTCACCGCGTAGGCCGACTTGTACCCCTCGGGATTGCCGAGCACGAAGTCCTTGATGCCGCCGCTGCCGGAGCTCGGCGAAACGTTCACGCTGCCGACCGTGAGCGTGGTTTGCGTGATCTTGGGGCCGGCGGCCTCAATGGCCTTCTTGATGATGCCGCCCAGATTGGAGCCCACCAGAAGCACCGCCACCACGGCCAGCACGACCAGGACCCCCAGTGCGATCAGAATTTTCTTCTTCATGAGGGCGACATGATCCTTTTGGGCCGGTTTTTGGCAAGTCCGCCGCAAACCGGTATGAACCCGCCCTCACCTGGCCTGGGCGACGGCCAGCAGGCTCTGGCCGAAGGGGGGACGGCACACGTGCGATTCGAGCCAGTGGACGGTCGGGAAAATCAGCCGGTCAAACCGGCGCACAGTGGCGGCGTCGAAGTGGCGGCGGCCCAGCAACCGGAAGATGTACCACCAGCCAAAGTAACCGACGATGTTGAAGTAGCTGAGCCGCTCGATAGTGAAACCGGCCGCCTCGAGCCGCGCCCGCAGTGTCGCCCGCGTGTAGCGCCGGTAGTGGCCGAAATCACGGTCGATTGTCGCGTACAGCTCAGGCCGCGCCGGCACGAAAAGCCCCAGCCGGCCCTGGCGGGGCCGCAGTCGCGCCGCCCACGCGGCCAGTTCGGCCTCGTCGTGCTCGATGTGTTCCAGCACATTGATGGCCACCAGCGCATCCCACGTTTCCCCGGCGGGCAACTGGGCCAGGGTGCCCCGGATCAGACGGCGGCCGGGATTGGCCACAGAGAAGGCCTCGTGAAACCGGGTTTCGGGTTCGACCGCGACGATTTCGGACACGCCCGGTACCCGGGCAAACTCCGCCGTCATCTGGCCGATGCCGGCCCCGACCTCCAGCACCCGCCCGCGCAGCAGCGGCGTGAATTCGCGGACCAGTGCGGCGCGGTAGTTCCGTGCCTCGCCCAGGGCGGTGAACTCGAAATCGGCGTTGGCGGGCGATGGAACGGCGCTCATGTCATCGGGTTTCAGCGCAGCAGCCCGTATTGGATGATGCAGCGCAGGGCGCTGACGCCGTCCTTCCAGCTGATCTTTTTGCCGTCGGCATAGGTGCGGCCGTTGTAGGAGATGGGCACCTCATAAACCCGCACGCCAAGCCGGGCGACCTTGGCGACGACCTCGGGCTCGAAGCCGAACCGGTCTTCCTCGATCGTGATCTGCCGGATCACCTCGCGGCGGAACAGCTTGTAGCAGGTTTCCATGTCCGTGAGCCAGAGGTTCGTCGTCATGTTGGACAGCGTGGTCAGCGCCTTGTTGCCCACCGAGTGCCAGTAATAGAGCACGCGCCGCGGGCCGCCCATGAAACGCGAGCCAAACACCACGTCAGCCCGGCCGGCCAGGATCGGCGCGAGCAGGAGGTGGTATTCCGCCGGGTCGTACTCAAGGTCGGCATCCTGCACGATCACGTAGGGCGCGTTGGCCTGCGCAAGCCCGGTGCGCAGCGCGGCACCCTTGCCCCGGTTGTGTTCGTGCCGGAAGAGCCGCACGCGCGGGTCGCGGCGCGGCCACTCCTGCAGGGCGGCCCACGTGTCGTCCCGCGAGCAATCCTCGACAATGACCAGTTCCTGCACCGGGCGCTGGGCCAGCACCGCCTCGATGATGCGGCCCACGGTGCGCTCCTCATTGTAAACCGGCATCACCACCGAGAGGCACGGCTCGATTTCAGCGTTGGAATGGACAAGGGGTTGCATGACGAAGGGATGTCGCTCCGAAAATCAGGGCGGCCCAATCCGGCAGAGTTGGAACGGCCCGAACTCCTGCTCGACCCGGAACACATTGGTGCCGTAGGTCAGTGGTCCGCCCTTCCGCACCACGACATAGTCCGCCGTACGGTTGCCCTGCAAGGATGGCGGCACATCGTAAAACGAGCCATGCAAGATCTCCGGCGTGGGATTTGCCAGCAGGCGACGGCCCAGAAAATACCGCAGGTGGTTTACCGGCACATCCCGCATGGCGCAGACAAGGCTTTCGGGGTCTGGGCGCTGCTTCAACCAGTCCGCCAGATCGCGCAAGCCGGCCAGATCGCGCCCGGTATCGCTGGCAAACTGCCCGCTCTCACGGCGGGAGACTTCCACGTTCCCGATGACATTGAGCGCCATGAAAGCCGCCACGGCGGCGAGCAGCGGCCGCTTCCGGTTCAGCCCCGCCAGGCAGGTCAGGTCGCTGATCCCCTGCCACAGCCATACCAGCGTCAGCGGCAGGACCGCCAGGACGCCACGGGTGCCGATCGGGAACGGCCAGACAAAGAGGATTCCGAAATAAAGCAGCAGCACCCACAGCGTGGCGCGCGTCAGTGGGCGGTTCCGTTGCGACCACGCGCCCCAGATCATCAGCGCCATGAGCAGGAGCCCGAGTGATGCCGAAACCACCAGCAGCATGCTTTCCGGCACCGGACCCAGGTTGCCCGGATAATTGCGCAGCCGGGAGGGGACGCTGAACAGCGCCTCCACCCAGCAGCGGCCATCGAGATAGCTCCATATGGTGCCGAGTTGTTCCTTCGCGTAACCGCCCCAGCCGCCCAGTTCGATGATCCGAGCGCTGAAGTAGCTGCCGTACGTCCCTTCGTTGCCGGAAGCCCACCGCTTCACCAGGAAGGCCAGCCCCAGCGGTGCAAACAGCGCCACGGCCGTCGCCAGCCGGCGGGATTCACGGCCGTACAGCCAGATGGCTGCCAGCCCCAGCACCGGGGCGATGCCGGCGCTACGGGTCAGCAGCAGCAGTCCCAGCAGCACTCCGACACCCAGCCACCACCTTGGACGGCCCTGGGATTTCTCGGGTTCGCTTCCCGCGAACCAGACCAGCGCGTAGGCCAGCAGCGCGAAGGTCACGTCGGAAAACAACAGCGTGGTCAGGTCCAACCACGCCACCGAGGTGCCCACCAGCAGCACGCACAGCCCGCCAAACCAGAGGGGGACACCCTCGCGTCGCAGGATCGCGGCCAGCAATGCCAGCGCCGCCAGCCCCACCGCCGCCTCGGCCAGCACCAACCACGGCGAAGAGCCAGGCAGCCCTTCCCCCACCCGCCAGAACAGCGAGAGATAGGCCGAATGCAGCGGCGGATACTGCGACATCGGTGGCAGGTCGATGTAGGGCTCAACCCGGTAGCCGAGCCCCTGCGCCAGGGCGGACGCGCCGCCCACATAGAAGTTGGCGTCGTTCTGGTAGGCCACTTCGCGCGGCAGCAAGTACCAGAGACACGCGCCCACCAACACCACAGGCAGCACCCACCAGAGCGAGGAGCGGGTTGCGTTGGTCGGGCGGTTCATCAGAAAGGAATGCGGACAGCCGCAGCGGTGCGCCTTGACTTATCGGACAGCCCGCCGTCCGAAAACAAGCCGCTTCTCCGCCCAAGGGCCCCCGCGCCTGCCAGCGGCGGCGGAAAAGCTCCCGAAATTTGCGCGCACCGGCCTCGAATCTGTTAACCTATTTGAAGGCTGACAGTCACCCCGGAGTCCATGGAAACTCAACGCATGAACGTCCCGTCCCTTCCGCAACTGCTCCGCCTGAGCCTGGCCATCGCCGCGCTCGGGTCGCCGCTGGCGCGCGCCGCGACGGTCGATTTTGGGAAGGACATCCAGCCGCTCTTCGAGGCGAACTGCGTGAAGTGTCACGGCCCGTCGCGCAGCGAGAACGGCCTGCGCCTGGATTCGCGCGCGGACGCCCTGAAGGGCGGCGAACACGGCCCGGCCCTGGTCGCGGGCAAATCAGGCGAGTCGCTGCTGATCCAGGCCGTCACCGGCACCCATCCCGAGCTTCCCCGCATGCCGAAGAAGGGCGACCCGCTGTCAGCCGACCAGATCGCCTCGTTGCGGACGTGGATCGATCAGGGCGCGGTCTGGCCGGAAACTGCGGCCAAAAACAGCGGCGGTCGTGACCACTGGGCCTTCCAGCCCATCACCCACCCCGAGCCGTCCAAGGTTAGCGCGAAGCTGCGCAAGTCGGTCCGCGATCCCATCGACAATTTTGTCTTCGCCAGGCTGGAGCACGAAAAGCTCACGCCCTCGCCCGAGACGGACCGCACGACACTCATCCGCCGCGTGTCGCTCGACCTGACCGGGCTGCCACCCAGCCCGGAAGAGGTGGACGCATTTGTCGCCGACAAATCACCGGACGCTTACACCAAGGTCGTCGAGCGCCTCCTCAAGTCGCCGCACTATGGCGAGAAATGGGGCCGGCATTGGCTGGATGCCGCGCGCTACGCAGATTCCAACGGCTTCGAGAAGGATCGCACCCGCAGCATCTGGCCGTGGCGCGACTGGGTCATCCAGGCCTTCAACGAGGACATGCCCTTCGACCGCTTCACCCGCGAACAGCTCGCGGGCGACCTGCTGGCGGACGACACCGACCCGAAACAGGAGGCCCGCAACGTCGAGCTCCGCACCGCCACGGGCTTCCTCCGTAATTCCATGGTCAACATGGAGGGCGGTATCGAGCCGGAAAAATTCCGCGTCGAGACGATCATCGACCGCGTGGACGCCGTAGGCCGCACCTGGCTCGGGCTCACGATCGCTTGCGCGCAGTGCCACAACCACAAGTACGACCCCATCTCGCAGAAGGATTATTACCAGTTCTACGACTTCCTGAACCAGGACGTGGAACCGAAGCTCGACGTGCCGGCCAAGGAAACACAGGCAAAGCGCGACGCCATCGTGGCCGCCGCCCGGGCCATGGAGGACCGCCTGCAGGCGGACCCGGCCGTGGCCGCGAAGTTCAACGGCTGGCTGGAAGCCCAGTCGCAGGCGGACGGTCCGACCACCACGCATTGGCAGCCCATCGACGCGAAGGAATGGCACTCCTCGCCCATGAAGTTCGAGAAGCAGGAGGACTTCTCCTTCCTCGGTGGCGGCGATGTTTACAACAGCGGCGTCATCCGCGTGTGGGTGGACCTGCCGCAGACGAATCTCACCGGCTTCCGGTTGGAGGCGCTGAACCACGGCAACCTGCCCTTCAACGGTCCGGGCCTGGATGGCAACGGCGACTTCCTCGTGACCGAGTTCACGGTCGAGGCGACCCCGCTCCGGGAACTCGCCGCGCCCAATGCGGGTGCGACCAACTTTGTCGCTACGACCAATCTTGTGAAGTTCTCCCGCGCCCTGGCCGACATCGAAGCGCCCGGCCTGCCGGCCAGCGCGATGATCGACGGCGTTAGCACCAACGGGGGTTGGGGCTCGGCCTTCACCAAGGGCCGGCGCAATCAGGAACGCCGGGCGGTGTTCGAGGCGGCGCAGCCGTTCGGCTTCGAGGGCGGCTCGCGCCTGCTGCTCACGATCAACTCCAAGCCGGGCGGCGGCCTGAACAATTCGAGCGACCGCGTTTCCAGCTTCATTCCCGGCCGCTTCCGCCTGAGCTACACGACCGACGCCAGCCCGCTGCGGGTGGACCCGCTCAGTGAAAAGCAGCGCGCCCTGCTGGCCGTTGCCGCCGCCCAGCGCACGCCCGAGCAGCGCCGCGAGCTGTTCCGGGTGTTCCTGTTCCAGGAGCCGTCGCTCGCCGAATCCGCAAAGCAGTGGGATGACGCGTGGAAAGACTGGCCAGCCGCCGAGAACACCTCGCTCGCGCTCCAGGCCCGAGACACCCGGCGCGACACGCGCATCTTCAAGCGGGGCGACTGGCAGAAGCCGACCACGCCGGTCAGCGCCGACGTTCCTGCCGTGCTGCCGCCGATGCCCCCGGGATCGCCGCACAATCGCCTTGGCCTGGCGCAGTGGCTTACCAGCACCAACAACCCCCTCACCGCGCGGGTGTACGTGAACCGCGTGTGGCAGCAGTATTTCGGCACCGGCCTCGTGCCCACGCCGGAGGATTTCGGCACGCGCGCGGACAAGCCGTCGCATCCCGAGCTGCTCGACTGGCTGGCCTCGGAGTTCATGCGGCGCGGCTGGAGCAGTAAGGAACTGCACCGGCTCATCGTCACTTCCGCGACCTACCGCCAGGCCTCCCGCGTCACGCCGGAGCTGCTGGAGAAGGATCCTTATAACCGCCTCCTCGCCCGCGGCCCACGCGTGCGGGTGGATGCCGAGGGCGTGCAGGACATCGCGCTCAAGGCCAGTGGCCTGCTCTCGCCGAAGGTCGGCGGCCCCAGCGTGTTCCCACCATTGCCCGACGGCGTGATGGCCATGGCTTACAATCAGATCCCCTGGAACGTGAGCGAGGGCGAAGACCGCTACCGCCGCGCGATGTACACCTTCTGGAAGCGCAGCGTGCCGTATCCGGCGCTGCTGATGTTTGACACGCCCGCCGCCGAGCAGAGCTGCGTCCGCCGCACGCGTTCGAACACCCCGCTACAGGCGCTCACCACACTGAACGAGCCCACCTTCAACCAGGCCGCCCGCTGGCTCGCGTGGCGGACGCTGAACGCCGCGCCCTCCGACCCGGTTCGCGCCACGTGGGCCTTCCGCCAATGCGTCAGCCGGGTGCCCAGCCCGGAGGAAACTGCGGTGCTGCTGAAGCTGCTCGCGACCGCGCGCGAGGAATATGCGGGCAAGCCCAAGGAGGCCGCGCAGTTCGCCTTTGCCGACCCGAAGAACCCCGCGCCGTTGCCGCCCAACACCAGCGTCACCGATCTCGCGGCGTGGAGCACGGTGGCCCGCGCGATCCTCAACCTCGACGAGACCATCACGAAGGAGTAAGGAAATGGCATGAATGTGACCGAACTCATCCAGGAGACGGACAAACTTTCACCGGTCGAACGCGCCGAATTCGAACGTGAATGGCTGTTGCGCTGGCATCCGGAATACGAGCCGCGCCGGCAGGAAATCGGCCGGACACTGGCCGAAGGTGCGGCGGCCATCCGACGCGGTGAATTCATCGAAGCAACGCCAGGAAACTTGAATCAAATCCTGGCCACTGCACTGGACGAAGCTGCCGCCCGTCGTTGAGACATGCCCCGACTGATCATCGCTGGTTCCGCCGTTGATGAATTCCGCGCCAGACTCTCAAACCTCGCTGACTTTAGCGAAGCCGCCGCCGTCAGGCTTCATGCTCGGGTTTTGCGGCGGTTGGCCGATTTGGAACGTCATCCGGAATTCGGACGCCTGCGTCCGGAGTTTGCGGACTGGCTGCCCAATGTCCGTAGCACAGCTGTAAATCCGCTCGTGATCTTTTACCATCAACCGCGGCCTGAAATGATCGAAGTTGTCCGCATTGTGGATGCCCGCCAGGATTTGCCGGCTATCTTTGGGCTGACTTCACCCCACGACGAAGGAATGACGCCATGAACATGCCCCAAGAACTCGACTTCGAACGTAAACGCTTCCTTTCGCGCCGCTGGTTCTTCCACGACTGCGGGCTCGGGCTGGGCAGCCTCGCGCTGGCCTCGCTGCTCGGTGAGTCGGCATCCGCCGCGACGGTCAATACTGCCGCCGCACCCCGGCCGGTCAGCCCGCCCAACCCGCTCGCCCCGAAGCAGGGCCACTTCCCCGGCAAGGCGAAGTCGGTGATCTACCTCTTCATGGCCGGCGCGCCGAGCCAGCTGGAGCTGTTCGACCACAAGCCCACGCTCGCGAAGTACAACGGCCAGCCCGTACCCAAGGACGTGCTCAAGGGGCAGACGTACGCCTTCATCAAGCCCGACTCCGCCATCTACGCGCCGGAGTTCAAGTTCGCGCAGCACGGCAAATCCGGCGCCTGGATCTCCGAGGCGCTGCCCGCGCTCAGCGAGGTCGCGGATGACATCACCATCGTGCGTTCGATGACGACGGACGCGTTCAACCACGCGCCGGGGCAGATCTTCATGAACACCGGCTCGCAGCAGTTTGGCCGGCCCAGCATGGGGGCGTGGGTCACCTACGGCCTGGGTAGCCAGTCGCAGGACCTGCCGGGCTTCGTGGTGATGAACTCCGCCGGTGGCCTCAGCGGTGGCGCGGGCAACTATGGCGGCGGCTTCCTGCCGACGGTCTATCAGGGTGTGCTCTTCCGCAAAGGCGCGGACCCCGTGCTCTACCTCTCGAACCCCGCCGGCATGAGCCCCTCGCTACAGCGCAAGACGCTCGACGCGGTGAAGGAAATGAACGAGCAGCGACTCGGCATCGTCGGCGACCCCGAGATCGCCACGCGGATCAATTCCTTCGAGATGGCCTACCGCATGCAGACCAGCGCGCCGGAGCTGATGGACATTTCCAAGGAGTCCAAGGAGACGCTGGAAATGTACGGCGCGGAGCCGGGCAAGGCCTCCTTCGCCAACAACTGCCTGCTCGCGCGCCGGTTGGTCGAACGCGGCGTGCGGTTCGTGCAGCTCTTCCACGAGGCCTGGGATCATCACAGCGACGTGAAGGGCGGCATCAAGGCTCAGGCCGGCGTGACCGACAAGGCCTGCGCCGCGCTCGTGAAGGATCTGAAACAACGTGGCCTGCTGGAGGACACCCTGGTCGTGTGGGGCGGCGAGTTCGGCCGCACCCCGCAGGTCGAGGCCAGCGCCGAGCTGGGCCGCTCGCTCGGGCGCGACCACCATCCGCAGGCCTTCACGATGTGGTTTGCCGGCGGCGGTGTGAAGCGCGGCTTCACGCTCGGTGAAACGGATGACTTCGGCTTCAACGTCGTGAAGGACCGGGTCCACGTCCACGACCTGCACGCCACGATGCTGCATCTGCTCGGCTTCGACCACGAGCGTCTGACCTTCCGCTTCCAAGGCCGCGACTACCGGCTCACGGACGTGCACGGCGAGGTCGTCAAGAGCCTGCTGGCATAGGGGATTTGTCCGGCTCCGGAGCGCCCAGTCTCACACAGCCGGCCTCCCTGCGGATCCTCTGAACAACGCCGCACCCTTTCAGCACGGCAGCGAACACGATCCCGCCGAAGGCTTTGACCGGCAGTCATCCGGGCCCGCTGTTGCTGCTCCTTCGGGGCACCGGAATGGTACTGTCCAGGGGAGGCCACGCCTTGGGTGTGCCCTTTGGCTTCCTGCGGGTTATCCCGCGGCTTTCCCCTTCAAAAGGAGGGTTTTACGCCCATTGTCGCGCATTTTTCGAGGGGTTTTCGAGGGGCGGTGGACAAGTTTTCCCTAAAGCGTGCTAGGGATTCATCCGATCAGGCCTCGTGCATGAATCTAATTCCTGCGCCGGTGCCCAGAGGCATGCGCGCGCATCGATCATGCCTGTCACCACACATACACATACACCCTGAATGAAGCAGATCAAAACCATCACCATGGCCGGCGCCGCGCTGGCTGCCAGCACCGCCGCCCACGCTTGGGAGCTGGATCTGGGCAACAACCAGAAGATCGATTTCCACGGCTTTGCCAGTCAGGGCTTTATCGCCTCAACCGACTATAACTACCTCGGCAAATCGACCGACGGCTCGTTCCAGTTCACCGAGGCCGGCATCAACGCCAGCTACTCGCCGTTCAACCGCACCCGGATCACCGTCCAGGGTTTTGCGTTCGACACCGGCAAGATCGGCAACATGGAGCCCTTCCTCGATTACGCCTCGATCGAGTACACCTTCAACGACTACGTCGGCATCCGCGCCGGCCGCGTGCGCAAGCCGGGTGGCATCTACAACCACATCCAGGATCTCGATCTGGCCCGCACCGCCATCCTCCTGCCCCAGGGCGTCTATGATGCCCGTTGGCGCGACTTCTCCACGTCGATCGATGGCGGCGTGCTCTTCGGCACCATCCCCCTCGGCAAGGGGGGCAGCCTCTCCTACGAGCTGTTTGCCGGTCTGGTCACGCTCTCCGACGACGGTGGCGTGGCCCACTGGATCGTGGACAACAGCAACAACAAGTTTGCCGGCTTCGGCCAGCCGGTCTCCGTCGGCGGCCAGCTCTGGTGGAACACCCCCATCGAGGGGCTGCGTGCCGGTGCCTACACCGGCTACATGGACGACTTCACGTTCAATCTCATCACCCCCGTTTCGCCGGTCGGCCCGTTTGGTCCCATCAATGCCTACGCCGCGGCGGACGCCCATGTGCTGCTCCAGCAGTACTCGCTGGAGTACACGTGGAAGAAATGGACCTTCCAAGCCGAGTATTTCACTTACGAATACAGCGGCAACAACACCATCAACGTGCTCTCCGGCACGACCCCGATCCAGCCCACCTCGGTCTCGCCGAGCACGACCCAGCCCGACGCCTGGTACGCGGGTGCCGCCTACCGCTTCAATGACTGGTTCGAGGTCGGCTCCTATTACACGGAGCACTATGCCGACGTGCACCAGCGCTCCGGTTCGCCCAACGCCTCGCAGAAGGATCTGGCGCTCTCGTTCCGCTTTGACCCGAAGCCGTGGTGGATCCTCAAGCTCGAGGGCCACTACATCCGCGGCACCTCCCTGCTCGAGGACACCGCGAACAATCCGCAGGCCGACCGCGATGGCCGGGGCTGGTTCCTGTTTGCCGCCAAGACCACGTTCAGCTTCTGAGCGTCCCGCCTAACCAGAGCCAATCCCTACCCATGAAACTCGGAAAACTCACCGCCCTGATGGCCGGCGCTCTCCTGGTGCTGCCGTGCCTGCCTTCGCTCGCGCTGGATGGCGTCGTCATCGTCAATGACGGCGTCGCCACTGCCAACCTCGACGCGAACGCGCTCAAGGACATCTACACCGGCAAGACCATGTACTGGCCCGGTGGCCAGGCCATCACCATCGTGGTCGCCGGCGACAAGGCCGATGCCGCCCTCGAGGCCGCCTCCGGCATGAACGCCTCGGCCTTCAAGACCCACTGGCAGCGTCTGGCCTTCTCCGGCCGCGGCCAGCAGCCCAAACGGGCGGATGATGTCGCCGCCGCCCTGGCCGCCGTGGCGGCCAGCAAAGGCGCCATCGCCATCGTTCCCGCCGGCACCGAGCCCGCCGGCGTGAAGAAGCTCGACGTCAACTGAAGTTGACCGCCCCTCCGTCGCCACCCTTGTCCTTCCGTCGCCCATGCGCCGTTCCAAAATCACGTCCCTGAGCAAAAGTTTCCGCAACATCCGGCTGCTCCTGCTTCTGCTGCTCGGTTTTGTCACCGTGCAGGGGATCGTGCTCTGGCGCGTGTGCCGTGAGGGCAAGGGGGCGATCGCCTCCCTGCGGAGCGAGGGGCTGCCCAGCCTGCAAAATCTGGCCGGCCTGCAGGAAGCCTTGGCGCTCTACCGGCTGCATTCCTTCGAGGTGCTCTTCGCCCAGGAGGCGGACAAGCCGGCCAAGCTCAAGCATGCCGAGGCCCAGCGCGGCGAGGTCACCAACCACATCGGCGAGCTCCGCAAGGCGCTGGCGCACACCGACGCGCTCCCCCAGGTGGATGCCGTGGAAACCGCCTTCAACGGCCTCGTCGGCGGCTTCGCGCAGGTACGGGCGCTGGTGGACACCGATTTCCAGAAGGCGATGGTGTCGCTCGACAAAGACATCCCCGCCAAGGTCACCGTGCTGGATGAGGCGGCCAACAAACTCTCCGAAACCTGTTATGCCATTTCCGGCAGCCGGGCCAGCAATGTGGATACCGGCTTTGCCCGGATCGAAAAAAGCGTCTTCAGCCTCAGCCCGGCCAGCGTCGCCGCCGCCGCCATCATCACCCTGCTGGTCACCATCCTCGCCCGGCGCACCCGCCTGACCATGGATGACATTGTGGGCCGCCTCTCCGGCGGTTCCGAGGACGTGACCGAGGCCGCCCTCCGCATGTCGGACACGAGCCGTAAGCTGGCCGAATCCGGCTCCAGCCAGGCCGCCTCCGTCGAGGAGACCAGCGCCTCGATCGAGGAGATCCGCAGCATGGTGCAGCGCAACTCCGAGCACGCCACCAGCGCCAAGAGCCTGGCGAACGAGGCCCGTACCGCCGCGGAGGGCGGTGCCCGCGAGATGGCGGAACTCTCCCGTGCCATGGACGAGATCAAGGCGTCCTCCGACACCATCGCCACCATTCTCAAGAACATCGACGAGATCGCCTTCCAGACGAACATCCTCGCCCTCAACGCCGCCATCGAGGCGGCCCGCGCCGGGGATGCCGGCCTCGGCTTCGCAGTCGTCGCCGACGAGGTCCGCAACCTTGCCCACCGCGCCGGTTCGGCCGCCCGGGAAACCGCGACGAGCATTGACGAATCCCTCCGCCGCACCGGCCGGGGTGTCGAGATTTCCAAGCGCGTCGCCACGGGCCTCCAGCAGATCGTGGACAAGGCGCGGCAGGTGGACGACCTCGTAGCCCAGATCGCCCTCGCCTCCGCCGAGCAGACCCGCGGCATTTCGCAGGTCAATTCGGCCATGACGCAGATTGACCGCGATTCGCAGGCGATTGCCGCCGAGGCCGACCACAGCGCCGCCGCCTCCGGCAAGCTCAGCCAGCAATCCCAGGAGCTGCGCGAGGCCGTGGACTCGCTGATCGCCTTCGTCGATGACGCCCGGCGCGGCGCGAACCACCTGCCGTCGGAGCACACGGGCGAAGCTGGGGCCGAGCCCGCCGAAGAGCCGGCGCACCGGCACAATGGTGCCACCAAATCGCTCGCGACCGCCGACGCCCTCCTGCCCGATCAGCCGGTGAAATCCTCGCGCCAGACCGCCACCACGGCCAATGGCGATGGCCGAAACGGCAAGTCCGGAGCCTCCGGCTTCCACGACGACGGGGCCGGCTGGTAAGCCGCGACAGCCCAGGGCCGCAAGCCGGAGGCTTGCCCGAAAGTAGGATGGGCCTCTCCCCCGTCTTCCATCTTCGCCTTTTTTCGTCCGCCCGTTCACTGACGCCCAGAAAGCGAGATCAGAAGACGGGCGAGACGCACCGTCCTACTTCCGCGCCGCCATGGGGTAGCAGCGTAGCTCGCGGTCGTTTCTCACGTAGAGATTGCGACCGGCAAACGCGGGCGGGGACCAGGCGAAGGTCTTGTCAAACAACGGCGACGTGGGATCAATCAGATGGGTGCGCCCCAGTTCATGATATCCTGCGGGTGTCAGGTCCGCCCGGATCAGGTCGCCCCGGTCGGTGAACAGAAACAGCGAGGAGCCATTCGGGATGAAGTGGACGCACGCACCCCGGTTCAGTTCGGTGACGGCGTTGGTCTGCCACAGCTCACGGCCCGTCGCGGCCTCCAGGCAGACAAAGGTCCCGCCCGAGCGCGGACTGTAAATGTGGTCACCCCGGAGCAGCGGCGTGGAGGTGTCGCTCAGGATACGGCGCGTGCCCGACGGCGTATCCGGCCAGAGCACCTTTGCCGCCGGCTTCGTCGGGTCGAGCTGGAACATCAGGCCGCTGACCAGCAGCCGGTCCCCCTGAACGACCGGAACGGATACCGCAGCAAAGCCGGGGCTCCCCCCCGAGACGGTCGCCTCACGCCAGTAAACCGTACCATTGGTAGGATTCAACGAGGTGACCGATTGCCGCATCCAGACGATGAGCTGGCGGACACCGCCGGCGGAAATGATCACCGGCGAACTCCACGTGGCGGACTCACCGAGTGCCCGCCAGACTTCCCGGCCGGTCATCAGGTCGAAGGCAACCACTCCCGCCCCGGATTTCCCGCCGATCGACGCGATCAGCAGGTTGCCGTCAATCAGGGGTGAGGCGTCGAGGGAGCTGGGCGGAAGCTGGTATTCGGCGTTGAGGTCATGCTTCCAGAGCACGGCGCCCGTACGGGCATCGAGGCATTCGAGCAGGGTGGACATGCTGAGGCTGTAAACCCGGCCGCGATGAATGAGCGGCGTGGGCCCGGGGCCGCGCAGCTGTTCCGGAGTGAAAAACCAGTCCGGGGGCGTGTAATCGTGCTGTGTCATCCAGACCTGCTTGCCGGATCGGGCGTTGAAACAGCGCGTGCGCTCGTGAACCGCCGGCTTGGCGAGGACGAGATCGGAGAGGTAAATTTTCCCGTCCGCAATGACCGGGCTGGAATAGCCGAAGCCGACGGGAATCGTCCATTTGGGCTTCAGCCCGCCGGCGGGAAAGGACGTGAGTATGCCCGTCTCGGCCCAGACCCCGTCCCGGTTGGGACCGCGCCATTGGGGCCAATCCGCCGCGACACCCCTGGCCTGAATCAGAAACAATAAGATCCACAGAGTAGCTTTCATAAGGAGGCGGGCTTGTGGGGAGGCTAATCCGAACCATTCGCCATCGGAAGCAGCATTCACTTGGGAGTAGGGTTGGACCCCATGGCGCATCGGTGGCCCGGGCAGTTAAGGTGCGACCATCAACGAAGCCGGCCGCTCGCTGAGGAACCATCTGCATGAGATTTCATTCGCGATTGGTCAGGAGAGGCGGCCGGCCAAAGCATCTGTCCATTTATGTCCAAGAAATCCGTCTTCTGTATCGCCACCTCCCGCAGTCAGGCCGATGACATCATCAGCCGGTTGAAAATGGCGACCTTCTCCAGCAACGACATTTCCGTGCTGTTCCCCGACAAGGACACGACGCGGGATTTTGCGCATGAGAAAAACACCAAAGCCCCCGAAGGCACGGTGGTCGGTGCCAGTACCGGCGCGGTGATCGGCGGCGCTCTGGGCTGGATCGCGGGCATCGGCGCCCTGGCCATTCCCGGCGTCGGACCCTTCATTGCTGCGGGCCCGATCATCGCGGCCCTGAGTGGCGTGGCCGTCGGTGGCGCCGTCGGTGGCATTGCCGGTGGCCTGATCGGTCTGGGCATTCCGGAAATCGAGGCTAAGCGTTACGAAGGCAAGATCAGGGAGGGCAACATCCTGATCTCGGTTCACACGGAGAACTCCGACCAAATCAGCCGCGCCAAGGAGATCTTCGAACTCACCGGCGCGCATGACATCTGCACCACCGGAGAGTCAACGACGCCTGACAAAATCAACCCCGCCATTGCGCCGGCAATCCCGACCATGGCCGCCTATACCGGCCACGGCCAGTAGCTTCCCGTGAGCCCCGGACTGAGCCGGTCCGGTAGCCACTCGCACTATCCGCGTAACCTTCATGCCCCCCGGCAGTCTCTAGCGTTGACCTCATGAAAGGCTGCCTTGTCCCCAAGGGATCATCGCGTTGGCCCGACCCGACCCAACGCGGGTTAAGGGCTTATTCCCTTGGATTCGGATCAATGCCCTCCCATGAGCCCGGTTCGTTAGCAGTCACACACCTCCCTCGTCTCACTCCAAACATCGTAACATTATGAAGCTAAGCACTATCAGTCCCCGCTGTGGCGCCATCGTCGCCCTGCTCTTCGCCGCCTCCCTGGCCCACGCCGCCGACGCCAACGGCAAATGGAGCTGGGTCTCCCCCGGCCGCAACGGCGGCCCTGACCGCACCAACACGCTGACCCTCAAGGTCGAAGGCGCCAAACTGACCGGCAACGTCGCCGCGCCCGGACGCGATGGAAAAGTCAACGAGACCGCGATTTCTGACGGCAAGCTCGACGGCGACACCGTGGCGTTCTCGGTGACCCGCGAATTCAACGGCAACTCCTTCACCGCCAAATACAACGGCAAGGTTTCCGCCGACGAGATCACCGGCAAGATCGAGACCACCCGCAATGGCGAGGCCCAGTCCCGCGACTGGAAAGCCAAGCGCGACACCGCCGCCAAGTAAGTAGGCAAGCAACCAAGCGGACCACGGTCCCTGACGGGCGCATCCGGCTATGGATGCGCCCTTGTTTTGCTTACAGAAGAGGCAGGCTGTCAGGGTGAGGAACCGTTCCCGGGAGTGATCAAGGTTCGTGTGCCCGTGTGTTTTCGTCGGCGCTGAGGAGCCGCAACAGGTAGGGGAAACCTTTCAGAGTCGCCGGAAATGATTGCGGCGGACGACCCGTTTCTGGTTAGAGCACGGTCGCCTTATGCACAGCCCTACTTTTCTCCAGGATCTCGCGGTGGTGATGCTTGTGGCGGGGCTGGTGACGATCCTGTTTCACCGGCTCAAGCAGCCCGTCGTCCTCGGCTATATCGTGGCGGGCGCAATCATCGGGCCGCACACGCCGCCGTTTCCCCTGGTCCACGACGAGGCGACCATCCACACCCTCGCGGAGCTCGGCATCATCTTCCTGATGTTCTCCCTCGGCCTGGAGTTCAACCTCCGCAAGCTGCGTCAGGTCGGCCCGACCGCCCTGCCGGCGGCCCTGCTCAAGATCGTGCTGATGGTCGGCGCCGGCTACGAGCTGGGCCGGGTGTTCGGCTGGAGCTCGATGGACAGCCTCTTTCTCGGGGCGATGCTCGCCATCTCCTCGACGACCATCATCATCAAGGCGCTGGGCGAGCTGGGGCTCGCGAAGGAGCGTTTTGCGGAGCTGATCTTTGGCATCCTCATCATCGAGGACATCCTGGCCATCGTGATGCTCGCGCTGCTGTCGGGCATCGCCATGACCGGCTCATTGAGCGTGGCCGGCGTGGGCCTGACGATCGGCAAGCTCGCGATCTTCCTGACGACCGCGCTGGTGCTCGGCCTGATCGTCGTGCCCCGGCTGCTGGGCTTTGTGGGACGCTTCAAGAGCAACGAAATGCTGCTCGTGACGGTGCTGGGGCTGTGCTTCGGGTTTTCGCTGCTCGCGGTAAAGCTCGGCTACAGCGTGGCGCTCGGGGCGTTCGTCATCGGGGCCATCATCTCCGAATCCCGCGAACGGGGCCGCATCGAGCATCTCACCGAGCCGCTGCGCGACATGTTCAGCGCGGTTTTCTTCGTCGCCATCGGGATGCTGATCGATCCGAAGATGCTGCTGTCCTATGCTTGGCCGATCGCCGCCATCACGGTTGTGGTCATCGTCGGCAAGGTGCTCACCTGCTCGTTCGGTGCCTTCATCGCCGGCAATGACACCCGCACGTCACTGCGCGTCGGCATGGGCCTGGCCCAGATTGGCGAATTCTCCTTCATCATCGCGTCGCTGGGGCTTTCGCTCCGGGTCACCAGCGACTTTCTCTATCCGATCGCCGTCGCCGTGTCGGCTCTCACCACCCTTTGCACCCCGTATCTGATCCGGAGCGCCGACGGTCTGGTGACCCGGTTTGATCGCACCGCGCCCCGCCCGTTGCTGGGCTACCTGGCGGTGTACACACGCTGGGTCGGGCAGCTCGGCAGCCAGCGCCAGGCCAGTTTCCCGGCGCAGCTGGTCCGCAAGTGGACGGTCCAGATGAGCCTGAATGTCATGCTCATCGCCGCCGTGTTCCTCGGCGCGGCGTTTCTGGGGCGCCGCCCGTTACCCTGGTTGCCTGAATATCTGGGGCGACCTGAGATCTACCGTACCGCGCTCTGGCTGGTGGCGGTGGTCGTGGCCCTGCCGCTCTTCGTCGCGACGTTTCGCAAGCTCCAGGCGCTCGGCCTGCTGGTGGCGGAGCTCAAGATCACCCCGGAAGCCGCCGGCGAACGCACCGCCGCGCTCCGCTCCGTGGTGAGTCACGCCATCCCGTTTGCCGGTCTCGCCGGCCTGACCCTCTTCGGCCTGACGCTCAGCTCCACCCTGCTGCCGCCCTTCAGGGTCCTCATCGTCCTTTTTGTCGTGGTCGCGCTGCTCACCTGGCTGCTGTGGCGCTCCTCCATCCGCATCTACTCAAAGGCCCAGGTCGCGCTGCAGGAAACCCTGTCGCAACCGCCCCCGACCCTTGCGGAAAAACCGGTGGCCATCCCCGCCCTGCTGCGTGAGGCCGACCTTGAGGCGCTGACGATCGGCGAACATTCGGTGGCGGCGCGAAAGCTGATCCGCGAACTCGCGTTGCGGACAAAGACCGGAGCCAGCGTCGTGGGCATCGAACGGGGTGGCAAAGGGATTATCAATCCTGGTCCGGACGAGGAATTGCTTCCCGGCGACCAGATCCTGGTCATTGGGAGCCCGGCCCAACTGACCTCGGCGCGGGCACTGCTGAGCTTAACGAACCAGGTGCCGATCCTCAACTTGACCCGGTGAACAGGCGAAAGAGAGTTCTCGCTCTGCTTTGGCAGCCGGCTCAGGACCCAATCCGTCTGCCTTTCCCGAGCCGGACAGCGCTCGAACTTTGACGGTGAAGTGAAAGGTGGTGCCGGAACCGGGCTGGCCGGTAAAGCCAATGCTGCCACCCATGAGCGCGGTGAGTCGTGACGCAATGGCCAGCCCAAGACCAATGCCATAGAATTTTCGGGTGGTGGAACTGTCGCACATGGTGAATGGCGCGAACAGCTTGCCGGCCAACTCAGGGGCGATGCCCATCCCGGAGTCCTCCACCTCAAACCGCAGATTGACGTCTCCGTCCCCCGTGGATTCGGCAGCGAGCCGGATTTGGACACTCCCGGAAGGGGAGAATTTGACGGCATTGGACAAAAGTTTGATGAGGATCTGGCCCAGTCTGTGCGAGTCGGCCAAGACTCTCTCGGGAACCTGGGCTTCAACCTGGGCGATCAGGGAAACGCCCTTCTTTTTGGCTTCAGAGGCGACGGCGTTCATTGCTTTCCCGAGCAAGTCGGCCGGGCTCAGCTCGGTGCAACGCAGTTCCAGCTTGCCGTTCTCGAGACGGGTGAAATCAAGGATTTCGGTCAGCACGGTCAGGAGGGAGGAGCCGCTCATCCGGATGGTCTCCGCAAAATCGCGCTGTTCCTCATCCAGGGAAGTGTCGAGCAGGAGATCGGTCATGCCCAGGACCCCATTCAGCGGGGTGCGGAGCTCATGGGTCATCACCGACAGAAACTCGCTCTTGGCACGATGGCCCGCCTCGGCCGCCTTCTGCGCCTCCACCAGCGTCCGGTTCTTCTGCTCGAGCTCCTCGGTGCGATCCCGGACCATGCCCTCCAGGGTGGCGGTCTTGGCGCGGGCCTGCAGGTTGAGGGCCCATTTTTTGGTCATGGCATGAGCCAGTTGGATCACTTCCACCGCATCGAAGGGCTTCTTCAGGATCACCAGGCTGTCGCTGTGGCCGACACATTGGATGATCTGTTCCCAGGAGTAGTCCGAGTAGGCGGTGCAGATGACGACCTGCAGATCGGGATAGGCCTTCCAAAGGTGCCCGATGGTCTCCACCCCATCCCAACCCGGAGGCATGCGCCCATCCACAAAGGCCATGGCGTAGGGGCGGCTTTCGGCGAGGGCCGCCTGCACCTTGGCCAGGGCCTCCATCCCCTGAAAGGCCGAGTCAATCTCGAAGTCATTGCCGAACGCGGGCGCCGCCACCTCTTCAAAGACGGAAGCCTCCAGCGAATCGACCTGGGAGGAGGAATAGTCCGGGCACAGGATTTTTTTGAAGTCCTCGTGAATGGCGGTGTTGTCGTCAACGATGAGGATGCGAATTTTGGGCGATTTCATAATATTTTAACCTTTAGGCGGCGACGAGTTCCGGAGCGGGCAGTCGTTCCGTCTTTTGATGGGGTGAAAGAGTGTTTCGGGGAGCGGCGGTCAGCTCGAGCGCGAAGGTCGCCCCGGTTCCCGGGCCGTCGCTGCGTACCAGCAGCGAACCACCCATTTCCTTGGCGGCGTTGGCCGCGCTGTGGAGGGCAAAGCCGTGCCCATTCTTCTTGGTGGTAAAGCCGTGATTGAAGATGCGCAGCAGGTTCTCCGGGGGGATTCCGACGCCGTTGTCGGTCACCTCCAGACGGACCAGGCCGGCCGCGCCCTGGGTGATGCCCAGGACCAGTTCCCGGCCGGCATCCCTTGTTTCCAGGGCGTGGCAGGCGTTACGGACGAGATTGATCAGAATTTGCAGAACCTTGTGGCGGTCCACCAGCACATGGCCGACCGCTTCAAACCGGCGGACGATGCGGATTTCGTGACGCGTCACTCCGCCCAAGGCCATTCGCAGGGCATCCTCGACCAGCTCGGCGGGTGAAATGTTCTCGGAGCATCCTGAGGCTTTGGCGAAAGACTGCTGCATCGCCACGATCTCCTTGATGTGGTCGATGTTCTGCTGGAGGCCGCCCACCTCCCGCACCAGGTGCGTCTGCTCGACGGCGAGATTCTCCGCGACGGCCTGCAACAGGTCGGGCAGCAGCCGTCCCCGCGGATCTTTCCCCAGGTATTCCGCAAGATCGCCCTGGTGTTCGCGGAGCAGGCCCACGGCCCGGGTGAGGGTCTGAGTTTTCGACCGGCGCAGCCGCTCCACGACCACGGCCGTCGCGGTGTTGGCGCTGTTCAGCACGTTGCCGACATTGTGGAGGACGGCGGTGGCCACCTCCGCCATGCCCGCCTGCCGGGAGGATTCCACCAGTTCGCGCTGCATGGCTGAGATCTGGTCGGCCGCCACCTTCTGCCCGGTGATATCCAATGACACTCCCCGCACCCGGGTTGGTTGGAGAGCTTCCTGATAGAATGAGATGCTGTCCCGCATCCAGACCGTGCGATCGCCCGCCGCCAGCACCCGGTACTCCAGCTGAAAGGGTTCGCCGGCGCGGACCCCACAACGGAATGCGTCCAGGACGCCGGCCCGGTCATCGGCGTGCAGGTACTGCTCGCGAAAATCGGGACTCTCCATCCAGAGGAGGGGAGCATGCCCGAGCAGGGTTTCGACCTGGCGGCTGACAAAGGTCATCCGCAGCGTCTCGGGATCCGCCTCCCACACGATTCCATTGAGGGAATTGACCAGCGATTCGAATTTCTCCCGCGCACGCCGCACCTCCTCCTCGGCGCGCCGCCGGTCTGTGATGTCCGAATGGGAGCCGGCGAACCGGACTGCGCGGCCCTGCGCATCCCGGAGCGCCACTCCCCGCGAGAGAATCCAGCGCGCGGTGCCATCCTTGTGAATCGCCCTGAATTCCAGCTGGAAGGTGGTTTCGCTCCCGGCCAGATACTCCCCAATCCGATGGAGCACCGCCTCCCCCTCGTCCGGGTGGAGCAGCATGCGGAAGCTGTCAGGGTGGTTCCGGATTTCCGCATCGGTGTAGCCCAGCATCTCCTTCCAACGGGGGGAGAAATAGACGGAGCCGGCGACCAGATCCATATCCCAGATGCCATCGCTGGATCCCTGGACGGCCACCTCAAAACGCTGCTGGCTCTCGCGCAATTGGTGATCGCGCCGCTGGATCTGATCCAGCATCTGGTTGAAGGCATGCGTCAGGAGACCAAGCTCGTCGGCTCCGAATTCGGGAGCCCGGTTCGTGGTGTCCCCCTTTTCGCTGACGTTGTGGGCGACCTCCGCAAGGGCGGCAACGGGCCGGGTGATGTAGCCATGCAAGGCGGCGGAGAACGGAATGACGATCAGCAGTGAGGCGGCGAACACCGCCCCCAACACCAGGGCATCCAGCCGGAACAGCTCCCGGCGGCGATCGCCGAAATTGGCCTGCAGAAAAAGCCGGACGGACGGACTTTCGCGGGCCAGGACCGGCAGGTTCAAATTGGCGAGGCCATTCGTGAATACCACCTCCCCGGCGGGACCGGTTTTTCCTGCCGCCGCCCCTCCCTCCACGACCCCGAACTGGGCGAACACCGCACCTGCCGAGTCGAAGACGACGGCGGCGGTGATGCTGGGGTTGGCCTTGAGGGTGGACAACACCTCTCCCGCCGAATGGCGGTCGTCAAAGGCGAGCGGGGCCGCACAATTCTGGGCGACCACCGCCCCCAGGGACTGGAGCGACGCGACAAATGCCTGGCGAAAGTTGACCGATTGAAACCAGAAGAGTCCTGAGCATGCGACCGTGAGCGCGATGCCGCAGGTGCTCAGGGTGATCCAGAGCAGTTTGCGGCGGATGGGAAGATCTTTGATGATTTTCACGGGCAATGTCGCTCAAAGTTCCCGGGTGCGGACGAGCCGGCTCACGCTGGCCAGCTTGGAACTGACCCTGAGCCCGGCGGCGGTCGTGCGTTCCAGATTCAGGCAGACCCGGATGCGGTCTTCCTCGCGGGTAAAACCCACCATGCCCCCATCCTCGGCGAAGTGCTCCGTCTCGCCGACGACGAGTGTGCCGGTGGGGCCGGCGAGCGCCTGCACCTGCTTCGGACTGCTGCCCGCCGCCCGGGTGACGAAGAGGATTTGCAGCCCCTTTTCGGCCCGGGCCAGCAGCACCGGTTTCACCTGCACCGGATGGCCGTCCACCTGTTTGCCTTCCAACAGGGCCTTCAGAATTGGGAGAGCCTGACCGCCATCCAGAACCCCGATGACGAACGGGCTGTCGGGCGATGGAAATGAACCGGCCGGCCATTCGACAAACTTGGCGAAATTGTAAAGGTACCCACCCTTGACCCGGTATTCCAGGGTGACCTGAGGATCGGCTTCTCCAGCCGCGCGCAGCCACATCTGGAGGCAGGCCGACGCCGCCAGGAGCAGCCAGAAACCCACCTTGGCAATTCCTGGTTTATGACCCGCTATGGCACGGTTTATCATGCGCTCCGGGGTCAGAATCGATAGCCCAGCTTCACCCGGAAAGTACGACCGTCCTGCGGGATGGAATCCTGGGTGAAATCGGGCGAGACCGGGTCGCTGTAATGGCGGTCGAAAAGGTTGTAAACGCTGACGGAAATCTCCAGGCCCTTGGCCAGTTCCCGGGAGAACAGGGTCGCGTTGGCCAGCCAGTACGCGCCAACCCTGGCACCGCCGGCCGTCTGACGGTCACTCATGGCCTGCAGGTCGAAACTGGCAAAAACCTGGTCGCGCCAGACCGGCACGGAAAGCGCCAGCTTGGCGAGGTGCTCCGGAGAGTTGCTCAGCCGACTGCGCGTAACGGCGTCCCGGGTATCGGTAAAGGTGTAGCTATAGCGGTTTAATAAATTCTGTAGCTGATGAAAGCGACCGGCCCCGGTAATTTGGACCCAATCCATTAGCACCGGGCTTCAGCCCGGTGGCCGGTCCGCCCTCCGGCCCAGCCGTTTTAACGGCTTGTCGGGAATAGGCGGGGCCGTCGTCGCCGAAAAACGGTTGAAACCGTTGGACCTCAAAGATTCCCCACCCGGCTGA